>NZ_CP121682.1:3323750-3625909 GCF_029760955.1 Streptomyces cathayae
ACCCCCCGCCGTCCCGGGGGCAAGGCAGCCGCCGCCGGGCCCCGGACACACCGAGGAGCGACCACCCGGTTGGATGATCGCTCCTCGGCGCTTGCGCGTTACACGTCCCGCTGGACGCGGTGCGGAACCGGCTCAGCCGGGCCGCAGGAGTCCTGTCGGACCCGGAAGGTCTTACTTGACCTCGACGGAGGCGCCGGCGCCCTCGAGGGCCTCCTTGGCCTTGTCGGCGGCTTCCTTGTTGACCTTCTCGACGACGGGCTTCGGGGCGCCGTCGACCAGGTCCTTGGCCTCCTTCAGGCCGAGGGAGGTCAGCTCGCGCACGACCTTGATGACCTGGATCTTCTTGTCGCCGGCACCGGTGAGGATGACGTCGAACTCGTCCTTCTCCTCGGCCTGCTCGACCGGGGCGGCCGGGCCGGCCGGGCCGGCGACGGCGACCGCGGCGGCGGCGGTGACGTCGAACTTCTCCTCGAAGGCCTTCACGAACTCGGAGAGCTCGATGAGGGTCATGCCCTCGAACTGGGCCAGCAGCTCGTCCTGGGTGAGCTTCGCCATGATGGCGGTCCTTCCGCTAAATCGGCAGATGCCGGATGTACTGGGTGAGGCGGGCGTGTGCCTTACGGCATTACTGCGTAGACGTCGGGCCCGCGTCGACCCTCACCTCATGCGGTGAGGATCGGAAAGCGAGCCGAATTACTCGGCACCGCCCTGCTCGTCCTGCTTGGCACGGAGCGCGTCCACGGTGCGGACGAGCTTCGACGGCAGCGCCTGGAAGAGCTGAGCAGCCTGGGACTGCTTGCCCTTGAAGGCACCGGCCAGCTTGGAGAGCAGAACCTCGCGGGACTCGAGGTCCGCAAGCTTCTTGATCTCGTCGGCGGACAGCGCCTTGCCGTCAAGGACACCGCCCTTGATGACGAGATTCGGGTTGTCCTTGGCGAAGTCACGGAGACCCTTCGCCGACTCCACCGGGTCACCGGTGACGAAGGCGACCGCCGTCGGACCAGCGAAGAGCTGGTCGTCCAGCGTGATCCCGGCCTCGTCGGCCGCAATCTTGGTCAGCGTGTTCTTCACCACGGCGTACTGGGCGTTCTCACCGAGCGAACGACGCAGCGTCTTGAGCTGCGCCACGGTGAGACCGCGGTACTCGGTCAGCACGGCGGCGTTGGAGCTGCGGAACTTGTCCGTCAGCTCGGCAACCGCAGCAGCCTTGTCGGGCCTCGCCATAGAGTCTCGGCCTCCTTCCGGGTGATTCGGACCGCGCGGACCCGAAGGAGGACTGGGAAAACGAAACGCCCCGGGCGCAGGCGCACGGGGCGAGGCTCAACCGGTGATTCGCATCCTCGCGGCAGCGAATTCCGGGAACTCTTCCACTGTCACCTGCGCGGGCCGTCCGCAGTTCAGCGGATCCTTCGGCCACCGCACTCCCTGACGAGGGCGCGGCAACAACCAGCGGTCTTTGGCTTCTTCAGGAGAGTACGGGAACGGATCGCCGCGAGGCAAATCCGTTCCCCGGGGCCGGTTCGCCGGTCCGGTCCGGGCCGGTCAGCCCTGCTCCGCTTCCTTCATCATCTCGGCCAGGTCGGCGGTCTCCTCGGCCGGCGGGGCCTCGACCGTCACCGGCTTGTTGACGTCGAGGAACTTGATGGTCATGTCCAGCGGGCCCTGGGTGGCGTCGCCGCGCATCCGGAACTGCTTGGTGTGGTCCTCACCGTCGACCCACATGTCCATCGTGAGCGACTCGACGCCCATCTTCTCGTACTGCTCGATGCTCTTCTCGCCGGTCTCGGCGGCCTTGGCGTCCTTCTTCTTGAGCGAGTCGCGCAGGTCGTCGAGGGTGATGGTGCCCGAGTAGTGGGTGGTCTCGACCCCGTCGATCTTCTCGGTGCCGACCTTCTTCACGTCCTTGGCGCCGGTGAGGAAGGTCGACTCGGCGGCCGGGTTCTGCTCGGCCTGGCCGGGGGTGCCGAGCTCGTTCAGCTCCGCGTCGGCGCCGAGTTCGGCCATGTCGAACTTCATCCAGCTCTTGCCGTCCATCTCCTTGGCCATCTCGGCGCCGCCGCCGATGTACATGGCCTTGTCGACGAGCCGGATCTCCACCTTGCCCTGGGTGCCCGCGTCGGGCGCCGTCATCTGCATGCTCATGGCGACATCGGGCTTGACCCGCATCGACGCCTCGGCCTCGATCTTGCCCTGTGCCGGGACCTGACCGGTCATCGTGTACCGGAAGGACGTGATGTCCTCGCTGTTCTTCGCCGCCTTGGCCACGGCCGCCGCCGGCGTCATCTCGGGCGACTCCTCGGAGCCACCGGAACAGCCGACCGCGCCGGCCGCAAGAACGAGTGCGGTGAGTCCGGCAGCAGGTACGGAATTTCTCATCGAATCCCCCAGGTCCTCGGTTCCCCCCAGGGAACACATAGCTTGTACACAGCAAGGGTTTTGACCCTATCCCACACCTCTGACAGCGGCCTTCGAGTTCTGCCGGAGGCTCCCGTAGGGCCCGGGGATGCGGCGGGCGGGCGGGCTCAGGGGGCGGCGCGAGGGCCGTCCAGGACGTCCGTGGCGTCCTGGGTGTCGGCGGCGGGGGGAGCCTCGGTCGTCACCTTCACGCCGTAGTCGGCGTAGTACGCGGTCTGGGTGAGCCGGCCCGTCGCCGTCTTCGCCCGTTCCACCTTCTTGACCAGCAGGTCCCGGTCGTCGACCCAGACGTCCACCGTCTGGGTGGTGACCCCGGCCCTGATCAACTGCTGCGTCAGATCCGCCAGTTCGGCCGAGCGTCCCGTCCCGGGGCCCGGGTTCCGGGTCTTCAGGCGGGCCGGCTCCACCGTGCCCGAGTAGCGCGTGGCGGGTGTGCCCCGTACCCGTTCCTCACCGACCCTCCGCACGTCGCCGGAGGCCAGCAGCAGCTTCACGCACTGCTGGGGGGTGAAGCCGCGGATCTGGTCCCCGAGACCGGCGGCTCCGCCGCCTGCGACGTCCTCGAGGTCGTCGTGGCCGTACCGGATCCAGGGCCCGCCGCCCGTCCGCGCGGCGAACGTGTCGCCCACGCGCGCGTAGTAGGCGTCGGGCAGATAGCGGGCCTCCATCGACGTGCTGCCGAGGCGGCGCATGGCGTCGGCCACCGCGCCGTCCGTGTACGTGATGGTCAGGGTGCCGACGAGGCCGTCACCCCAGGCGAGGGTGCCGTCGGCCGTCATGGACATCAGCGAGCCCATGGCCGTGGTGGACTCGACGCGGGCGGACCCGGCGCCGGCGGTGGAGCGTTCGGCGGACCGCAGCGCCGTGACGGACCGCAGGCGGGACGCCTCGTCCCGCTGTCCGGCGCCGGTGTCGGTGTCGGTGTCGGTGTCGGCACCACGATCGCCGGAAGGGCCGGCCGAGCCGGAAGGGCCGAGGACGGCCGAGGAGGTGCAGGCGGAGATCACGGTCAGCGTGGTCAGCGCCGTGAGCGCGACCGTCGCCGCGAGCACGAGTCCCGTACGGCGCACGGTCGTGATCGTCATCGGTCCCGGTCCCACCCCTGCGCGCCCCCACTCTCTCCCGTGCGAACCCCGTGGCCGCACCGTAGCGCAGACCACCCGGCACACCTACCGGAACCGGAACGGGCCCCGCACCCGCAGCAGGGACGCTGCGGACACGGGGCCCGTGACCGATCGGGACGAGCCGTCAGGCTCAGACCGCCGCCGGGTCCTCCTCGACGAGGAGGTTGCGGGTGCGGTTCGGGTCGAGCGGAATGCCGGGACCCATCGTGGTGGTCATCCCGGCCTTCTTGATGTAGCGGCCCTTCGCGGCGGACGGCTTCAGACGGAGGATCTCGTCCAGCGCGGCGCCGTAGTTCTCCACCAGCTTGGTCTCGTCGAAGGACGTCTTGCCGATGATGAAGTGCAGGTTCGAGTGCTTGTCGACGCGGAACTCGATCTTGCCACCCTTGATCTCGGTGACGGCCTTGGTGACGTCCGGGGTCACGGTGCCGGTCTTGGGGTTCGGCATGAGACCACGGGGACCGAGCACGCGGCCGAGGCGGCCGACCTTGCCCATGAGGTCCGGGGTGGCGACGACGGCGTCGAAGTCCAGACGGCCCTTCGACACCTCGTCGATCAGTTCGTCGGCGCCGACGATGTCGGCGCCCGCGGCACGCGCGGCCTCGGCACGGTCGCCGGTCGCGAAGACCAGGACCCGGGCGGTCTTGCCGGTGCCGTGCGGGAGGTTCACGGTGCCACGGACCATCTGGTCGGCCTTACGCGGGTCGACACCCAGACGGAAGGCGACCTCGACGGTGCCGTCGAACTTGGACGTGGAGGTCTCCTTGGCGAGACGGACGGCCTCGAGCGGGGCGTACAGCTTCTCCCGGTCGATCTTGGCGTCCGCAGCGCGGAGAGACTTGCTGCGCTTGCTCACTTAAAGCTCCTGTGGGTTCTTAGGAGTCGTGGTCCGGGCCGAGCGGGCCCTTCCACACTTCTGCCTGGCTTACGGGGGTGGAGATCAGCCCTCGACCGTGACGCCCATGGAACGGGCGGTGCCGGCGATGATCTTCTCGGCGGCGTCCAGGTCGTTGGCGTTGAGGTCGGGCAGCTTGGTGGTGGCGATCTCGCGGACCTGGTCACGCGTGATCTTCGCGACCTTGGTCAGGTGCGGCTCGCCGGAGCCCTTGTCCACACCCGCGGCCTTGAGGATCATCTTGGCGGCCGGCGGAGTCTTGGTGATGAAGGTGAAGGAACGGTCCTCGTAGACCGTGATCTCCACCGGGATGACCCAGCCACGCTGCGACTCGGTCGCGGCGTTGTAGGCCTTGCAGAACTCCATGATGTTGACGCCGTGCTGACCCAGCGCGGGGCCGACCGGCGGAGCCGGGTTGGCGGCACCGGCCTGGATCTGGAGCTTGATGAGCCCCGTGACCTTCTTCTTCTTGGGAGGCATGGCTCTCCGGGTCCTTTCCATTCGGGTCCTGCCTGCGCGACGGGACCAGCCCGGACGCAGGCATACCGCACAACGATAGCGGGTATGGATGTGCGGCCAAAAACCGCGCAGGTCAGGCGGGCGCCTGAGCGTTCGCCTGACCTGCGCGGAAGCGGTTGTCCTGGACTCTGCCCAGCGGAGCCGGCAGAGCCGGCGGTTCGGGGTGGGTCAGTTCTTCTGGATCTGGTCGAAGGAGAGCTCGACCGGCGTCTCGCGGCCGAAGATCTCCACCAGGCCCTTGACCTTCTTGGAGTCCGGGTTGATCTCGTTGATGGTCGCCTGGAGCGTGGCGAACGGACCGTCGGTGACGGTGACCGAGTCGCCGACCTCGAAGTCCAGCACCTGGACCTCGACCTTGCGCTGCGGAACCGGCTTGCCCTCGGCCTCGGCGGCCTCACGGGCGGCCTTCTCCTCGGCCTCCGGGGCCAGCATCTTGACGATCTCGTCCAGGGTCAACGGGTACGGGTTGAAGGCGTCACCGACGAAGCCCGTGACACCCGGCGTGTGACGCACCGCGCCCCAGGACTGGTCGGTGAGGTCCATGCGGACCAGGACGTAGCCGGGCAGCTTGTTCTGCTTGACCGTCTTACGCTCGCCGTTCTTGATCTGGACGATCTCTTCCTCGGGCACCTCGGCCTGATAGACGAGGTCCTCGACGTTGAGCGAGACGGCCCGCTGCTCCAGGTTGGCCTTCACGCGCTTCTCGTAGCCCGCGTAGGTGTGGATGACGTACCACTCGCCGGGCAGTGCCCGCAGTTCCTCGCGGAGCTTCTCCACCGGGTCACGGACGTCCTCGACCTCCCCGGCGGCTTCCTCGGTTCCGTCGGTCTCCCCGGCGGCGTCGGCTTCCTCGGTCTCGTCCGCGGCGGCGTCGGCAGCCTCGACCTCGGCGGAGGTCCCGGAGACCTCGCTGTCCGCGTCCTCGACGGCGTCGAGCTCGTCCTCGACGGACTCGGCCCCTTCGCCGCGAGGCTCAACGGCGTCGTTCACGTTCGGGTCAGACACGGTGGCTGCTTCTTCCTGGATACATAGGGGTGGAACACGCGAAAATGAGCGCCGGGTACCTCGGCGCTCTTCGCTGGCGGCTCAGCCGAAGACGTACTTGGCGGCGTGACCGAAACCGTAGTCGAACAAAGTGACCAGGCCGATCATGAAGACCACGAAGATGATCACTGCGGTGGTGTACGACGACAACTGGCTACGGGTCGGCCAGACGACCTTACGAAGCTCCGCCACAATCTGCCGGTAGAAGAGCGCGAGACGCTTCAGTGGGCCCTTCTTGGCCCGCTTGCCGCCCCTGCGGTTCTTCTTCCTGGCGTCCGGCGTATCGTCCTCGGCATCAGGCATGTCGATGGAGCCCACGGCGTCCGTCACTCGTCCTCACCTGATTCCGGGTCGTGGCCGTGCCGCGCCCGGTATGAGCCGCACGGCGATGCATTGCTGTACGTACATGCGTACACATCCTGGCTGAGGTGTGTGCAGCAGGGCCGGAGGGACTCGAACCCCCAACCGCTGGTTTTGGAGACCAGTGCTCTACCAATTGAGCTACGACCCTTTGTGTGTCCCCCAACGTACCGCATTCACACGGATGCTTGGTGTGCACCCGGCGAGCGCGGCCGGAGAAGGCCAACGAGGTGTGAGTGTACGTGTTCCGGCGCCGGGCGTCGAACAGAAAGCGCCCGTGACGGGTCTTCCGATGCAAGATCGTCCAGGCCGCGGGGCTCCGGAAGAACGGATACGGACTGGTGTTCAGCGGTTTACCGGTACCTGTTCAGTCCGTGAAACCCCCGTGCCGGGTGGGTTTCCGGTCTGGAACGATGGGTCCATGAGCGCTGCAACCCCTCCCACCGAGCGCCGGGTCTCCGCCCGCGTCGGTGCGATCTCCGAGTCCGCCACCCTCGCCGTGGACGCCAAGGCCAAAGCCCTCAAGGCCGCCGGGCGTCCGGTGATCGGCTTCGGCGCCGGTGAACCCGACTTCCCGACTCCGGACTACATCGTCGACGCCGCGATCGAGGCGTGCAGGAACCCGAAGTACCACCGGTACACGCCGGCCGGCGGACTGCCCGAGCTGAAGGCCGCGATCGCCGCGAAGACGCTGCGCGACTCCGGCTACGAGGTGGACCCCGCGCAGGTCCTCGTCACCAACGGCGGCAAGCAGGCCATCTACGAGGCCTTCGCCGCGATCCTCGACCCGGGGGACGAGGTCATCGTCCCGGCGCCGTACTGGACGACGTACCCGGAGTCGATCCGGCTGGCCGGCGGTGTCCCGGTCGAGGTCGTCGCCGACGAGACGACCGGCTACCGGGTCAGCGTGGAGCAGCTGGAGGCCGCGCGGACGGAGAGGACCAAGGTCGTCCTGTTCGTCTCCCCCTCCAACCCCACCGGCGCGGTCTACAGCGCCGAGGACGCCGAGGCGATCGGCCGCTGGGCGGTCGAGCACGGGCTGTGGGTGCTGACCGACGAGATCTACGAGCACCTGGTCTACGGCGACGCCGTCTTCACCTCGCTGCCCGCCGTCCTGCCCGAGCTGCGGGACAAGTGCATCGTGGTCAACGGCGTCGCCAAGACGTACGCGATGACCGGCTGGCGGGTCGGCTGGATCATCGGCCCGAAGGACGTCGTGAAGGCGGCGACCAACCTCCAGTCCCACGCCACGTCGAACGTGTCCAACGTCGCCCAGGTGGCGGCGCTGGCCGCGGTCTCCGGCTCCCTGGACGCGGTCGCCACGATGCGTGAGGCCTTCGACCGCCGGCGCCGGACCATCGTGCGGATGCTCAACGAGATCGACGGCGTGGTCTGCCCGGAGCCCGAGGGCGCGTTCTACGCCTACCCGTCGGTGAAGGCCCTGATCGGCAAGGAGATCCGGGGCAAGCGGCCGCAGAACTCCGTCGAACTGGCCGCGCTCATCCTGGAGGAGGTCGAGGTCGCGGTCGTACCCGGTGAGGCCTTCGGCACCCCGGGGTACCTGCGGTTGTCCTACGCGCTGGGCGACGAGGACCTGGTGGAGGGCGTGAGCCGGATCCAGAAGCTGCTGGCGGAGGCACGGGACTGAACCCACCCACCGCGGTTGCCCCGGCGGGCCGCCTCCCCTCGCGGGAGGCGGCCCGCTTCCGTTCACTAGGGCTCGTGTGCGAGCAAGACCACGTTCAGGGAAAGCGCTACCGGGGCTGCCGGGACGTGCGGCACCATCCTGGAATGGAACGTGTACGTGATGTCTCCCTGCTGCCGAAAGCCCACCTGCACCTGCACTTCACCGGGTCGATGCGGCCCGCCACCGTGCTGGAGCTGGCCGACAAGTACGGCGTGCGCCTCCCCGAGACGCTGACCGAGGCGCTGACCAGCGGGGAACCACCGAGTCTGCGGGCCACGGACGAGCGGGGCTGGTTCCGGTTCCAGCGGCTGTACGACGCCGCCCGCTCCTGCCTGAGGGAGCCGGAGGACATCTACCGGCTGGTGCTGGAGGCGGCGGAGGAGGACCTGAAGGACGGCTCGGGCTGGCTGGAGATCCAGGTGGACCCCACGTCGTACGCACCGCGGCTGGGCGGGCTGATTCCGGCGCTGGAGATCATCCTGGACGCGGTGGACGTGGCGCGGCGGGACACCGGGCTCGGGATCAGGGTGCTGGTCGCCGCGAACCGGATGAAGCACCACCTGGACGCGCGCACGCTGGCCCGGCTGGCGGTGCGGTACGCCGACCGGGGGGTCGTCGGGTTCGGCCTGTCCAACGACGAGCGGCGCGGAATGGCCCGGGACTTCGACCGGGCGTTCGCCATCGCGCGCGACGGCGGGCTGCTGTCGGCGCCGCACGGGGGTGAGCTGACCGGACCCGCGTCCGTGCGCGACTGCCTGGACGACCTGGAGGCCGACCGGATCGGGCACGGGGTGCGGGCGGCGGAGGACCCTCGGCTGCTGCAGCGGCTCGCGGACCGGCAGGTGACGTGCGAGGTGTGCCCGGCGTCGAATGTGGCGCTGGGGGTGTACGAGAAGCCGGGGGACGTGCCGTTGCGGCGGCTGTTCGAGGCGGGCGTGCCGCTCGCGCTGGGGGCGGACGATCCGTTGCTGTTCGGCTCGCGGCTGGCGGCGCAGTACGAGATCGCGCGCCGGTACCACGGGTTCACGGACGCGGAGCTGGCGGAGCTGGCGCGGCAGTCGGTGCGGGGGTCAGTGGCACCGGAGGACGTCAAGGCTGAGCTGCTGGCGGGGATCGACGCGTGGCTGGTGGGGCCGGGGACATGAGGGCGCGGCGGAGGGGCCCTGGCTGAGGGGGCCGGCGGTCAGAGGGTGACGCCCACGGTCACCGGCTCGTTGGTGAGGGTGATGCCGAAGGTCCGGTGGACGCCGGCCACGACCTCGCGGGCGAGGGTCAGGAGGTCCTCGGTGGTCGCGTGGCCGCGGTTGGTGAGGGCGAGGGTGTGCTTGGTGGAGATGCGGGCCGGGCCGTCGCCGTAGCCCTTGGTGAAGCCGGCCTTGTCGATCAGCCAGGCGGCGGAGGTCTTGGTGCGGCCCTCGCCCGCGGGGTACGCGGGGGGCTCCGTGCCGGGGCCGAGGAGCTGCCGCGCCCGGGTCCGGAAGGCCGTGAACTCCGCCGTGGTCAGGATGGGGTTGGTGAAGAAGGAGCCGGCCGACCAGGTGTCGTGGTCCGCGGGGTCCAGGACCATGCCCTTGCCCGCGCGGAGCCCCAGCACCGTCTCGCGGGCCGCGGCCAGGGGGACGCGGTCGCCCTGTTCCACGCCGAGGGCGCGGGCCGTCTCGGCGTACTTCACGGGACCGGAGAGGCCGCCGGCGTCCTCCAGGTCGAAGCGGACCCGCAGGACGACGTAGCGCTCGGGGTGGGCCTTGAAGCGGCTGTGGCGGTAGGAGAAGGCGCACTCCTCGTTGGCCAGGGTGACCGTCTCACCGGTGGTGCGGTCGTAGGCGACCACCTCGGTGATCGTGGAGGAGACTTCCTGGCCGTACGCGCCGACGTTCTGGATCGGGGTCGCGCCCGCCGAGCCGGGGATGCCGGCCAGGCATTCGATGCCGGCCAGTCCGGCCTCCACGGTGCGGGCGACGGCGTCGGTCCACACCTCACCCGCCGCCAGTTCCAGGCGGGTGCCGTCGAGGGTGACGCCCTGGGTGGCGACGACGAGCGCGGTGCCGTCGAAGCCCTTGTCGCCGACGACCAGGTTCGAGCCGCCGCCGATGAGCAGCAGGGGCGTGCCGTCGGCGTCGGCCTGGCGGACGACGGCGATCACCTCGTCGTCGGTCGTCGCGGTGACCAGCCTGGTCGCGGGTCCGCCCAGGCGGAACGTGGTCAGCGGGGCGAGGGGGGCGTCGTGGAGTTCCTGCACGGGCTCAAGACTAAGGCCCCCGCCGGAACGGGCCGGCGGGGGCGGTGGGCACGCGCGTGCCTTCACACGCGTGCCTTCGCGTGTCTTCAGGAGAGGCGGCGCCGCACCTCGGTCCAGTCGACGGGGAGGTCCTCGCTCTTCGCGGTCCAGCCGGCGAACTCGGCGCCGCGCATCTGTGCGGCGAGCCCTCGGGCGGTCGGCCCGTGCGGGCCGGTACGGGCGAACTCGCCGAGGGCCTTCTCGGACTCCCAGGCGGACAGGGTCCAGAAGGTCCGGCGCAGCGGCTCCGCCTTCAAGGCGGCTCCGTACGCGCCGGGAGCCCTGCTGACCTGCCGCCACACTCCGGGCGTCCTGAGGAGGAAGCGCAGGGCTCCCCAGAGGGTGCGGGTCTCGAAGCGGGAGGCGAAGACGTGCACGTCGATGTGGGGCGGCGGGGTGTTCGGGACGGTCCAGGGGAGGGTGGGCATGGCCGGGTCCTTCCGTGGTGGGAGTGGGCGCGGGTGCGCGGGTGCGTGGCGCTTCGGGGTGTTCAGGAGGCCGTTTCCAGCGCCGTCTCCGGCGTCGGAGCGGCCGAGGGCGGGCGGGGGGCGGCGGGCCTGCGGCCCGGTATGAACAGGGTCGCGATGCCCGCGAGGGCGACTGCCGCGGCGCCGGTGACCAGCGCCGGCCGCATGCCGTCGACGAAGGCCTGGCCGGACTCGTAGCCGCCCCGGCCCGCGAAGATCGACGCCATGATCGCGATGCCGAGTACGCCGCCCACCTCGCGCAGGGCGTTGTGGGCTCCGGAGGCGATGCCCTGTTCCTTCGGGCGGACGCTGGACATCATCAGGTTGGCGGCCGGGGCGAAGTACAGCGCCATGCCGATGCCGCTGACGACCAGGGCGGGCAGCTGGGCGGCATAGGAGGCGTCGGCCGTCGCCACCACCGCGAGGTGGGCGAGGCCGAGCGCCTGCAGGAACAGGCCCGTGGCGACGACCGGACGGCCGCCGACGCGGTCGGAGAGGAGGCCGGCGATCGGGGCGACGAGCATCGGCATGCCGGTCCAGGGCAGCATCCGCAGGCCCGCCTCGGTGGGCGAGTAGCCGAGTACGCCCTGCATGTACTGGCTGAGCAGGAAGATCGAGCCGAACATGCCGAGGAACATCAGCAGGCTCGCCGCGTTGATGCCGGAGAAGGCGCGGGAGCGGAACAGCCGCATCGGCAGCATGGGGTTCTTGGCCCGGACGCCGTGGTGGACGAAGCCGACGAGCAGTGCCGTCCCGGTGAACAGGCCGGTCAGGACGACGGTGCCGGTCCAGCCGTCGACGGGCCCGCGGACCAGGCCGTAGACGATGCCGAAGAGGCCGCCACCGGCGAGCAGGGTGCCGGGCAGGTCGAGCGGGGCTCCGGTGCCGTGGGACTCGGCGAGGCGCAGGCGGGCCAGCGGGATGAGGGCCAGGCCGAGCGGGACGTTCAGCCAGAAGATCCACTGCCAGGAGATGTGCTCGGTGAGGCTGCCGCCGACCAGTGGCCCCGAGGCCACGGCGAGGCCGTGCACGGCACCCCAGATGCCGTACGCCGTGCCGCGCCGGGCTTCGGGCACGGCCGCCGTGAGCAGGGTGAGGGTGAGGGGCATCATGACCGCGGCGCCGGCGCCCTGCACCGCGCGGGCGGCGATCAGGGAGTCGATGCCGGGTGCCATGGCCGCTGCGGCGGAGGCCGCGGTGAAGACGGTGATTCCGGCGATGAAGAGCCGGCGGCGGCCGAAGCGGTCGCCGAGGGCCGCACCGAACATCAGCAGGACGGCGAAGGTGAGCGTGTAGGCGCTCACGGTCCATTCCAGGTCGTGCAGGGCGCCGCCCAGGTCCTCGCGGATGGAGGGCAGGGCGGTGGTGACGACGAGGTTGTCGAGGGCCGCCATGAAGCCGGCGACGCTGGTGATGACGAGGGCCCAGACGGCCGTCCCGTCGCGTGCGGTGGTCTGTCGTGTCATCTGTGTCATCGCCCCCAGGGGATGATCTTGTTAGTTATTGATGACTAACTTTCGTGCTCATGAAAAGGCGGCGCCGGCCTCCCGCCCCTCCCCCCTCCGCTATCCCTCCGGCGCGTCCCTGAGCAGCGCCGACGGATCGAGCCCTTCCCAGACCCGGTGCCCGGCCGGGAACCCCATGGCGGCCAGACAGTTGATGAGCATGCCGTGCGCCATGAAATCCGTCGTCTCGCCGACGTCGGCTCCCAGCGCGAGGTGGACGACGTCCCACAGCCGCAGCCAACCGGCACGGACCGTCTCGCCGAACTCGTGGTCGCCCTCCTGCTCGGCGGCCGCCACCGCGAGGTACATCTGCATCTGCATCATCAGCAGCTCGGGGCGTTCCGCGATGGTCCGCGTGTAGGCGCTCGCCATGGCGTGCAGGGCCGCCTCGCCCTCCAGCCCCTCGGACGCCTCCGTGAACATGCGGATGGTGTCCGCCACGCAGCGCTCCGCCGCGGCCAGGAAGATGGCCTTCTTGCCCGGGAAGAGCCGGAAGAGATACGGCTGCGAGACGCCGACCCGCCGGGCGATCGCCTCGGTCGACGTGCCGTGGTAGCCGCCGCGGGCGAACTCGGCGCTCGCCGCGCGGACGATGCTCTCGCGCCGCTCCTCCGCACTCATCCTGACCATGCAGCGAAGTTAGTACTCACTCACTAACTACGTCAAGAGGTGAGACTCGGCGGAAGGAACCGGAACGGCGGGCTCCGTGGTGCCGCGCACCCAGGACGACACAAGGGGCGTCCTCCGTGGAGAACGCCCCTTGCTCGAGGGCCTGCGGGACTCAGGAACCGGTGGGACCCGGGATCTGCGGGGCTCGGAGACCTGCGGGTCAGGCGAGTCGTACGACCGCCCGGGACATCCCCAGCACCTTCTGCCCGGCGCTGGTCGCCGTGAGGTCGACACGGACCGTGCGCTCGTGCTCGTCGAGCTTGGCCGCGACTTTGCCGCTGACCTCGATGACGGCACCCTGTTCGTCGTTGGGGACGACGACCGGCCGGGTGAAGCGAACGCCGTACTCGACGACCGCACCCGGGTCGCCCACCCAGTCGGTGACCACGCGGATCGCCTCGGCCATGGTGAACATGCCGTGCCCGATGACGTCGGGCAGGCCGACCTCCTTGGCGAACTTCTCGTTCCAGTGAATGGGGTTGAAGTCACCGGAGGCACCCGCGTACTGGACGAGGGTGGCCCGGGTCACGGGGAACGTCTGTGCGGGCAGCTCGGTGCCGACCTCGACGTCGGCGTAGGAGATCTTCGCCGTCATGATGCTGCTCACGCCTCCTCGGCGGCACGGGCCACCAGCTTGGTCCAGGCGGTCACGACGTGCTCGCCGGCCTCGTCGTGCACCTCGCCGCGGATGTCCAGGATGTCGTTGCCCGCCATCGACTTGACCGCCTCGATGGTCGAGGTCACGGTGAGCCGGTCTCCGGCGCGCACCGGGCGGCGGTAGGCGAACCTCTGGTCGCCGTGCACCACCCTGCTGTAGTCCAGACCGAGCCGGGGATCGGCGACGACCTCGCCGGCGGCCTTGAAGGTGATCGCGAACACAAAGGTCGGCGGGGCGATCACATCGGGGTGGCCGAGCGCCTTGGCGGCCTCCGCGTCCGTGTACGCCGGATTGGCGTCGCCCACTGCTTCGGCGAACTCGCGGATCTTCTCCCGGCCCACCTCATAGGGATCGGTGGGCGGGTAGCTCCGCCCCACGAAGGACTGGTCGAGCGCCATGCGCGCGGTACCTCCTGTGTCTGGTCCGGCCCTGGTCGGCCTGAATGGGTACGGCCACGGTCGGCCGGTGAGCAGAACGACGCGAGGCCGCCCCCTGACAACGGGGACGGCCTCGCGTACGAGCCTGATTTATCGCGTTTCGCGGTGCGCGGTGTGCGCATTGCAACGCGGGCAGTGCTTCTTCATCTCAAGTCGGTCCGGGTTGTTACGCCGGTTCTTCTTGGTGATGTAGTTCCGCTCCTTGCACTCCACGCAGGCCAGCGTGATCTTCGGGCGGACGTCGGTGGCAGCCACGTGAGTGCTCCTTGACGAACGGATAGACGATTGAACACAGAAAAGAGTAGCCGACCGAAGGACCGACCCCGCAATCGGCTACTGTATGTAGCGGTGACCGGACTTGAACCGGTGACACAGCGATTATGAGCCGCTTGCTCTACCGACTGAGCTACACCGCTGCGATGCGATCGGGCCCCGTCTCGCGACGGGAACCTCACACACCAGAGCCCCAAAACGGAATCGAACCGTTGACCTTCTCCTTACCATGGAGACGCTCTGCCGACTGAGCTATTGGGGCGAGCGATGAAGACATTACACGCTCCGCCGCCGTTCACCCAAATCCGTTTCGCGGCCCCTGTCCCATCCTGTGGCGCGCCCTTCCCGCGAGCGAAGCAGCCCCCACCCGACCACGCCGGTACGACTATTGCGCTCCTCCCGGCGAGGGGCGGGCCACCGCCCTAGGCTCGACTCACTCTGCGTGATCTTCTCTCTGTGTGATCCTGCGACAACCGCTCGCAGTCCGAGCCCCAGGAGCGCGATGCCCGACAGCCGGCCTCAGCCGCCGCCCCCCTCGTCGCCCTCGTCCTCCTGTGGCCCGACCGGCCCGGAGCCGCTCCTGCTGTGCGGCGCGCGGCTCACCGACGGCCGGACCGTGGACGTGCGGCTGGGCGGCGGACGCATCGAGGCGGTCGGTACGGCCGGCAGCCTGGCCCTGGACGCCGCCCGCGGGGGCGGCACCCGGGTCGATCTCGCCGGCCATCTGCTCCTCCCTGCCCCCGCCGAGCCGCACAGCCACGCCGACACCGCCCTCTCCGCCGACGCCGACGGCCCCGTCTCCTACGAGCCCCAGGACGTCCGGCGCCGGGCGACGGAGGCCGCACTGCTCCAGCTCGGGCACGGGGCGACGGCGCTGCGGGCACATGTGCGCGTGGACGACGTGACCGGGCTCGGCGCGCTGACCGCCGTACTGCAGGTCGAACACGCGCTGCGCGGGCTGACCGAGCTGACGACGGCGGCGATGCCTCGCGTGCTGACCGGGGCGGCCGGAGCGGACGGGCTCGCGATGCTGCGGGACGCGGTGAAGATGGGCGCGTCGGTGGTGGGCGGCTGTCCGGACCTCGACCCCGATCCCACGGGGTACGTGGAGGCGGTCCTGGAGGTCGCCGCCGAGCACGGCGTCCCCGTCGACCTGCACACCGACACCGCCGACCCCGCCCGCCTGGCCCGGCTCGCGGCGATGGCGGGCGGGCTGCGGCCGGGGGTGACGCTCAGCCCGTGCGGCGGCCTCGGACGGCTGTCCGCCGAAGCGGCCTCGCGGACCGCGGACCAACTGGCGGCGGCCGGGGTGACCGTGGTGTGCCTGCCGCAGGGCGGCTGCGGCAGCGTCGACCGCCGGGGCACGGCTCCCGTGCGGCTGCTGCGCTCGGCGGGCGTCCGGGTGGTGGCCGGAAGCGGTGCCCTGCGGGACGTGTCGAACCCGGTCGGCCGAGGCGACCCGCTGGAGGCGGCGTACCTGCTGGCCTCCCGTCACGGGCTGTCCCCCGAGGACGCCTACGACGCGGTGAGCACCTCGGCACGGGCGGCCCTGGGGCTCCCCGAGGTACGGGTGGAGGCGGGTTTCCCGGCCGAGCTCCTCGCGGTCCGCGGCGACCGGCTGCCGGCGGCTCTGTCACTGGCGTACAGCCGGATCGTGGTGCACCGAGGACGCGTGGTGACCCGCACGAGCGCGGTACGCGAGTACTGCGGTCCGACGACGGCACCTCCCATGGAGCCGGGACGGGGGCTGCCCCGGCAGGGACGTGGTGAGACGCTGTAGGCCGTAGGCCCGCCGCGCTCGGCCCGCCGCGCTCAGGAGGCCGTGTTCGGTACGTCGCGGGCGGATGCGATCGTCACGGCGTACGGTCGAAGGCATGCGCATTGTCATCGCTGGTGGTCATGGTCAGATCGCACTGCGGCTGGAGCGGTTGCTCGCCGCGCGCGGGGACGAAGTGGCGGGCATCATCCGCAAGCCCGAACAGGCCGACGCGCTGCGGCAACTCGGTGCCGAACCGGTCGTACTCGACCTGGAGTCGGCGTCGGTGGAGGAGGTCGCCGAGCAACTCCGGGGCGCGGACGCCGCGGTGTTCGCCGCGGGCGCCGGTCCGGGCAGCGGCGCGGCACGCAAGGAGACGGTGGACAAGGCCGCGGCGGTCCTCTTCGCCGACGCCGCGGTCCGTGCGGGCGTACGGCGGTTCGTGGTCGTCTCCTCCATGGGCGCGGACCCCGCCCACGAGGGGGACGAGGTCTTCGACGTGTACCAGCGCGCGAAGGGCGAGGCCGACGCGTACGTGCGCGGCCTGGACGCCCTCGACTGGACGATCCTGCGCCCCGGCATGCTCACCGACGAAGCCGGCACCGGCCTGGTCCGGCTGGAGGCGCACACCGATCGCGGCCCGATCCCCCGGGACGACGTGGCCGCCGTCCTGGCGGAGCTGGTGGAGAACGCCGCGACAGCGGGCCTGACCCTGGAACTGATCAGCGGGCCCGTACCGGTCTCGGTGGCGGTGAAGTCGGTCGCCGGCAACTGAGCCGCTCAGCCGCCGGCAGGCTTCCCGGGGCGGCTAGAACAGCGGCATCTGTCCCGGGAACTCCGGTACGGCGTATCCGTCCAGCGCGGGCTGCCCGGCACCGAGCCCGGCGTGTCGGCGGGACCCCGCGCACGAGGTGAGTTCCCCGCTCCCCCGGGCGCCGGGCGGATCGTGACGTGCGTACCGCCCGGCCACGACGGCGATCTCACGACGGCACTCGGGGCACTGCCTACGACGGGACGACATGGCGCCAGTGTCCCCCGCCCCTCGCCCCACAGCACACCCCATAAGCCGAAGACCCCCTCTGCACCGCGTTCCCGCGGTGCAGAGGGGGTCTTCCCTTGTGGCGGCGCCAGGATTCGAACCTGGGAAGGCTGAGCCGGCAGATTTACAGTCTGCTCCCTTTGGCCGCTCGGGCACACCGCCAAGGTTGCCGCCTCGAACCGCCTTGCGGTGGCGCTCCGTGGCAACGACGTAAACGATACCTGATGAGCAGGGGTGCTTCGCCACCCGATTGATCGCCGCCCGGAGGCCCGGGGGGTGACTAGGCTTGTGCGGATGGCGGCCCGGGACCGATGCCGGGCCCGAGGGCCGCCCACGTATGCCGGTAGCCGGTACGCATCCGGGTCGCAGCCCGATCGCGGCCCGATACGGACCCTGATACAAGGAGCCACAGGACATGGCCGACTCCAGTTTCGACATCGTCTCGAAGGTCGAGCGGCAGGAGGTCGACAACGCCCTCAACCAGGCCGCCAAGGAGATCTCGCAGCGCTACGACTTCAAGGGCGTGGGTGCCTCGATCTCGTGGTCCGGGGAGAAGATCCTCCTGGAGGCGAACTCCGAGGACCGGGTGAAGGCCGTCCTCGACGTCTTCCAGTCCAAGCTGATCAAGCGGGGCATCTCGCTGAAGGCCCTGGACGCCGGTGAGCCGCAGCTCTCGGGCAAGGAGTACAAGATCTTCGCGTCGATCCAGGAGGGCATCTCCCAGGAGAACGCGAAGAAGGTGGCGAAGCTCATCCGCGACGAGGGCCCCAAGGGTGTGAAGGCCCAGGTGCAGGGCGAGGAACTGCGGGTCAGCTCCAAGAGCCGTGACGACCTGCAGGCCGTCATCGCCCTGCTCAAGGGACAGGACTTCGACTTCGCCCTGCAGTTCATCAACTACCGCTAGGCGGAAGGGTCACGGGCGTGGGGTGAGGGCGGGCGTGGGCTCTCGCCGGTGACGTCCGTGGGCGACGCGTGCGTCTCGCGCACCGCGTGTGTGAGGAGGGCGGGGGCGCCTTGGTGCGCCCGCCCTCCTCGCCCGTGGGGCGGGTCTCCGGAGCGCGGTCAGTCGCGTGAGTGGCCGAACAGGAGGCGGTACGCGACCAGGAGGACCAGTGAGCCGCCGATCGCGGCGGCCCAGGTGGCACCGTCGTAGAAGTCCCTGGTGATCGGGTGGTCGAGCCAGCGGGCCGATATCCAGCCACCGATGAACGCACCGGCGACACCGATCAGGGTCGTGCCGATGAAGCCGCCCGGGTCTCGGCCCGGGAGCAGGAACTTCGCGATCGCTCCGGCCAACAGCCCCAGAATGATCCAGCTGATGATCGTCATACCGTGAACCCTGCCCTCTCGCTCCGTGCTCTCACCTGCTCCGGCCGGTGCGTCCGATCCGGGTGTTCGTGCTGTCTTGGTATGCAGGACGACATCCGGATATGTGGCGGTTGCCGTGATCAGTAGGGTGCGACTTCATGAGCACCCACTCCGGTTCCGAACTGCGCCGCACGCTCGGCGTGGGCGACGCCGTCATCATCGGTCTCGGCTCCATGGTGGGGGCCGGGATCTTCGCCGCCCTGGCGCCCGCCGCGCAGGCGGCAGGATCCGGGCTGCTCCTCGGGCTGGCGGTCGCCGCCGTGGTCGCCTACTGCAACGCCACGTCCTCGGCCCGCCTCGCCGCCCTGTATCCGGCCTCCGGTGGCACCTACGTCTACGGGCGGGAACGGCTGGGGGAGTTCTGGGGTTACCTCGCGGGCTGGGCGTTCGTGGTCGGTAAGACCGCCTCCTGTGCGGCGATGGCGCTCACCGTCGGCGCGTACGTCTGGCCGGGGCAGGCCCACGCCGTGGCGGTCGCCGCCGTCGTGGCGCTGACCGCGGTGAACTACGGCGGTGTGCAGAAGTCGGCGTGGCTGACCCGGGTGATCGTGACCGTGGTCCTGGCCGTCCTCGCTTTCGTGGTGGTCGTGTCCCTGACCTCGGGGCAGGCCGATGCCGGGCGCCTGACCGCCGGGGCGTCGGGCGGCGTGGGCGGGGTGCTCCAGGCGGCCGGCCTGCTGTTCTTCGCCTTCGCCGGCTACGCCCGGATCGCGACCCTCGGTGAGGAGGTGCGGGATCCGGCACGCACCATCCCGCGCGCGATCCCGCTGGCGCTGGGTATCGCGCTGGTCGTGTACGCGGCTGTCGCGATCGCCGTCCTTTCGGTGCTGGGGGCGGAGGGACTCGGTGACGCCGGCGCGCCGCTGGCCGACGCGGTGCGGGCGGCCGGGGTCGGGGAGCTGACGCCGGTGGTACGGGTGGGGGCGGCCGCGGCCGCGCTGGGATCACTGCTCGCCCTGATCCTGGGCGTCTCACGGACCACGCTGGCCATGGCCCGGGACCGGCATCTGCCGGGCGCCCTGGCCGCCGTCCATCCCCGGTTCCAGGTGCCGCACCGGGCGGAGCTGGCCGTGGGAGTGGTGGTCGCCGTCCTGGCCGCGACGGTGGATGTGCGGGGTGCGATCGGGTTCTCCTCCTTCGGGGTGCTGGCGTACTACGCGGTGGCCAACGCGTCGGCCTGGACGCTTCGTCCGGGGCCGGCGGCCCGGGTACTGCCTGCTCTCGGACTGGCCGGGTGCCTGGTCCTGGCGTTCTCACTGCCCGGGGTCTCCGTGGCCGTCGGCGCGGGGGTGCTGGCGGTGGGCGCGGCGGCCTACGGGGTACGGCAGTGGCGCGGGTGGGGGACCACCGGGCGGTAGGACAGCCACCAGCAGGGCGAAGACGGCGAGTACGTCGGATGCCACGGGTACGGCGGGTACGACGAGTACGGCAGTGGCCACTGCCCCGCAGCCGGCCGGAGCCGCTCAGGACGTGTGCGCCGCTGTCACACGGTGGGAGTAGTCCGTCCACAGGGTGAGGTCCGTCCCCTCATTCTCCTCCTCGTACCAGCCCGTGCCGTCGGTCCAGGAGCGCAACCAGTCCGCGAGGCTCGGGGCGTCGACGAACCAGGCGTGGTGGGAGTCGTCCGCGTTGGGCTCGAAGAGGAGGACGGTGGCCTGCGGGGAACGGCGGTCCACACACGCGTACATCCCGCAGCCCCAGTGGGATATCGGCAGCACGCTCTCGGGCCAGGGCCAGGCGGGATCCTCGCGGCCGTTCTCGCGGTTGGCCAGGTACTGGGCCACGGCGGCGGGTTCGTCGTCGGACGGCGAACCGTCCAGCAGGGGCAGCAGACCGTACCCGGGACCGAATCCGCCGTCCGCCGGTAGAGCTCGGCGAGCAGTGGGGGCAGCTCGCATCCGAGGGCGGCTTCGGCTCGGGCCAGTGTGGCCGCGGCCACGGGCCCGGGAAGGACGGAGCGGCCCCACGGGCGGGTCTCGCGGGCCTTGGCCGCCACTTGTGCCAGCAACTGCTCGTACTCGGTCATGCGTTCATCATGCGGGCCGGCGCTGACATTCGGGGCGGCCTGTGGACAACCTCCGGGTTGTGGACATCCGGTCCGCTTCCTTGTCCGGCCCCCTCCTCGCCGTGCCGCTTCCCGCCCTACCGCTCCCCGCTCTACAGGCGGGCCGAGAACGGCTGGTCGGTCCGTACGATCTCGCGGCCCATCGGGAGCAACGAGACGGGGATCAGCTTGAAGTTGGCGATGCCGAGCGGGATGCCGATGATCGTCACGCACAGGGCGATACCGGTGGCGATGTGGCCGAGGGCCAGCCACCAGCCGGCGAGCACCAGCCACAGCACGTTCCCGATGCAGGAGGGGGCGCCCGCGTCCCGGCGCTCGACCGCCATGTACCCGAAGGGCCAGAGGGCGTAGACACCGATCCGGAAAGCGGCGATGCCGAACGGGATGCCGATGATCGTGATGCACAGGAGGACGCCCGCGAGCAGGTAGCCGAGGAACAGCCAGAAGCCGCTCAGGACGAGCCAAATGATGTTCAGGATGGTCTTCACTGCGGGCGACCTGCCATCTTCTCGAGTCGGGCGATGCGTTCGGTCATGGGCGGGTGGGTGGAGAACATCTTCGTGATTCCCTGCCCCGGGCGGAACGGGTTCGCGATCATCATGTGGCTGGCCGTCTCGATGCGGGGCTCGGACGGCAGGGGGAGCTGCTTGGTGCCCAGTTCCAGTTTGCGCAGTGCGCTGGCGAGGGCAAGGGGGTCGCCGGTCAGTTGGGCGCCGGAGGCGTCGGCCTCGTACTCCCTGGAGCGGCTGACGGCCAGTTGGATGAGGGAGGCGGCGAGCGGGCCCAGGATCATCAGCAGCAGCATGCCGAGGAGGCCGGGGCCGTCGTCGTCGTCGGAGCGGCCGATGGGGATCAGCCAGGCGAAGTTGACCAGGAACATGATCACGGAGGCCAGGGCTCCGGCGACCGAGGAGATCAGGATGTCGCGGTTGTGGACATGGCTGAGTTCGTGGCCGATGACGCCGCGCAGTTCACGCTCGTCCAGCAGGCGCAGGATGCCTTCGGTGCAGCACACGGCGGCGTTGCGCGGGTTGCGGCCGGTGGCGAACGCGTTCGGCGCCTCGGTCGGGGAGATGTACAGGCGTGGCATGGGCTGGCGGGCCTGGGTGGAGAGTTCGCGGACCATGCGGTAGAGCCCGGGGGCCTCGAACTCGCTCACCGGGCGGGCGCGCATCGCGCGCAGGGCGAGCTTGTCGCTGTTCCAGTACGCGTAGGCGTTGGTGCCCAGAGCGATCACGACGGCGACAACGAGCCCCGTGCGGCCGAAGAAGCTGCCGATGACGATGATGAGTGCGGACAGTCCCCCGAGGAGGAGCGCGGTCCTGAGCCCGTTGTGCCGGCGGTGCACGGTACGTCCTCCAAGTCGTGCGGCGGGGGAACCCTGGTTCGCTGATCTTCCTTCTGACCTGCAAGGGCCCCGGGTGTCCTGGCCTCACGTCCAGTGGACCCTCCCTGATTCGTCAACGCCAGGCGAAGGTCTCCAGTTCCCCCGTGCTCGCGGTGACGCGTGTGAACCGTCCGGGTGACGGCGGCTGTGACGCCGTGCTCACCGCTCGGTCCGGTGGCCGAAACCGGCGGTCGCCGGGCGCCCGGAACGTCAGAAGAGGGCGGTGTCGGTGAGGCGCAGGATCAGCTGGGGCGCGCCGGACAGGACGATGCCGAGGACTCCGGTGAGGGTGATCGCGGCGGTGAGCGGGACCGGGAAGCGGTGCTCGGCCGGTTCGCCCTCGGGGGCGCGGAACAGCAGTGCCGTCCACTGGAGGTAGTAGACCAGGGCGATGACCACGTTGACGGCCATGACGACGGCGAGCCAGCCGAGTCCGGCGTCGACGGCCGCGGAGAAGACGGTGACCTTGGCGAAGAGGCCGATGATGCCGGGCGGGAGTCCGGCGAGGCACAGCAGGAAGAAGGCCAGGAGCAGGGCGGTGAGCGGGGCGGAGGTGTACAGGCCGCGGTAGTCGGAGACCCGGTTGAGGGACCGCGTGCGGCCGACGAGGGCGGCGACGGCGAACGTTCCGAGGTTCACCGCGCCGTACATGAGGGCGTAGGCGAGCGTGGAGCCGATCGACTTCTCGGCGTCGCCGGAGTACGCGGCGGCGGCGATCGGCACCAGGAGGTAGCCGGCCTGTCCGACGGAGGACCAGGCGAGGAGGCGTACCGCGCTGTACGCGCGGGTGGCCTGCTGTCTGAGGGCACCGACGTTGCCGACGGTCATGGTGAGCGCGGCCAGCACGGCGAGCGCCGGACCCCAGACGTCGGCGTACGACGGGAGGGCGACGACGGTGACGAGGATCAGGCCGGTGAAGCCGACCGCCTTGCCGATGACGGACAGGTAGGCGGCGATGGGCAGGGGGGCTCCGACGTAGGTGTCGGGCACCCAGAAGTGGAAGGGGACGGCGGCCGTCTTGAAGGCGAAGCCGATGAGGGTGAGGACGACGCCGGTCTGGGCGAGCGTGTGGAGCTGTCCGTCGACGGTCTGGACGCGCTCGGCGATCAGGGTGAGGTGGAGGGTTCCGGTGGTGGCGTAGAGGAAGCTGACGCCGAGGAGGCTGACCGCGGTGGCGGTGACGGAGGACAGGAAGAACTTCAGGGCCGCTTCGGACGACTTCCGGTCGCCGTGGCGGAGGCCGACCAGGGCGAAGGCCGGCAGGGAGGCGACCTCCAGGGCGACGACGAGGGTCGCGAGGTCGCGGGCGGCGGGCAGCAGGGCGGCGCCCGCGGCGGAGGACAGGAGCAGGAACCAGTACTCGCCCTCGGGGATCCGCTTGTCGGCGTCCTTGAGGACGGTGGCCGACAGGAGGGCGGTCAGGAGCGCGCCGCCGAGCACCAGGAACTGGATGACGAGGGTGAAGCGGTCGACCGTGTAGCTGCACACTCCGGGGTCGCCGACCAGGCAGAACGTGCTGCGGTCGGCGTCGAGGAGGGGCAGCAGCATGAGCGTGGCGGCGGCGAGTCCGGCGACCGCGAGTCCGCCGAGCAGCTGTTTCCTGGCCTCGCTGACGAACAGGTCGGTGACGAGGACGACGAGTCCGACGACGGCCGCGATGGTGGGCGGTGCGATGGCCAGCCAGTCGACGGACTGGACGAGGGAGCTCATCGGTTGCCTCCTGCGAGGAGCTGCTGCACGGCCGGGTCGGTCAGTCCGATCAGGGCGCCGGGCCACAGTCCGGTGACGACGGTGAGGAGGACGAGCGGGGTCCAGGCCGCGAACTCGTAGCCGCGGACGTCGGGGAGGGCCGGGGCGTGCTGCGGCTCGGCGCCCATGCAGACCCTGCGGACCACGATCAGCAGGTACGCGGCGGTCAGCAGGGTGCCGAAGGCGCCGATCGACATGAAGGTGAGGAAGGCGGGGCGGCTGAGTCCGGTGGCGGGTTCGAAGGCGCCGAAGAGGGCCAGCATCTCGCCCCAGAATCCGGCGAGGCCGGGCAGGCCGAGGGAAGCGACGGCGCCGAAGGCGAGCAGCCCGCCGAGGCGTGGTGCCCTGCCGTAGAGGGCGGCGCCGGTCGCCGGGGCGTGCGGGTCAGAGGACGGGCGGGCCAGGGTGTCGAGGTCGACGGTGCCGGTGCGGTCCTTGAGTGCGCCGACCAGGAAGAAGAGCAGGCCGGTGACGAGGCCGTGGGCGATGTTGGCGAACAGGGCGCCGTTGACGCCGGTCGGGGTCATGGTGGCGATGCCGAGGAGGACGAAGCCCATGTGACCGACGGAGGAGTAGGCGATGAGTCGTTTGAGGTCGCCCTTGGCGCCTTCCTTGGCGAGGGCCAGGCAGGCGAGGGACCCGTAGACGATGCCGACGACGGCGAAGGCGCCGAGGTAGGGAGCGAAGGTGCGGAAACCGTCCGGTGCGACGGGGAGCAGGATCCGTACGAACCCGTAGGTGCCCATCTTCAGCAGGACGCCGGCCAGCAGGACCGAGCCGACGGTGGGGGCGGCGGTGTGGGCGTCGGGCAGCCAGCTGTGCAGCGGCCACATCGGGGTCTTGACCGCGAGCCCGATCCCGATCGCCAGAACGGCGATGACCTGCACGGATACGCTCAGTGACCGGCCGTTGTCAGTGGCGAGTGCCACCATGTCGAATGTGCCCGCCGTGATTCCGATCAGGAGCAGGCCGAGCAGCATGACCACGGAGCCGAGCAGCGTGTAGAGGATGAACTTCCAGGCGGCCTCGGCCCGGCCCTCACCGCCCCAGCGGGCGATGAGGAAGTACATCGGGATCAGGACCATCTCGAAGGCGAGGAAGAACAGGATCAGGTCCAGGACGGCGAAGGCCGCGAGGGTGCCGGATTCGAGGACGAGCAGCAGGGCGACGAATGCCTTCGGGGACGGGCCCGTGGGCGGTTTGAAGTAGGTGTACAGCGCGCTGAGGAAGGTGAGCAGCGCGGTCAGGACCAGAAGGGGGAGGGAGATGCCGTCGGTGCCGAGGTGGATTCGTACGTCGAGTGCGGGGATCCAGCTGATGTCGGTCGTGGCCTGCATCTTCGACGGCTGGTCGTGGTCGAAGCCGAGCGCGAGGACGATCGCCGCGACGAGGACGGCGCCGGTGACCGTCACGCCGTGCCGGAGCACGGCCTGGTCGGGTGATGTCCCCTTGAGTCCGGGCGGAGCCGGCAGGAGAGCGGCGGCGGCACCGAGGAGCGGGCCGACGACGAGAAACGCCAGGAGGAACTGCATCACGGACTCGCTGATATCGATCACGTCTGCTCACGCTCCCGTCGCGGCGAGGACGACGGCGACCGCGAGGATGACGGTGCCGGCGAGCAGCGCGCTCACATAGGTCTGCAGATTGCCGGTCTGGGCGCGTCGTACGGCGGTCCCGAGCCACCGGGGCAGCGTTCCCGCGCCGCGTACGTAGGTGTCGACGACCTCGCGGTCGAGGAACCGGACGAGAGAGGCCGCGGCCTGGACGGGGCGGACGAAGAGGGTCGTGTACACGGCGTCGAGGTGGAAGCCGACGGCCGCGTGGCGGTGCAGCGGGCCGAGCAGCAGCCGCCCGGGGTCCGAGGGGTCC
Organism: Streptomyces cathayae; assembly: GCF_029760955.1. GTDB lineage: Bacteria > Actinomycetota > Actinomycetes > Streptomycetales > Streptomycetaceae > Streptomyces > Streptomyces cathayae. The sequence continues at coordinate 3,349,315 of NZ_CP121682.1, forward strand.
GGTGCGTACGCGATGTCCCCGTAGGCGGGTTCGTGACTGGCGATGGCCTCCGCCTCGACCTGCCCGGCATCACCGTGCGGGTGGGCGGCGACGGCACCGAGGGGGATGCCGGCGGCGTGTGCGGTCGTGTGGCGCCAGGTGGCGTAGGTGACGATGCCGCCGACCAGGGCCATCCCCGTGCCGAGCACGGAGGTGGTGAGGGTCGGGGTCAGGTCGTGACCGTCGAACCAGTCGGGCAGTGCGCGGAAGGCGAAGCCGCCGAACGCGAGGGACGGGACGGCGAGCACCCACAGCACGGCGGTCATGGTGAAGGGCTGTCTGCCGTGGTCGGGGGCCTCGGGGCCGTGTCCGCGGAAGGCCAGTAGCCACAGGCGCACCGCGTACGCCGCGGTGAGCAGGGCGGTGGCCAGGCCGGCGAGGAGGACGATCCAGCCCGCGGCGGCGGGGGTCTGTCCGGTGTGGCCGATGACGACGTGTTCGGCGGCTCCGAGGACGGCCTCCTTGGAGAAGAAGCCGCTGAACGGCGGGATCGCGGCGAGCGCGAGGAGCGCCACGGTCATCGTCCAGTAGGCGTCGGGGACGCGGTCGCGCAGGTGGCTCATGCGGGACATGGCGGCCAGCGAGTTGGTGCCGGCGGCGTGGATGATCACGCCGGCGGCGAGGAACAGGAGCGCCTTGAAGGCGCCGTGGGACAGGAGGTGGAAGACGGCGGCTCCGCGGTCGCCGAGGGCGAGTGCGCCGGTCATGTAGCCGAGTTGGCCGATCGTCGAGTAGGCGAGGACCCGTTTGATGTCGTCCTGGGCGAGGGCGGCGAGCGCCGACCCGGCCATGGTGACGGCGGCCATGACGGCGAGGACGGTCATCGCGGCCCGGGATGCCTCGAAGAGCGGAAGGAGGCGGGCGACGAAGTAGACACCGGCGGCGACCATCGTCGCGGCGTGGATCAGCGCGGAGACGGGGGTCGGGCCCGCCATCGCGTCGGGGAGCCAGGTGTGCAGCGGGAACTGCGCCGACTTGCCGGCCACGCCCGCCAGGAGCAGCAGGGCGATCAGTGTGGGGTGTTCGATGCCGCCGTTCGCGACGGCGTCGAGGATGCGGGTGATGCGGAACGACCCGGCGTCGGTGGCCAGGGCGAACAGGCCGATGAGGAAGGGGACGTCGCCGAGCTTGGTGACCAGGAAGGCCTTGAGGGAGGCGGCGCGGGCCTCGGGGGTCTCCCAGTAGTGGCCGACCAGGAAGTAGGAGCAGATGCCCATGACCTCCCAGCCGACCAGCAGCACCATCAGGTCGCCGGAGTAGACGACGAGGAGCATCGCGGAGGTGAACAGGGAGACGAGAGCGGCGTAGGAGGGGTAGCGCGGGTCGTCACGGAGGTAGCCGGTCGAGTAGATCTGCACGCAGGTGGCGACGACACCGACGAGCACGGCGGTGAGGGCGGCGAAGCCGTCGATGTGCAGGGCGAGTTCGACGGGGACCGAACCGGTGGGGGTCAGCTCGGTGGCGGCGTCGACGGCCCGGTCACCTCCCTGGCGCGCGGCGACCGCGGCAGCCAGCGCGAGGGAGGCGACGGTCGGCAGGACGGCGAGCGGGCGGACGAAGCCGGGGGCCGTGCGGCCCAGGAGCAGTCCGGCGATCGCGCCGAGGAAGGGAAGGAGGGGGACTAGGGCGGCGAGGGTGGTCGTGGTCACGCGGTGGCCTCAGCCTTCGTGACGGCCGCCCGGGTCGTGGGGGCGTCGCTGTCGGGGGCGGGGCCGCCGGGGCCGCCCGGTCCGCCGAGGCCGCCCGGTCCGCCGGGGCCGCCCGGTCCGCCGGGGCCGCCCGTGCGGTCGGGGTCGTCGGGGTCGTGGCCCTCGGCGGTGTCGCGGAGCTTGTCGATGTCCGCGGTCCCGCGGCTGCGGTGGACGGCGAGGACGATCGCCAGGCCGATGCCGATCTCGGCGGCGGCGATGGCAATGGTGAACAGGGCGAGGGCCTGACCGGAGTGCAGGGTCTCCTCGGCGGCCTTGCTGAGCCAGACGTCGAAGGCGACCAGGTTCAGGTTGACGGCGTTGAGCATCAGCTCGACCGACATGAGGACCAGGATCGCGTTGCGGCGGGCGAGGACTCCGTACAGGCCGGTGCAGAACAGGAGGGCGGACAGTACGGCGGGATAGGCGAGGTGCATCAGCGGTCCCCCTCCGCGTCGCCCGGGGTGCCCGCCTTCGTGCCCGCCCTGGCGCCCGCCTTCGTCCGGCGGGAGAGGACGATCGCGCCGACGAGGGCGGCCAGGAGGAGGACGGAGAGGGCCTCGAAGGGGAGGACCCAGTGCTGGAAGAGGCTCGCGCCCATCACGTCGGTGGAGCCGGCGGGCGCGCCGTCCAGATCGATCCAGGTGGTACGGAAGGCGTCGACGACCACCCAGACCAGGGCGGCAGCGGCGGCGACGGCCACGGCGAGGGCGACCGGGCGGTTGCCGGAGTCGGCGTCCGGGGAGCGGCCGATGGGGGCTCTGGTGAGCATCAGACCGAACAGCAGGAGGACGATGACCGAACCCACATAGATGAGGACCTGTACCCAGGCGATGAACTCGGCCGTGAGCAGGAGGTATTCGACGGCGAGTCCGCCGAGGGCCACCACCAGCCACAGGGCGGCGTGCACCAGCTGCCGGGTGGTGACGGTGACGACGGCGGCGCCGAAGGTGACCAGGCCGACGAGGAGGAAGGCGATCTCCACACCGGTCGGGGAGAGGAAACCCTGCGGGGCCGTGCCGGCGGCTGCGGCGAGGGTCACGGCCCCTCCCTCTTCGGCCCGGTCGGGCCGGTGGTCGGCGGGTCGGGCTGCGGGTCGGCGGTCGGCGGCTCGGGCTGTGGCTCGGGCTCCGCGGCGGCCTGGGTGGCGGCCAGTTTGTCGGCCGTCTTGCGGGCGGCGGCGAGTTCCTTCGGTTCCTCTGCGGCGGGGTCGAGGGCCGGCGGGGCCGGGACCGTCCACATCCACTCGCGGAGCTTGTCGCGTTCGTGGGTGAGTTCGCGGATGTCGGTCTCGGCGTACTCGAACTCGGGCGACCAGAACAGGGCGTCGAAAGGACAGACCTCGATGCAGATACCGCAGTACATGCACAAGGAGAAGTCGATGGCGAAGCGGTCGAGGACGTTGCGGCTGCGGTCACGGCCGCCGGGCGTCGTCGCCGGGACGGTCTCCTTGTGGGAGTCGATGTAGATGCACCAGTCCGGGCACTCGCGGGCGCACAGCATGCAGACCGTGCAGTTCTCCTCGAACAGGCCGATCACACCGCGGGTGCGGGGCGCGAGGTCGGGCTGGGTGTCCGGGTACCGGCCGGTGACGGACTTCTTCGTCATCGTCCGCAGGGTGACGGCCAGGCCCTTGGCCAGGCCGGAGCCGGGAAAGCCAGGAGGGGGTGTCATGGCTTAGGAGATCACCACCTTGACGACGCCGGTGAGGGCGATCTGGGCGAGGGCGAGGGGAACGAGGAGGGTCCAGGAGAGTTTCTGCAACTGGTCCTCGCGCAGTCGGGGATAGGTGACGCGGAGCCAGATGACGACGAAGGCGAGGACCGCGGTCTTCAGCAGGGTCCAGACCCAGCCGAGGCCGTCGGCGCCCCATGGCCCGTGCCAGCCGCCCAGGAAGAGGACGGTGGTCAAGGCGCACAGGACGACGATCCCGGCGTACTCGGCGAGCAGGAAGAGCGCGAACCGCAGACCGGTGTACTCGGTGTACGCCCCGAAGATGATCTCCGAGTCGGCGACGGGCATGTCGAAGGGCGGACGCTGGAGTTCGGCGAGGCCGGCGACGAAGAAGACGATCGCGCCGACGATCTGCCAGGGCAGCCACCACCACTCGAAGGCGTCGAGGATGCCGACGAGGGAAACGGTGCCGGCCGCCATCGCCACCGAGGCGGCGGTGAGCAGCATCGGGAGTTCGTAGGCGAGCAGTTGGGCGGCGGTGCGCAGGCCACCGAGGAGGGAGTACTTGTTGGCGGAGGCCCACCCGGCCATCAGCGAGCCGAGGACACCGACGCCCATGACGGCGAGCACGAAGAACACGCCCGCGTCGATCACCTGGCCGACCGCGCCCTCGCCCGGGCCGATCGGGATGACGAGCAGGACGAGGAGGTACGGCAGGAGGGCGACGGCGGGGGCGAGCTGGAAGACACGGCGGTCCGCGCCGGCCGGGACCACGTCCTCCTTCTGCGCGAACTTCACGCCGTCGGCGATGAGCTGGGCCCAGCCGTGGAAGCCACCCGCGTACATCGGGCCCAGACGGCCCTGCATGTGGGCCATCACCTTGTGCTCGGTCTGACCCACGATCAGGGGGAAGGTGAGGAAGACGACGAAGACGAGCAGGAGTCGCAGGGCGACGTCGAGTACGTCGTTCACTACGGACCTCCCGAGGGGTCGGGGTCGTCGGAAGTCGAGGGCCCCGGTTCCGACTTCGGTTCCGGTTCCGGTTCCGGTTCCGACTTCGGTTCCGGTTCCGAGTCGGACTTCGGGTCGCGTTCGGGGTGGGCGAAGGCGGGGCGGGCGTGGTGCCAGGGGGCATCCGGGTTGCGCGGTGCGGCAGCGGGCTCGGGGCCCGACGCCCCGGACCCGTCCGGCGCCTCTGTTCCGGTGGGCTCCGGCGGTGTCGCCTCGGCGCGCTGGGACGCCGACCCCTCGCTCGCGCTGCGGGCACGCCGCGGGGGCCGCGCGGGACGGCCGGGAGGCGTGGTCGGGATGGCCGGCGTGGCCGTTTCGGGCTGTGCCTCGGTGTCGGCGGCCGGTGCTTCGGGGGCGGCCCGGCCCGCCCGCCGGCTCGCGGAGCCTTCGGCGGCCGAGCGGCTGCGGCGCGGCGCCGGTGAGGGCCGGTCCTCGGGCCGGTCCTCGGAGCCGTCCCCGGCAGGAACCGACTCGGTTCCTGCCGGGGCGGACTGGCTCGCCGAGCCCTGCGCCGCCGTACGGGTGCGGCGGACCGGGCGTTCGCCGGGAGTGCGCCCCGTGCCGGCGGCCGCCCGGCCCACGGCGCGGGCCGGACGGGACGGAGCCGCGGGGAGCTTGCCCTTCAGAGGGCCCCACTCATTCGGGTCGGGGACGCCCGGGGGGAGCATCTGGCGGCGCTTCGGACCGCCGTGCTCGACGCCCGCCGCAGGCTCCCCGGGCTCTTTGGCCCCGGGCCATGCCTTGGCGACACGGGCGGCGAGGACGAAGTCCTTGCGCAGCGGGTGGCCCTCGAAGTTGTCCGGCAGGAGCAGGTGGTCCAGAGCCGGATGGCCGGCGAAGTCGACGCCGAACATCTCGTACGTCTCGCGCTCGTGCCAGGCGGCCCCCGCGTAGACGTCCACGGCGGAGGGCAGCGCCGGGGCGTCATGCGGGACCGTCGTGCGCAGCAGCAGGCGGCGTACCGGGGAGAGGGCGACGACGTGCGCGGTGACGCAGAAGCCCGTGCCGGGCTCGTCGACCGCGCTCAGCCAGTCGAAGTACGTGCAGCCGAGCCGGTCACGGGCGGCCTCCAGGGCGGGGATCCAGGAGGCCGGCGGGACGTCGACGGTCAGGACGTCGTACGACTCCTCGGCCGTGGCCTCCGTACCGAACAGTTCCTCGACGTCGGCGGGGAGCCAGCCGACCGCGGTCACCGGTCCTCCCCCTCGCCGGACGTCGCCGCACCGGACTCCCCCGGCGCGGGCGGCTTCACCAATCCGCTCCGCAGCGCCGCCGCCGACGCGCCCGGGGCGTCCCGCTCGCCCGCCCCGTACCTCTCTCCCAGCGACTCCCGCGCGATCTTCTCCTGGAGCTTCAGGACCCCCTGGAGCAGCGCCTCGGGCCGCGGCGGGCAGCCGGGGACATAGACGTCGACCGGGATGATCTGGTCGACGCCCTTGGTGACGGAGTAGGAGTCCCAGTACGGGCCGCCGCAGTTGCTGCAGGCGCCGAAGGAGATGACGTACTTCGGCTCGGGCATCTGCTCGTACAGGCGCTTCACCGCGGGCGCCATCTTGTCCGTGACCGTGCCGGAGACGACCATCAGGTCGGCCTGGCGCGGTCCCGGTGCGAAGGGGATGACACCGAGGCGGATGAAGTCGTGGCGGGCCATCGACGCGGCGATGAACTCGATCGCGCAGCAGGCGAGGCCGAAGTTGAAGACCCAGAGCGAGTAGCGGCGGCCCCAGTTGAGGATGACCTTCATCGGCTCGGGGGCGAGCCGGGAGAGCACGCCGAGCTTTCCCCCGCCCTCGGCGGGGAGCACGGCGGGATCCGGCAGCAGCACCGGTTCGGAGCCCGCCCCGGATGCCGCTCCGGGGCCGGTCCCGGAGCCCGTCGGGTGGGCAGGGGTCACGTCCATGTCAGGACGCCCTTCTTGTATGCGTACAGCAGGCCGACGGCGAGAAAGCCGAGGAAGATGAACATCTCCACCAGGGTGGTCGCGCCGTAACCGTCGACGGCGAAGACGGTGGCCCAGGGGAAGAGGAAGATCGAGTCGACAGCGAAGATCACGTAGAGGAAGGCGTAGACGTAGTAGCGGACCTGGGTGTGGGCCCAGCCCTCACCGACGGGGTCGACCCCGCACTCGTACGTCATGAGCTTCTCGGGGGTGGGGACCACCGGCCGCAGCAGGCGTCCCGCGCCGAAGGCGACGGCGACGAACAGCACACCGACGACGGCGAGCAGCCCGACGACCGAATACGCCTGGAAGTAGTCCGCCGCGACGTACTGTGAAGCGATCACGGCCGGATCGACGCTGATCGGTTCCCGCACGTCCGCCCCTCGCTGTCGACGATCTGTACGCACGGGAGTCTAGGCCCTTATAAGGAGGCCGTAAGCAGCCCGTCGCACCCGGATGTGGGAGGTGGGGATTTCCCCCGTGCATCTCAGGGGCCCACCTCATGGCGCGGGTCCCCCCGGCCCGGCACGCTAAGACCCATGACCGAACCTTTCCCCGCTGCCGACGACCGTCCGCCGCCGGTCCGCCTCGCCTACGACCGGCACACCTGGAAGGAGATCGCCCACCTCCTGGCGAACCTTCCGGTGGCGCTGGTGGGCTTCACCTATGTCACGACCGTACTGTTCACCGGCCTCGGGCTGACGGTCACGGTGATCGGGTTCCCGCTGCTCGCGGCCGGTCTGTCGGGTGCGCGGTGGCTGGGCAGGGCGGAGCGGGCGCGGGCCAGGGCACTGCTCGGGGTGCGGGTGGAGGAGCCGAGCCGGCTGCCGCTGCGTGGTGCCGGAGGGTTTCTGCCCCGGATGTGGATGGCGTTGAAGGACCCGGTGGGCTGGCGCACGATGCTCTACGAGGCGATACGGCTGCCGTGGGGCATCGTGACCTTCACCGTCACGCTGACCTCGCTGTTCGTACTGTGGCCGGTGCTGCCGTTCATCGCGCGGGGGCTCGCCAACGCGGACCGGGCCATGGTGCGCGGTCTGCTCTCCCCCTCCGACGAACTGGAGCGGCGCATAGCCGAGTTGGAGTCCGGCCGGGGCGTGGTGTTCGACACCGCCGCGGCGGATCTGCGGCGCATCGAGCGCGATCTGCACGACGGGGCGCAGGCCCGGCTGGTCAACCTGGCCATGGGGCTGGGCCTGGCCAAGGAGAAGCTGCTGGAGGATCCCGACACGGCGGCGTCGATGGTCGCGGAGGCGCACGGCGAGGTGAAGCTGGCGCTGCAGGAGCTGCGGGACCTGGCGCGCGGCATCCACCCGGCGGTCCTGACCGACCGGGGACTGGACGCGGCCCTGTCGTCGGTCGCCTCTCGCTGCACGGTGCCGGTGAAGGTGACGGTCGATCTCGCCGAGCGGCCGGCCGCGGCCATCGAGGGCATCGCGTACTTCACGGTCTCGGAGCTGCTGCAGAACGTCAGCAAGCACAGTGCGGCGCGTTCGGCCGCGGTCGACGTGTGGCGGGTGGACGGCCGGCTGCTCATCCAGGTGGAGGACGACGGCCGCGGGGGCGCGCGTCTGGACGGCGGTACGGGGATGCGGGGTCTCGCGGACCGGCTGGGCGCGGTGGACGGCCTGTTCGTCGTGGAGTCGCCGGAGGGCGGTCCGACGACGGTGACGGCGGAGCTGCCGTGGCGGGACCGCTCCGGTGCCCTTGCCGGGGAGGAGCGGACGGCCCACCCGCGGTCGTAGGCGACCCGCCCGCGAACGTGGGCGGGGAGGGGGGTCGTAGGCCGAGAGGGGTGGGGAAAACCCCCCGTCCAAGACTGCGACGTGCTCCATGGTCCGCGGACCTGCGGCCCAGCAGTCTGGGGATACGACAGCACCGCCGCCGGACGAGGAGAAGGACGACGCCGATGGCCACGGAGTACGGACAGGGCTACGGGCTCGACAGCACGCCCGCCGGGCACCCCAGGTACCCCAGGCACCCCGGTCGCCCCGGGAGGGCCGGTGAGCGGCGGCACCGGCTGCCGGCCGTGCTGCGGGCCCCGGTCGAGGGACGGGCCTGGCGCGAGCTGGGATATGTCCTGCTGAGTCTGCCGATCGGCATTCTGCTCTTCACCTACGCGGTCACGATGGTGTCGCTGGGCGCCGGTCTGCTGGTGACCTTCCTCGGCGTTCCGGTGCTGGCCGCCGGGCTCGCCGGATGCCGCGGGTTCGGGGCGCTGGAGCGGACGCGGGCCCGGGGTCTGCTGGACCTGGACGTGGCCGAGCCGGAGCCGCTGCGGATGAAGCGGCAGGGGTTCGCGGCCTGGATGGGGGCGGTGCTGAAGAGTGGCGCCTCGTGGCGGGCCCTGCTGTACGCGGTGCTGCATCTGCCGTGGGCGACGTTCTCCTTCGTCGTCTCGGTGACCGTCTGGACGATCGGCTGGTCACTGCTGACGTATCCGCTGTGGTTCTGGGTGTTCCCGATGTACGCCGGTCAGGGCGGGATCCAGCTGTACGGCGACGGACAGCACCGGATCTATCTGGACAACCCCTTCGAGATCACGGTGACCGCGCTGATCGGACTGCTGTTCACCATCGCCACGCCGTGGATCGTGCGCGCGCTGACCATGGTGGACCGGCTGCTGGTGCACGGCCTGCTCGGGCCGTCGCGGCTGGTGACGCGGGTGGTGGAGCTGGAGTCGGACCGGGGGGCCGTGGTGGACACGGCAGCGGCGGACCTGCGGCGCATCGAGCGCGATCTGCACGACGGGGCGCAGGCCCGGCTGGTGGCGCTGGCCATGGATCTGGGGCTGGCGAAGGAGAAGCTGCGGGAGGATCCGCGGGCCGCGGCGCACATGGTGGACGAGGCGCACGGCGAGGTGAAGACGGCGCTGCAGGAGCTGCGGGACCTGGCGCGCGGTATCCACCCGGCGGTCCTGACCGACCGGGGACTGGACGCGGCCCTGTCGTCGGTGGCCTCCCGGTGCACGGTCCCGGTGCGGGTGGAGGTGGACCTGACCGAGCGCCCGGCACCGGCGATCGAGGGCATCGCCTACTTCACGGTCTCGGAGCTGCTGCAGAACATCAGCAAGCACGCGCGGGCGACCTGGGCGTCCGTGGAGGTGTGGCGGACGGAGAGCCGGCTGATGGTGCAGGTCGAGGACAACGGGGTGGGTGGTGCCGACGTGTCCGACGCGTCCGGGGGGTCCGGACTCGCCGGGCTGACGGAGCGGCTGGAGGCGGTGGACGGAATCCTGGTCGTGGACTCACCGGCCGGCGGTCCGACCCGGGTGACGGCGGAGCTGCCGTGGCGGGCCGAGCGGACGCGATGAGCCGACGGTGAGCGGTGAGCGGAGCTGTACACATGGGCTGTGCGCATGAGCGGCGGCTGAGCTGCGCATGAGCAGCGGCTGAGCTGTGCGCATGAGGCGCGGGCAGGACACGGCCGAGCAGTGGCCGGGAGCGCCGAGAAGGAACCGGACGGCAGGTGTACGGCAGGCGTGCGGGGACGGGCGGTGGGCCCGGCCCCGCACCTTCTCGCGTCACCCCCTCCGCATCGCCCGCCCGATGCTGGAATGCTGGTCCCGTCGACCGGGCCTGCCGTACGGGCGGGCGCGGAGGAGGGGTGGGGCCGAAAAGTCATGGAGGACAGGGTGCGCGTGGTCATCGCCGAGGATTCAGTGCTGCTGCGGGAGGGCCTGACCCGGCTGCTGACCGACCGGGGGCACGAGGTCGTGGCCGGGGTCGGCGACGGCGACGCGTTGCTCAAGACCATCACCGGGCTGGACGGTCAGGGCGAGCTCCCGGACGTCGTGGTGGCCGACGTCCGGATGCCGCCGACGCACACCGACGAGGGGGTGCGGGCCGCCATCCAGCTGCGCAAGGCGCATCCGGGTGTCGGGGTGCTGGTGCTGTCCCAGTACGTGGAGGAGCGCTACGCCACGGAGCTGCTCGCCGGCTCCAGCCGCGGCATCGGCTATCTGCTCAAGGACCGGGTGGCCGACGTGCGTGAGTTCGTGGACGCGGTGGTGCGCGTGGCCCAGGGCGGTACGGCCCTGGACCCGGAGGTGGTCGCGCAGCTGCTCGGCCGCAGCCGGAAGCAGGACGTCCTCGCGAGGCTCACCCCGCGCGAGCGGGAGGTCCTGGGGCTGATGGCCGAGGGGCGGACGAACTCGGCGATCGCCCGACAGCTGGTGGTGAGCGACGGAGCCGTGGAGAAGCACGTCAGCAACATCTTCATGAAGCTGGGCCTGTCCCCCAGCGACGGCGATCACCGCCGGGTGCTGGCCGTGCTCACCTACCTCAACTCCTGACCGCCTGGTCCGCTCCCGGCCGAACCGCCGGCGAGCGGACGGCGTCCTCAGGAATGAGGGGCCGGGGCCGGCGGCCGGCCTCGGCGGCCCGCGGGAATCCGGGTAAAACCGGAAAAGGGGCGGGGCACGTCGGCCCGCCGGGAGCTCGAAGTCGTGTCCAAGATGCGAATGACCTGAGGAAGGCGACCCTTACGGACGTAGGGTTGATCCAGGGACGGCCTGCGGGAGGGCCGGTCCCGGACAGCGCCTCGAGGAGGTCCAGTTCAGTGACCAGCCAGGTCAGCAGCCCAGCGGAGCAGACCGACGGAACAGTCCTGGGAGAGCAGCGCAAACCGGCGGGAGCGAAGGACGTCCGTCGCCTCGACCGGGTGATCATCAGGTTCGCGGGCGACTCGGGTGACGGCATGCAGCTCACCGGTGACCGCTTCACCTCGGAGACGGCGTCGTTCGGCAACGATCTGTCGACGCTGCCGAACTTCCCGGCCGAGATCCGTGCTCCGGCCGGCACCCTGCCGGGTGTCTCGTCCTTCCAGCTCCACTTCGCCGACCACGACATCCTCACCCCCGGTGACGCGCCGAACGTGCTGGTGGCGATGAACCCTGCCGCGTTGAAGGCGAACATCGGGGACCTGCCGCGCGGCGCGGAGATCATCGTCAACACCGACGAGTTCACCAAGCGGGCGTTGCAGAAGGTCGGGTACGACGGCAACCCGCTGGAGGACGGTTCGCTCGACGGTTACAGCCTCCACCCGGTGCCGCTGACGACCCTGACGGTGGAGGCGCTGAAGGACTTCGACCTCAGCCGCAAGGAGGCCGAGCGCAGCAAGAACATGTTCGCGCTGGGGCTGCTGAGCTGGATGTACCACCGGCCCACCGAGGGCACGGAGAAGTTCCTGACCTCGAAGTTCGCCAAGAAGCCGGACATCGCGGCGGCCAACATCGCCGCGTACCGGGCGGGCTGGAACTTCGGCGAGACGACGGAGGACTTCGCCGTCTCCTACGAGGTGGCCCCGGCCACCACGGCGTTCCCGCCGGGCGTGTACCGCAACATCTCCGGGAACCTGGCCCTGGCGTACGGCCTGATCACGGCCTCCCGGCAGGCGGATCTGCCGTTGTTCCTGGGGTCGTACCCGATCACGCCGGCCTCGGACATCCTGCACGAGCTGAGCCGGCACAAGAACTTCGGTGTGCGGACCTTCCAGGCGGAGGACGAGATCGCGGGCATCGGCGCCGCGCTGGGCGCGGCCTTCGGCGGGTCGCTCGCGGTGACGACGACGTCCGGCCCCGGGGTGGCCCTGAAGTCCGAGACGATCGGTCTCGCGGTGTCGCTGGAGCTGCCGCTGCTGATCGTGGACATCCAGCGCGGCGGCCCGTCCACGGGCCTGCCCACCAAGACCGAGCAGGCGGACCTGCTCCAGGCGATGTACGGGCGCAACGGCGAGGCCCCGGTCCCGGTGGTCGCGCCGCGCACGCCGGCCGACTGCTTCGACGCGGCCCTGGAGGCGGCCCGGATCGCGCTGACCTACCGCACCCCGGTGTTCCTGCTCTCCGACGGCTATCTGGCCAACGGAAGCGAGCCGTGGCGCATCCCGGACCCGGAGGAGCTGCCGGATCTGCGGGTGCGGTTCGCGCAGGGCCCCAACCACACGATGGACGACGGCACCGAGGTGTTCTGGCCGTACCAGCGGGACCCGCACACCCTGGCCCGGCCGTGGGCGGTCCCGGGCACCCCGGGTCTGGAACACCGGATCGGCGGCATCGAGAAGCAGGACGGCACGGGAAACATCTCCTACGACCCGGCCAACCACGACTTCATGGTGCGTACCCGGCAGGCGAAGGTCGACGGCGTCGAGGTCCCCGACCTGGAGGTCGACGACCCGGACGGCGACGCCAGGGTGCTGGTCCTCGGCTGGGGGTCCACCTATGGGCCGATCACCGCGGCCGTACGGCGCATCAGGGGCGCGGGGGGCGCGATCGCCCAGGCCCATCTGCGCCATGTCAACCCCTTCCCGCGGAATCTCGGGGAGGTCCTGGAGCGTTACGAGAAGGTGGTCGTACCCGAGATGAACCTCGGCCAGCTCGCCACCCTGATCCGGGCGAAGTACCTGGTCGACGCGCGCTCGTACAACCAGGTCAACGGGATGCCGTTCAAGGCGGAGCAGCTTGCCGAGGTGCTGAAGGAGGCCATCGATGACTGAGACGATGCCGGGAGGCGGCCCGTCCTTCGGCGACGCGCTCTCCCTGGTGCCCAAGGCCGAGGGCAAGCAGTCCATGAAGGACTTCAAGTCCGACCAGGAAGTGCGCTGGTGCCCCGGCTGCGGCGACTACGCGGTCCTCGCCGCCGTGCAGGGCTTCATGCCCCAGCTCGGACTGGCGAGGGAGAACATCGTCTTCGTCTCCGGCATCGGCTGCTCGTCCCGCTTCCCGTACTACATGAACACCTACGGGATGCACTCCATCCACGGCCGCGCCCCCGCCATCGCGACGGGCCTGGCGACGTCCCGGCGCGACCTGAGCGTGTGGGTCGTCACGGGTGACGGGGACGCGCTGTCCATCGGCGGCAACCACCTGATCCACGCACTGCGCCGGAACGTCAATCTGAAGATCCTGCTGTTCAACAACCGGATCTACGGCCTGACCAAGGGCCAGTACTCGCCGACCTCCGAGATCGGCAAGATCACCAAGTCGACGCCGGTGGGTTCGCTGGACGCGCCGTTCAATCCGGTGTCGCTGGCCATCGGCGCGGAGGCGTCCTTCGTGGCCCGCACGGTCGACTCGGACCGCAAGCACCTCACCGAGGTACTGCGGCAGGCCGCCGCCCATCCGGGCACGGCACTGGTCGAGATCTACCAGAACTGCAACATCTTCAACGACGGCGCCTTCGAGGTCCTCAAGGACCGCCGGCAGGCCGAGGAGGCGGTGATCCGGCTGGAACACGGCAGCCCGATCCGTTTCGGCACCGACCTCGCGAAGGGCGTCGTGCGGGACCGGGCCACCGGCGATCTGAAGGTGGTCGCGGTGACGCCGGAGAACGAGGCGGAGATCCTGGTCCACGACGCGCACGCGGCGTCGGCGACCACCGCGTTCGCGCTGTCCCGGCTCGCCGATCCGGACACCCTGCACCAGACCCCGATCGGCGTCTTCCGCTCGGTGGACCGCCCGGTGTACGACACGCTGATGGCCGAGCAGTTGGACACCGCCGTCGAGCAGCACGGCAAGGGCGAGCTCGGCGCGCTGCTCGCGGGCAACGACACCTGGACGGTCGTCGGATGAGCACCGCCGGCTGACCGTCGTCAGCCACCCGCCCCTCAGGGGCCCGGGGCCCGGACGCCTCAGAGCGTCCGGGCCTCGTCGTACGCCTTGCGGGCGGTCAGTACGTCGTCCATGCGCCGTTCGGTCCACAGCGCCAGCGCGCTCACCTGTTCGGCCGCCTCCCGCCCCAGGTCGGTGAGGGAGTAGTCGACCCGCGGCGGGATCACCGGCTTGGCGTCACGGTGGACGAGCCCGTCCCGCTCCAGCGTCTGCAGGGTCTGGGTGAGCATCTTCTCGCTGACCCTGCCGATCGCGCGGCGCAGCTCGCTGAAGCGGTGGGGCCGCTCCTGGAGCCGGATCAGCACGAGCACCCCCCAGCGGCTGGTCACATGCTCCAGGACCAGGCGGTGCGGGCACAACGCCTCACGCTCGCCCCGCCGGTCCTCGCCGCTCCGTACGGGCACGTCACTTACTGCCATGCCAGTACCTTACTTCAAAGTGGGTACTTTCTATTAGTTAGCGCAACCCCTAGGGTTGGTGTCATCCGCACCCCCACAAGGAGTTCTGATCATGAGCATCGTCGTCACCGGAGCCACCGGAAACCTGGGCCGCCACGTCGTGGGGCAGCTCCTGGAGAAGGTTCCGGCCGAGCAGGTCACCGCCGTCGTACGCAGCGCGGAGAAGGCCGCGGACCTGGCGGAGCGCGGGGTGCGGATCGCGGTCGCCGACTACAGCGCTCCCGGAACCCTCGACGGCGTGTTCGCGGCCGGCGACAAGGTGCTGCTGATCTCCAGCAGCGAGGTCGGCGGGGACCGGGTGGGACAGCACACGGCCGTCATCGACGCCGCCAAGGCCGCCGGCGTCTCCCTGCTCGCCTACACCAGCGCCCCCGGAACGCTGACCGCCGCCCTCGCCGACGACCACCGCGGCACCGAGAAGGCCCTGCTCGCCTCCGGTCTCCCGTACGTCCTGCTGCGCAACGGCTGGTACCACGAGGTCTACACCGAGAACCTCGCCCCCGTGCTGGAGCACCACGCGGTCGTCTCCGCCGCCGGCGAGGGCCGTCTCTCCTCCGCCGCGCGCGCCGACTACGCGGCGGCCGCCGTCGCCGTACTGACCGGTGAGGGCCACGAGAACAAGACGTACGAGCTGGGCAGCGACGAGTCCTGGGACCTCGCCGAGTACGCGGCCGAGCTGAGCCGCCAGACCGGCAAGGAGATCGCCTACCGACCGGTCACGGTCGAGGAGCTCACCGGCATCCTGACCGGCGCCGGGCTCCCCGAGCCGGTGGCCGCCGTTTTCGCGGGCACGGACGTCTCCATCGAGAAGGGCGAACTGGTCGTCACCAGCGGCGACCTGGCCCGCCTGATCGGCCGCCCGGCCACCCCGATCGCGGACGCCATCGCCGCCGCGCTGAAGGCCTGACCCGGGGCCTGAGAGCCTGGCGGCCCGTGCCCTGAAAGCCTGGCACCCCATGCCCTGAAGGCCTGGCCCATGCCCGGACGCCCCGCTCGTCATGACCGTATTCCAGTACGGGAATGACGAGCGGGGCGTCCGGCGTTACGGTCGTCCGGGCGAGCGACGCTCGCCCCGACACGCGTCAGGCGAGAAGGAGGGCGGCCCGTGACCGAGAAGTCGGACGGCGAGCGGCGTACAGGACTGCTGAACGGCTTCGCGGCTTACGGCATGTGGGGGCTCGTTCCCCTCTTCTGGCCACTGCTGAAGCCCGCCGGAGCCGTGGAGATCCTGGCCCACCGGATGGTCTGGTCGCTGCTCTTCGTGGCCGCCGCCCTCCTCTTCATACGTCGCTGGGCCTGGCTCGGCGAGCTGCTGCGGCAGCCGCGCAAGCTGGCCCTGATCACCGTCGCCGCGGCGGTCATCACCGTGAACTGGGGCGTCTACATCTGGGCGGTGAACTCCGGGCACGTCGTCGAGGCGTCCCTCGGCTACTTCATCAACCCGCTGGTCACCATCGCCCTAGGTGTCCTGCTGCTGAAGGAGCGGCTGCGGCCCGCGCAGTGGGCGGCGGTCGGGGTCAGCTTCGTGGCGGTGCTCGTCCTCACCGTCGGCTACGGCCGCCCGCCGTGGATCTCGCTCTGCCTCGCCTTCTCCTTCGCCACGTACGGACTGGTGAAGAAGAAGGTCAACCTCGGCGGCGTCGAATCGCTGGCCGCCGAGACGGCCATCCTGTTCCTTCCCGCCCTCTGCTATCTGCTCTGGCTGGGCAGCAGCGGCGAGTCCACCTTCGGTACCGAGGGAGCGGGACACGCGGCGCTGCTGGCCGCCACCGGCCTCGTCACCGCGCTCCCCATGGTCTGCTTCGGCGCCGCCGCGATCCGCGTGCCGCTGTCCACGATGGGGCTGCTCCAGTACCTGGCCCCGGTGTTCCAGTTCCTGCTCGGCGTCCTCTACTTCAAGGAGGCCATGCCGCCCGAGCGCTGGGCCGGATTCGCGCTGGTGTGGCTGGCGCTCATGCTGCTGACCTGGGACGCGCTGCGCACCGCCCACCGGTCCGCCCGCGTACTCGCCACCGAGCGCGCGAGGACTGCGACCGCGGCCGGCGCTGCGATGAACCCGGTGGGCCCTGTGAGCCCTGTGAGCTCTGTGGACGCGGTGGATCCGGTGGTCGTGGCGAACCCGGCGGAAGCGGTGAGCACCGTGGACGCGGTGGACGCTCCGAAAGCCTGACCGGAGCGCTCCTCAGCGCGTTGCACGGCTCCGTCCACGCCCGCTCACCCGTGCCGGGCGTGGGCGCGGTCGGTCAGCCGGCCCATGCGGGTGCGGGCCGACTCCAACTCCTCGATCTCGTCGGCCGCCGGGCCGCCCTCGGCGGCGAGTCCGGTCCACAGCTCGATCAGTTCGCGTCCCAGCTCCAGCCCGCGCAGCGGATCACGCACCGCGCGCCAGGCGGTGGCCGCGCTGCGGACGTTGCCGTAGGCGGCCTCCGCGTCGCCCGCCCCGCGGTGGACCCCGGCGAGGTCGAGGGAGAGCCGGAAGGCGTGCAGCGGCTCGTCACTCAGGTAGGCGATGTACGCGGACAGCTCGCGCAGCTTGAGCACCTCCGGGTGTTCGGGCCCCAGCGTCCGCGACGCCTCGGTCACCGTCTCCCCGGCCAGTCGCGCCGCCGTGTCGATCCGGCCCGCCCGGACGGCCTCGTTGATCCGGCCCATGGGCTCGGCCAAGCGGGTCTCGCCCGGGACGGCGGGCGGCTCGTCCCCGAGCACCGCCTCCGCCACGGCGTCGAAACCGCGGGACGGGGGCGGCTTGAAGTCGAGGGCGGGTTCGTGCTCGTGCTCGGGCTCGGCCTCCGCAACCGGTTCGGGGATACGGGGAGGGGCGGCCACCGGGGCCAGGGCCGGGGGCGGTGTCCGGTCGGCCGAGGGCAGCGGGCCCGGTGTCCGGTAGGCCGGAGGTACGGGAAGCGCTGAGGGCATCGGAGGTATCAGGGGTGCCTGAGGCGTCTGCGGTGTCCGAGCGGGTGCCGGGTGCCGGCGGTGGTCGGCTTCGGGAGCGGGGTGGGGCCTCGTGCCCATGAGCGGGGGCGGGCCGAACTCGCCCGTCGGCGGCACGACCGTGCCGGGAGGCACGGCTTCCACCGGCTCGGGCACCGACCGCAGCCGAAGGGTGAGGGTGCTGTCACGCACGGGGCTCGGGGCCGGCGTCGGAGCCGGGGCCGGGGCCGGCGTCGGGGCCGGGGCTGCCGGCTTCATGAGGGCCGGTTCTCCGGTGAAGTGGCTGGCACCGTCGGGGTCGACCCGGAGCGGGACGACGTACCCGGTGCCCTCGTCGTGGATGGTGGCGAGGACGGCGTGTCCCGAGGCGAGGGCGATGCGGTGGAGGCGGTTCAGCACCGCCTGCTGCACCTCCTCGTCGGGTCCGGCCACCACCGGTACCCCGCCGACCGACGCCTTCCGTGAGCCGGTACCCGCCACAGGGGCGGGAACATGGACGTCGATCGGCACTGCCGCACGGTTCGCCGCGTCTGCGGTCTGCTGCTGTTCCGGCTTCTTCTCGCGGCTGAGTCGCGCCATCGTCCCCTCATTCGGGTCGTGAACCTACCGACGAGTCTGTCCGCATATCCCCGTTTCTCACGTCACCGCGTTGTCACAGGCTCGTCCCAACAGCCGTCCGCCCGGTTCCGTCCCGCCGGCCGGTATGAGGATCCGGGTGACGTGGCAGGAGAGGGGCATGGGTACAGACATGCGGCAGGGGTCGGAGATCCGGGCCCGAGGCCCGGTGGCCGTGGTCCGCGGCGGTCACCAGGCGGGCCGCGTCCTGCCTGCCCGCCCGACGGGATCACTGCGCTGACCGGCGCCGAGGCACGGTCCGGGACGGTGGCGGAGATCGCCGCCGCGGTGCGCGCCCGAAGGCTGCGGGCCGTCGATGTGGTCGCGGGGGCGCTGGCGCGGATCGAGCGGGCCGATCCGGTGCTGTGCGCGTTCACCGAGGTGTGGGCCGAGGAGGCGCTGCGTCGGGCGGCCGGGGTGGACGCCCGGGTCGACGCGGGTCCGCCCGGCCCGGGTGAGTGGCTGCCGCTGGCCGGGGTGCCGATCGCCGTGAAGGGGAGGCACGGGCTCCGGGCGGCGGGTCCGTTGCTCGCGGCCGGTGGTGTGGCCGTGGGCGCCACCGCCGTACCCGGGCCCGGCACCCCCTGGCAGACCTGGGGGCTCGGCGCGCACGGACGGACCGTCAACCCGTGGCGGGCGGACCGCACTCCGGGCGGTTCCTCGGCCGGGGCCGCAGTCGCGGTGGCGGCGGGGCTGGTGCCGCTGGCGACGGGCGGCGACGGCGCGGGGTCGGTGCGCATCCCGGCGGCGTGGTGCGGGGTCGTCGGTCTGAAGGTCACCAACGGCCGCCTCCCGTCGCCCGACCGCACGGGTCTCGCGGCACCCGGCGTCCTCACCCGGACGGCGGCGGACGCGGTGGCCTGGTGGCGGGCCGTGTCGCCGCCGCCCACCGCCGCCGAGGTGCCGCCGTCCGGTCCCCGCACCGCGATCTGGTCCCCCGACCTCGGCTTCGCCGATCCCGACGAGGAGCCCGTCGCGCTGGCCCGAGCCGCGGTCGACCGGCTCGTCGACGCCGGAGTCGTACGGCTCGTCCGGCCCCCGCGAGCCCCGCGCCCCGTACGAGCCGTACGGTCGGCGGAGCCTCCGCTGCTTCTGGACCCCGCGCCGGCCTGGCTCGCCCTGCGCGCCCCCGGCGGGCCCCGCCCCGACCTCGCCGAGGCCCACCGCGTCCGGGAGGCGAACGACCGGCGCCTGGCCCGTCTCTTCGCCCACGCCGAGTTGCTGCTGACGCCCACGGCGCCCACCGCGCCGCACGGCCACGAGGGACCCGGCGACGTCTACTCCACCGCGCTCACCTGGGCGTTCAACGTGAGCGGGCACCCCGCGCTGAGCCTCCCGGCCGGGTTCGGCAGCGACGGCTGCCCGGCCGGGCTCCAACTGGTGGCACCGCACGGGCGGGAGGCGCTGCTGCTCGCCGTGGCACGGGCGGCGGAGCCGCGGCCGCCGCCGGCCCCGGTCGCCTCGCCATGAGGCCCCGGGACCCGATCCCCGTCCCTTCCCCTGTTGCTTCGCCCGTCGCTTCGCCCGTTACTTCGCCTCGTTGGCGGCCTTCACCAGCGCGTCCTTCGTGACGGCACCGACGTAGACCTTGCCGTCCTCGGTGAACAGGGCGTTGACCAGGCGGGTGCTGAACACGGTGCCCGTGCCGAACTCGCCCTTCACCTGGTCGCCGAGCGAGCCCAGGAAGCCGCCGAGGTCACCGCCCTCGGAGCCGGTCGGCAGACCCCCCTCGGCGCCGGTGTCGAAGGCGGCGACGGAGTTCCAGCCCTCTCCGAGCACCTTCAGCCCGTCGAGCCCCTTGGAGAGGTCCTCCTCGGACTTCGGGGCGGCCTCCGGCCGGCCGGTGGGCTCCCCGCCCTTCTTCCCGTCCTCCAGGGCGCCTTCCTCGGTCACCTTGGCGCCCTTGGGCGGGGTGAAGTCGAAGGTCGACGCGGCCGGCCGGTCGAAGCTGACCTTGGTGAAGCCGACGTCCACGACGGCGGCACCACCGGTGGCCGGGGTCAGCGTGAACTTCAGCGGCGTCCCGGTCTCGTGGTCCACCGCGATGCTGATCGCACCGACCGTGGAACCGGACTGCTTGGGCTTGACGACCAGCTTGTAGGCGTCGCGGCCGGCCACCTGCGCGGTGCCGTCGACGGTGACGGACGTGGTGTCGTCGACCGCCTTCAGCGCCTCCTCGGCGAAGCCCTTCGGCGTGGCCGGGGGCTGCTGCTTCCGGTCCTCGCCCTCGTCGGACTCGTCGGCCGTGCCGTGGTAGACCTCGTTGGACGCGCTGTCGTAGCCCCAGACGTCCTTGCCGTTGTGGATCAGGCTGTACTCGGCGGCGTTCTCGAGCAGCGACACCTTCTGCCGGTCGGGGCCGTCGACCGCGACGCGCAGGGTGTGCGTACCGGAGGCCAGCTCGGTGAGCTTGGCGGACGGGTCGGCGGACGAGCCGCCCTCGCCGCCGCCCAGGGCGCCGGAGGCCAGGCTGCTCTCCAGGCCGCCGAGGTCCGGCAGTCCGAGGTCGGTGGTGATCTTCACGGTGCCGGACAGCCGCTCGGTGTCCGACTCGGCCATCTTCTCGATGAGCTGCGCGGCGGTGATCTCCGGCAGGTCCGGGTCGCCGGAGTTCGCGATCGCGGGGACGAGCCCGATGGTCGCGACCGCCACTCCCATCACCGTGACCGGGACGATGTACCGCGCGGCCCTGCGCCGGCCCGCGCCCGGCTCGCGGGTCGCCCCCGCGGTCGTCGTGTCGTCGGATTCGTACGGTGCCATGTGTGCCCTACCTCCGTGGTCGGCGGCGGCCTGCGTCTCGTGTTCCTCGCACCAGTCACACCCTGAGCCGCCCTTCTCACCCGAATCGGTGAGGAGTGGTGTCCGTCATGGTCCATCTGACCAAACACCACACGAGGAAGCGTCAGACCCCGGACTCAACTCCGTGTACTGCTGCGGTATGACACGAGGAGGTGTTCCCTCCCCCGACCAGTAGGGGTCGGAGTCGGGGACGGGGACGGCGGGCGGGTCAGCCGGCCCGGTGCACCACCGCGTCGCACAGGTCGACCAGGGCCGTCTTCGATTCGCACTCCGGCAGCGGTGCCAGCACCGCGCGCGCCTCCTGCGCATAGCGCACGGTGTCCCGGCGGGCCTGCTCCAGCGCGGGGTGCGCGCGCAGCAGTCGCAGTGCCTCGGCGTGCCGGTCGTCGTCACTGAGGTCGGAGTCCAGCAGCTCGCACAGCGCGATGTCCTCGGGCAGACCCTGCCGGGCCGCCCGCTCGCGCAGCCGCAGCACGGGCAGGGTCGGAATGCCCTCGCGCAGGTCGGTGCCCGGGGTCTTGCCGGACTCGTGGGAGTCGGAGGCGATGTCCAGCACGTCGTCGGCGAGCTGGAAGGCGATCCCGAGCCGCTCGCCGTACTGGGTCAGCACGTCCACGACCGCGTCGTCCGCCCCGGACATCATGGCGCCGAACCGGCACGAGACGGCGACCAGTGAGCCGGTCTTGCCACCGAGGACGTCCAGGTAGTGGTCGACCGGATCGCGTCCGTCCTGCGGCCCCGCGGTCTCCAGGATCTGACCGGAGACCAGCCGCTCGAACGCCTCCGCCTGCACCCGTACGGCCTCCGGCCCGAGGTCGGCCAGGATGTGCGAGGCGCGCGCGAAGAGGAAGTCGCCGGTGAGGACCGCGACGGAGTTGCCCCAGCGGGTGTTCGCGCTGGGCACCCCGCGCCGCACACCCGCGTCGTCCATCACGTCGTCGTGGTACAGCGTGGCCAGGTGGGTCAGCTCCACGACCACGGCGGACGGTACGACGCCGGGCGCGTGGGGGTCCCCGAACTGGGCGGCGAGCATCACGAGCAGCGGCCGGAACCGCTTGCCGCCGGCCCGCACCAGGTGCTGGGCGGCGCCCGTGATGAAGGGGACCTCACTCTTGGTGGCCTCGAGCAACCCTTCCTCGACAGCCGTCATCCCGGCCCGGACATCGGCTTCCAGAGCCTGGTCCCGCACGCTCAGCCCGAATGGCCCGACGACGGTCACGAGGGGTCTCCTGTCTGCTGGTGTCCACTGACGCTCAGACGTCTTGCACCGTTCACCACTGGGTCGCTGGTTGTCGATAGGTCGCTGACATCACTCGAGTCAGCGTATCCGGTCATGTTTCGATCACCGCCAGCACCCACATTCCCCGAACTCACCCACAGCACGCACGGACGGCACGTCACGGCACCCTCCGATATCGGATCACCATCAGATCGTTTTCGACCAGTCGACGGCAAAGGACATCAGGCGGCTTTCCGGGCACACCTCACCCATCCTCCGGGCACACCCCGGACCGCATCTCGACACACGGCCCATCCTGCCCGCCCCGTTGACCGATTTGCCGCAATTGCCAAACAGGTTCCCGTTGATGGCAAATGCGCCCACGCGGTGCGGCCAGTGAGGTCGGTCACGCGCGCCCCGACCCGCCCACGACTCCCCCGAGGAGACGCTTCCCCTTGCCCCGAACGTGAGTTGGCCGTCGGCACCCACAAAGGATCAAGTCCCCCAAATAGCCCAAGACAAGATCAAACGGCGTCATACGTGACGCTCGCACTTGTTCCCGACATGCGCTCTCGCATACGTTCCCGGCCTGTCGGGCGGACGCCGAATCCTGCCACCGCCCGCACCACCCGTCGATCAACTCACTCACGCACGGCAGGAGCGGGGGACCCAGGTAAGTCGCCGGACCGGTCCGCACCGGGACGGCTCGGGGTGAAGCCACGCCCGCAGGGGCGCGGCCGGGCACTCTCCCGCCCGAACCCGACAGCTCACCTCGCAGGCGTAGGAGAGGAACGCACCCATGTCCGCCATGCCCGCATCCGGTCGGCGCCGCTTCGGCCGCACCCGCCTCGTCCGCTCCCTCGCCGTCGCCGCCGTCGCAGCGATCGCCCTTCCGGTGTTCGGCGCCACCAGCGCCTCCGCCGCTCCCGCCGCCCCCGTGTCGTCCGCCCCGGCCGCCGTCGGCACCGCGACGGCGTACCCCGACACCCTCGACGGCTGGATCCGCGAGTCGCTGTCGATCATGGCGCAGCACGGCATCCCCGGCAGCTACGACTCCATCCACCGCAACATCATGCGCGAGTCCTCCGGCAACCCGCAGGCCATCAACCTGTGGGACTCCAACGCCGTCGCCGGCACCCCGTCGAAGGGCCTGCTGCAGGTCATCGACCCGACCTTCCGGGCGTACCACGTGCCCGGCACGGCCCTCGACCCGTTCGACCCGGTCGCGAACATCACGGCCGCCTGCAACTACGCGGCGGACCGCTACGGCTCGATCGACAACGTCTTCGGCGCCTACTGAGACGTCCGGGCGCACCGGGACACGCCCGGCCCACGGGGTCACCCGTGGGGGTGGAGACCGGAACGGCACGCGTGGGGGCGCGTGCCGCCCCGCCCCGCCCCGCCCGTCCCGCCGAACAACCGCTCGAGGACGACGGCCACGCCGTCGTCCTCGTTCGTCGTGGTGATCTCGTCGGCCACCGCCTTCAGCTCGGGGTGCGCGTTGGCCATGGCGACACCGTGGGCCGCCCAGTGGAACATCGGGACGTCGTTGGGCATGTCGCCGAAGGCGACGGTCCGTTCCCGGCTCAGTCCCAGGTGCTCGGCGGCCAGCGCCAGTCCCGTCGCCTTGGTGACACCGCACGGCTGGAGCTCCACGGTGCCCGGTCCCGACATGGTGACCGTGGCCAGCGAACCGACCACCGAACGCGCCGTCGCCGCCAACTCGTCGTCACTCAGGAAGGGGTGGCGCAACAGCACCTTGGTGATCGGCAGCACCCACAGATCGTCCCGTCGTCCGATCCGGACGGCGGGCAGCGTCGGGTGCGGCATCCGGTAGCCCGGCTCGATCAGGGTGAGTCCGTCGACCCCGTCCTGGTCGACCGCGGCGTACACCTCCCCCACCTCGGCCTCGATCTTGCCGAGCGCGGTCTCCGCCAGTTCCCGGTCCAGCGTGACGGAGTGGAGCAGCCGGTTCGCGCCGGCGTCGTACACCTGCGCGCCCTGTCCGCACACCGCGAGCCCCGTGCTCCCCAGTCTGTCCAGGAGCGGCCGCACTCCGGGCGCCGGGCGGCCCGTCACCACGAGATGCCGGGCACCGGCCCGCGTCGCCAGCGCCAGTGCGGCGAGAGACCGGTCGGAGAGAGAGTCGTCGCCGCGCAGCAGCGTCCCGTCCAAGTCGGTGGCGATGAGTGAACAATCGGTGGGTGCGGCCATGATCAGAGAATACGGACACCGCGCCCACCCGACTCACCCTCGACCGGAACGCCTCCGTCCGCACACCCGCACCCCTTATCCTGCGCACCCCCACCGCCGGGCCGGCGCCGCGCCACCACCGGGCCGTCGCCGCGCGTCCGTCTCGCCACAGCACGCGTCCGTCTCACCACAGCCGCGTGCCCGGCCGTTACCGTCATCAGCGGGTACGGACCTGTTAAAGGCCTCTGCACCACTTGGCAACAACATGGTCTGCTACCTACCGTCCTGGGGGTCCCGGGCGGTACCTTCCAAGGGTCCAGGGGGGACTTGATCGGGGGGTCAGGTGAGCAGTGGACGCACACGTGTGCTGAGGCTCGAGGAGCTCGGCGAGGGGGAGCGGGAACGCTGGCGTGAGCTGCGCGCCGCGACGGACGCGCCCCGCAGCCCTTTCATGGAACCGGAGTTCGCCACCGCCGTGTCCCGGGTGCGGCCGCAGGCCCGGGTGGCGGTCCTGTACGAGGGGACGTCCGCCGAACCCGCCGGCTTCCTGCCGTACGAGCGGGGCGCGTGGGGGCAGGGCCGGGCGATCGGACTCGGGGTGTCGGACTGCCAGGGCGCCGTCCTGCGTCCGGGCCTCGTCCCGGAGACCGGTGAACTGCTGCGCGCCTGCTCGGTGTCGAGCTTCGCCTTCGACAACCTGGAGGCGGACCAGGCCCTGTTCGTCCCGCACGCGGCCGAGGAACACACCACCTACGTCATCGACGTGGAGAAGGGCTACGAGACCTACGAGTCCGTCCTGCGCACCCAGTCGCCCAAGTTCCTGAAGACCACACTGGCCAAGGAGCGCAGGCTCGGCCGTCAGGCGGACGGACCGGTGCGGTTCGTCTTCGACGAACGCGAGCCCGCCGCGCTGCGCGCTCTCATCGAGTGGAAATCGGCCCAGTACCGCAGGACCGGGCGGCGCGACCGGTTCGCGCAGGAGTGGATCACGCGGCTCGTGGGCCGCCTGGCCGAGACCCGGGCACCGGAGTGCACGGGCACGCTGTCCGTCCTGTACGCCGGGGACCGCCCCGTCGCCGCGCACTTCGGCCTGCGCTCGGCCTCGGTCCTGGCCTGCTGGTTCCCGGCGTACGACGTGGAGTTCGCGAAGTACTCGCCGGGGCTCGTGCTGCATCTGCGCATGGCGGAGGCGGCGGCCGGCCAGGGCATCGGCCTGCTCGACATGGGGCGTGGCCCGGCCGAGTACAAGGACTCGCTGAAGACGGGCGAACTCGCCGTCTACGAGGGGGAGGCGATGCGTCCGGGCCTGGGCGCCGCGCTGCACCTGCTGCGCCGCGAGCCCGTACGCCGTGCGCACGGCTTCGTCCGCGCCCACCCGCGTCTCGCGTCGCTGGCGTCGAGGGCGTTGAAGGGGGCGGGACGGTTGCGCCGGTCATGAGGGGCCGCTCGTGGGGACAGTTCGTAAGGGCAGTTCGCGAGGACCGTTCATGAGGAGCGTTCATGAGGAGGGGAAGGGCTCATGGCCCGTACGGCACGTACGCAGGAGGAGATACAACGGTTCCTGGGCATCGGAGCGGTTCAGGTCGCCGAACTGGACCTGAACGGTGAGGAGGCCGCCCTCAGACCCGGCCCGGGCAGCCCACCGGTGACGCACGGAGAGGTGTTCGTCCTGGTCAGGCGGGCCGGACGGCCGGTGGGCACGCTGTTGGGGCGGGTGCCGGAGGGGGCCGATCCGGCAACGGTCCTGACGGCACTCGCACGGCAGGAGCACGGGCAAGAACACGGGCAGGAGCCGGCCGAGGAGCGCGGGCAGGGGCGGGTCGCGGAGAGGTCCGGGGCCACCGGACCGCCGCCCCACACCTCGGTCGTCGTGGCCACCCGGGAGCGGGCCGGACAGCTCACCCGCGCGCTCGACTCGCTCCTCGCACAGGACCATCCGGACTTCGAGATCGTCGTCGTCGACAACGCACCCGTGACGGACGAGACGCGTGACCTGGTGGAGCGGAAGTACGGGGAGCGCGTGCGGTACGTCTGCGAACCGGTCGCCGGACTCGCGACCGCGCACAACACCGGGCTCGCCGCCGCCCTCGGCACGGTGGTCGCGTTCACCGACGACGACGTCGTCGCCGACCCCCGCTGGCTCACCGAGCTGACCACGCCCTTCGCCGTCGATCCCGGACTCGGCTGCGCCACCGGCCTGATCCTGCCCGCCCGGCTCCGCACCCCGGCCCAGGTCCTGCTGGAGAGCCACGGCGGTTTCGCGAAGGGGTTCACCCCGACGACGTACGACCCGAAGGACCCGCCCCGGGACGAGCCGCTGTTCCCCTTCACCGCGGGCCGGTTCGGCTCCGGTGCGAACATGGCGTTCCGTGCGGAGGTGCTGCGCGGGGTCGGCGGCTTCGACCCGGCCACCGGCGCCGGGACGCCCGCCCGGGGCGGCGACGACCTCTACGGGTTCGTCCGGGTCCTCACCCAGGGGCACAGGCTTCACTACACGCCCGGCGCGCTGGTGTGGCACCACCACCGGGAGAGCTGGGCCGACCTGGAGACCCAGGCGTTCGGCTACGGCGCCGGACTCACCGCCTACCTCACCGCGATCCTGGTCAACCGGCCCGCCCTGCTGCCGGCGTTCCTCGCCCGGGTGCCCCGCGGCCTGTCCCACGCCCGCGGGCTGACCGCCGTACGGAACACCGGCGGGGATGCCCCCGGTGACCGGGGGGCCGCACCGGGCGACCACGACACCCGCACGCATCCCTGGCCGCGCCGCCTCTCGCGTCTGCAGCGCAAGGGGATGCTGTACGGCCCGGTCGGCTATCTGCGGGCCCGGCGGACGGCAGGGAGCCGGACGACGGGGAGGGGGACGAGATGACGGCGTCCTCGCAGGGCCCGGCGGCCGTCCCCGTCTTCCTCTACCACGCCGTGACGGACGATCCGCCCGACTGGATCGCCGAGTTCACCGTCACGCCCCGGGAGTTCGCGGCCCATCTGGACGCCGTCGTGGACAGCGGCCGCACGCCCGTCACCATCAGCGCGCTCGCCGACCATCTGGCCGGGCGCGCGCCGCTGCCGCCCCGTCCGGTGCTCCTCACCTTCGACGACGGTTTCGCGGATCTGCCCGGCCCCACCGCGGAGGCACTGGCCGAACGCGCCCTGCCCTCCACCGCGTACCTCACCACCGGCGCCATCACCCCGGGCGGCCGCAGCCTGCTCCCGCCGGCGCCGATGATGACCCTGGACCGGGTGGCGGAGCTGGAACGTTCCGGCATGGAGATCGGCAGCCATACGGTCAGCCACGCCCAGCTGGACACCCTGACCGCCGGGCGGCTGCGTGCCGAACTGGTCGACTCCAAGGCCGTGCTGGAGGACGCCCTCGGCCATCCCGTCCCCCACCTCGCCTACCCGCACGGCTACAACAGCCCCCGGGTGCGGGCCATGGCGTCCCGCGCCGGCTACGAGACGGCGACCGCGGTACGGCACGCGCTCAGTTCGGACCGCGACGAGCGCTACCGCATCGCCCGTCTCATCGTCCGCCGCGGCCACACCCTCGCCGACGTCACCACCTGGCTGGCGGGCGGCGGCGCCCGGGTCGCCCCCTACCGCGACGGCCCGAAGACGATCGGCTGGCGCTGGTACCGGCACGCCCGAGCGACCCTGCGCGGAGCGGAGTTCGCGGGCTGAACGGACCCGGGCGGTCGTCTTCGGGCCGTCGTCTTCGGACCGTCGCTCCGGCGGTCGTCTTCGGAGCATCGCTCCGGCGGTCACCGCGGCGGGCCGCTCCGGCGGGCCGCCGCGGCCGTGCCGGGGCGGCCGCCCGGTCAGGTCACTTCGTCGGCTGGTTCAGGTACGGGTCGGACACCACCTCGCGCAGGCTTTCCCACGCCGCCTCGTTGGCCACGGCCAGATCGCAGTGCGGTCCGGGATCGCGGTAGTTCCACTGGAGCGCGGCCTTGACCCCGTCCAGCCCCTTCAGGACGGGCGGCACCCGCGCGTACCACTCGGCCTGCCGCTCCGGTCGCGAGTCGTCGGCCGCCGAGCCGAACTCGGAGAGCATCAACGGCTTGTCGGCGGAGATGTTCTCGCGTATCCAGTCGTGCGTGGCCGTCTGGGTCTGCTCGAAGGTCAGCCACTTCGTCTTGTGGCAGCGGTAGTAGTTGTACTGGTTGTAGCCGATCCAGTCGACGTACTCGTCCCCCGGGTACATCCCCTTGAACAGGTCACCGTGGTTCAGGTACCCGGTGACGATCCAGGTCCACACCACGTTGTCCACGCCCAGCTCCCGGAACCGGTCGTGGATGTGCCGGTACGCCTTCACGTACTGGGCCGGCGTGCCGTTGTCCGGGGTGCGCGTGTCCATCTCCAGGTCGAAGGAGAGGAAGACCTTCTTCCCGGTGCGCTGCCCGTAGTCCTTGACGCGCCGGGCCTGGACGTCGATCACGGTCGCGTCCAGGCCGCCGTCGGCGATCTCCTTCCACGTCGGCTGCTGTCCCTTCGTGCCGCCCCACCACTTGCTCTCCCAGGACAGCAGCAGCATGCGGTCCTCGCCGACCCGTTGTTCCTCCGGGCTCAGCAACTGCCCCTCCCTGCGGGCGCCTTCGGGCAGGGACATGTCGTGGTACGTGTACACGATGTCGAGCTTGCGGCCCACTTTCCGCTCGTAGGCCCTCACCCTCTCCTCCAGGTCGGCCCGTTCGTGCGGCACGAACGCCCCGAACCAGGCGCCGCACGGCGGTTCGAGCAGTTCCGTGGGCCGGCACTCCTCGCCCATTCCGGAGGGCTCCGAACCGGACGGCCCGGAGGCGTCGCGCAGCGCGAGTACGGCGACCAGCACCGCGCAGACGACCGCGACGGAGGTGATCAACGGCCGCCGGCGGCTCGCGGCCGACCTGGCTCCGGGGGTGCGGTGCCGACCGGTGCCGGTGCCGGGCCCCGGGTGCGCGGTGGTGTTCGTACCGGTGGAACGCCGGGCGCGGCGCAGGGCGGCGGCGATACGGTGAAAGGGACGGGCGAACCTCACAGGGCGGAACCCTTCCGTGTCCTCGGCGGGGAGGCACGCAGCCGCGGGAAGAAGGCGGCGAGCGTGGTGAGCAGCGTCAGGGCCAGCAGCACGCGCTGCGCGCTGAAGGCATGGGTGGCGATCAGCACCGTCGCGACGATCATCACCGCGCCGATGCTGACGAACACGACCAGCATCAGTCGTTCCAGCAGGTCGGAGTGGCGGGCGAAGTCGGGGGCGCGCTGCTCGACGGGCCCCCGCGCCGTGCGTATGCGCAGGGCGGGGCCGCAGAGGCCGACCAGGGCGGCACCGGGCCCCGCCGCCAGGAAGACGACGACGGCCGCACCCCGCAGCGGCGATCCGCCGGGGAGGGCGAGCGCGGCCAGCGCCAGCCAGCCGCCGAACGGCGGGAGCATCCTGATCACGAAGTCCTGCGGTGTCATCGCCCCGCCCCCTCTGCTCCGCCGTCCCCTGCGCTCGCTCTGTCGTCCCCTGCTCCGCCGTCCCCTGCTCCGTCGTCCTCTGTCTGTCTCAGCTCGTAGACCACTCCCGCGCCGGTCTCCGCCACCAGCCGGAACCGCGGCGACGCGGCGACGGCCTCCCGGATACGGTCCAGCTGGGCCCCGGTGAGCTGCCCGTTCATCTCGGAGTTGGCCGACTGGCCCTGGGTGAACAGGAAGTAGGCCCGAGCGGGAGGCTCCACCCCGGCCATGTCGGTGGCGAGGGTGCGGGCCGGGTCCCGCACGATCTCGTCGACGTGCCTCCGGTCGTCCTCGAGGAACCAGTAGTGGTCGACGCTCCCGTACGAGGCGTGGGCGAGCGGGTAGTTGCGGTTGGCGGCGACGACCAGCGAGCCCTCGGGCGCCTCGTCGAAGAGCCGCTGCACCAGGGCCACCTCCTGCGGCGGGAAGTAGCTGATCCTGTCCTTGCCCGAGTAGCTCGGGACGAACGCCAGGGTTCCGGCGAGCAGCACCGGCAGCGGGCCCCAGACCCGGACGCCGAAGCCGCTGCGGAGGCCGAAGCCGCGGCGCGTACGGGCTTCGCCCTTCCGGCGGGCCTCGGCCGCCGCCTCCGCCGCCGCCTCGGTGGCGGCGAGGGTACGCACCTTGGGCAGCAGGGCGGCGGCGCCGAAGAAGGCGACGCCGGGCAGCATGAACATCAGCACCCGGAAGACCATCTCGCTGCCGTAGCTGCTCGCCACGAACATCGGCAGCGGTGCCGCCGTGATCACCAGCAGCGGCATCGCGCGGTACCGCAGCACGGGCTGCCGCCACACTCCGGCCACCGCCAGCAGCAGGACGGCACCCGACAGCAGCCGGGCCGCCCACGAGGTCACCACCGCCCCGGTGCCGGTCGGGGTGGCGCCGTACCCCGTCTCGACGTTGCCGCCGACGTCGCCCACCGCGCGGACCATGTCCGGCAGCGCGGCGGACAGGAAGGGCAGCGCGGCCGTCAGACACCAGGCCAGGAAGATGACGACCGTGGTGGCCACCGGCACCCAGTCCCGGTGGCGGCGCAGCAGCCACAACGCGAGCAGTGACACGATCAGCATGCCGGGGGTGAGCTGGTGCGAGATGACGATCGCCGTCACCAGCAGGGTGACCAGGGCGGTCCAGACGGCCTGCCCGCGCCGCCCGCCGCCCTCACCGGAACGGCCGTATCTGCGCAGCACCACGGCCAGCACACCGAGATGCAGCGCGAAGGCGACGGACTGGGGGGAGAAGTAGTCCTGGCCCACCCAGTTGGCGACGTGGAAGAGCCAGACCGCGGTCCAGATCAGTCGCCGGTCCTCGGTGAAGGTGCGGTAGATCAGCAGCAGCGGGAGCAGCAGCGTCAGACTGGACGCCAGCGGCCACCACGCCATGTACATCGCCGCCGAGTCCACGCCCAGCAGCCGCACCAGCGCCGCCTGCGCGGCGAAGAAGCCCGGCCACTGGTCGTAGACCGCCATGTCGCCGATCTGGTCGGCGTTCTGGAGCCCGCCGGCCGTCAGCAGGTGGTCGACGACGCCGTCGTGCTTCCACGCCCAGGCGTACAGCGGGGTCGGGTAGAGCACGGCCTGGGTGGCCCGCTCCATCACCAGCAGGCCGAGCACGTACGCGGCGGACCAGCCGCCGGGCCGCCGCGGGTCGCGGACCGTGAACCAGAAACCGGCGGTGAGCACGGCGAGGCCGGCCCAGAAGCCCGGGTGGAGCGCGGCGACCAGGCCGTAGTCGTCGAGGTGCGACACATCGGTGTGCCGGACCGCGTACAGCCACAGCGCCAGCGCCGTCACCAGCGGTAGCGCGGGCCGGAGCGCGAGGGCACGGGGCACGGACCAGAAGGGCGGCAGGTCGGAAAGATCCGTCACGGGCTCATGGGCGGGGGTCGACGACTCCGAGGAGGGATCGGTCCGCGCATCGGTCCGCGACTCGCTGTGCGACTCGGTGGGTGACTCGCTGTGCGACCCGGTCCGCGCAGGCGGTCCGGCAGGGGTGGCCGACGCCGATGTGCTCCCGGGTACGGGCTCGGACGCGGGTCTCTCGCGTGGAGTGGCTGGCGGACGCACGGTGGTTCCCCCCTGACGGTTCGGCTCCGGAACGTGATCGGTCGTTTCGGTCGGTCGTTGGTTCAGCCGTTCGGTTCTCCGCGGCCGGGCGGCCGTGCCGCCGACACGGCACGGCGCAGCGGCGGGAGGTGGAGGAGAGGCAGCAGGAGAAGCAGCGCGCCGAGCAGGGGCGGGGCCACCGGTGCGAGCGCGTCCCGCCACACCCAGCCGGCCACGGCGACGAGATACAGCGCCCCCCAGCGCCCCGGCCAGGACAGCCTGCCGCCCGCGCGCGCCGACAGCAGCCACAGCGGGACGAGACACAGCAGCTGGCAGACCGGCGGTGTCCAGCGCAGCAGGGGCTCGGGGCCGGCGAGTCCCATCGCGTCCGCGAGGAACACGGCCGGCTGCGAGTACAACGCCCCGCCCACCGGTCTCGGTTCCCGGCCGAGGACGACAGGTGCGGCGTACAGGGCGGACAGGGCGGAGCCCAGCGCGGTGCCGGGGAGCCAGGGGTCGGGCCGCGTGCACAGCGTCACCGAGGCGACGAAGACCAGGAGCAGCACTCCCCCGGCGGCGAGCGCCGAGAGCGGCAGCCCTTCCAGTAACAGGCGTCCCGTCAGTTCTCCCGGTTCCTCCCGCTCGGATCCGTCGAACCGGGGCAGCGAGCGCACCGACACCCAGAAGACGACGGTGGCGAGTCCGAGCAGCACCCAGAGGACGTCACGCAGGCGCCGCTCGGTCTCGTCACCGGCCGACGACGACGGGAGCACACGGCGTGCACCGGCCCAGGCGGGGCGAACGTCCTCCACACCGTCCCGCGGCGCGTCTCCCGCGGACCGCCGCTCCCTCCGCTCCGCGGACTCCTCGTACTTCTTCCGCTCCTCGTGTTTCTCCGTCTCGTGCGGCCCGTGCGGCCCGTGCCGCTCATGCGGTGCGTCGTCCCGGCCCGGTGCGTCCCGTGGAGCGGGCGTCTCCCCGGCTCCCGCCCCCGCCCCGGGGCCGGTGGCCTCCTCCGCGTCCCCCCGCCCGTCCGCGTCGACGGGGCGGGGCCGCACGATGAACGCCAGCGTGTCCGCCTGGAGCGCCTCCCGTTCGTAACCGGGGCGGCCGATGAACAACGTGACGGTGTCGTCGCCGCCCTGCCCGGGGCCCGCCCTGCCCTCGTGGGCGGCCCGGCGGGCCCAGCCCGTGCCGTACCCGGCGGTGGCGTTCAGCTTCGCCCAGCGGGTGCCGTAGGCGGACCCGGCAGGAGCCGGGGCGGCCCGGTCCGGCCCGTCCTGCTCCAGGGGCCCGCCGTGCGTGCCGCGCAGCGCCGACCGCAGTCCGAACACCGAGACGACGGCGATCAACATCATGCTGATCAGCACCGCCCACCCGGCCCCCGCGATCCCCGCGGAGCTGAACAGCACGGCCGCGCTGCCCAGTACCAGCACGCACATGGCCCCCTGGAGGGCGGCGAGCACACCGGTGCGCCCCTGCACCCGCAGCACCCCGATGTACAGCTCCACGACCACCCGGGGCAGCGCACCGAGCGCGAGCAGCCGCAGTACGGCCGAGCCGTGCTCGGCGTAGTCCGCGCTGAACGGGGTGAGGATCTGCGGTGCGAAGACCACGAGCACCAGCACCACCGGCACCAGCAGCAACGTCATCCGGCGCAGTGCCCCCCGGACCCCCTCCGCGAGTTGCCGTGGGTCGTGCGAGGCGTGGGCGGTGAGTGACGAGGCCATGTTGATGGCCATGAACTCCATGGTGCCGCCGACGGTGTACGCCACGTAGAAGTAGCCGTTGTCGGCGGCGCTGAAGCGCACCGCGACCATCACCGGCAGCAGGTTGATCATCGCCAGGCTGAACAGGGCGCCGAGCGAGTCTCCGGCCAGGAAACGGCCCATGTCCCGGACCTTGGGCGGTTCCCGGTCACGGTCGGCGGCGGCCTGACGCGGAACGAGCCGGCGGAAGATCAGCCAGCCGAGCGGCAGCGTGGAGAACGCGATCGCCACGGCCCAGGACACGAAGATGCCCAGTACCGGCAGCGCGCTCGCGAAGACGGCCAGCAGGACCAGCTTCCCGGTGGAGAAGACGGCGTTCCCGACGGGCACCCACTCCGTCTTCCGCAGGCCCGTGAGCACCCCGTCCTGCAGGGTGAGCAGCGCCCACGCCACGCACGCCGCGACGAACAGCGCGCCCGCCAGCGGTGTGCCGAGGGGTTCGTACGACGCGCCCCACAGATCCAGCGTGAGCAGGAAGACGCCCGCGGCCAGGGCGACGACCAGCGAACTCGCCCCGTACACGCTCCACACCAGACGCCCGGTCTCGCGGCCGGCACGCGGCACGAAGCGGACCACGGCACCGATCATCGTGGTCGCGGTGATGCTGGCGAGCAGCCGCATCGCGGCGATGGCGGCGGAGCCCTGGCCGACCGCCTCCTCGGAGTAGTAGCGCGCGGCCACGAGCCAGAAGCCCAGCCCGAGGACCGCGGAGACGCCGGTGCTGAGCATCAGGAAGTAGGCGTTCTTGAACAGCGAGTCGGAGCCGGGTCTGCGGTCGGCGGGTTCGGGGGCGCCGCCGCCGCGTACCACGGCGGGCTCGTGCACCTGGATCTCAGTCACGGGGCGGCCCCAGCCCTCTCACCGTGTCCCCCGGCCGTACCGCCCCGCGCCGCGCCGGCCCCTCCGGTGCCGCTGACCCTTCCGGTTCCTCCGCCGTCTCCGGTTCCTCCGCCGTCTCCGGTTCGGCCCGTGCCCCGGGCGGCTCGGCCGGCCGCGCCCCGGACCGTTCCAGCACCTCGACGGCCTCCCGTGCCCGCAGCGGATCCACCGGCAGCGCGTGCCGCGCGAACCAGCGAGCGCCCTCGGGCGCGAGCGACGGGTCCGTGAACTCCGCTCCCGCGTAGTCGTCCAGGGGCGGATCGTAGAGGTAGCCGACGACGATGCCGCGCCGCGCCAGCGCCTCGATCGCGGCGTCCCGGTCCGCCACGAGCAGCGGCACCCGGAACAGCGGCTGCGCCGCACCGCCCGGACGCGGCCGGGCCCACCGCGTCGACAGCAGCAGTTCCGTACCCGCGCGGGAGGCCGCCAGGACGTCGTCCAGCCGCCTGAGCCCGCGCCGGACCCGGCGCAGGCGCACAGGGCCGGGCGTCAGCCGGTAGTCGTGCATGTCGACCCTGACCCAGGGATCGTGCGCGGCCAGATCCGGGGCGGAGCGCACCGCGTCGGCCAGCGCGTCCGGACGCAGCGGCATGCGGATCCCCTCACGCTCCGTCAGCCCCAGCCGCCCCATCGCGGCCCAGGCCGCCCGGCGCAGCCCGAGTCCCCGCACCGCGGCCTCGGCGTACGGCCGTACCGCGTAGGTGAGTTCGGACGCCATCCGGCGCGGGGCGAGCAGTTCGGCGCAGGCCTCCCGCACCGCTGCGCTCCGGCCCGGGTCGGCCAGCGCGAGAATGCCCCCCGTCTGGGCGCCGACGTGCTTGGAAAGGCTGAAAACAGACGCGTCGCCCCAGGCGCCGACCGGCCGCCCGCCGACCTCGCTGCCGATCGCGTGCGCCCCGTCC
Organism: Streptomyces cathayae; assembly: GCF_029760955.1. Taxonomy (GTDB): domain Bacteria; phylum Actinomycetota; class Actinomycetes; order Streptomycetales; family Streptomycetaceae; genus Streptomyces; species Streptomyces cathayae. The sequence continues at coordinate 3,384,560 of NZ_CP121682.1, forward strand.
TCGAACAGCGGGATGCCCAACACATCGCAACGGGACCGCAGTTCCGGGGCCGGATCCGGGTTGCCGTACAGATTCGTGGTCAGTACGGCGGACAGCGAGCCCCACACCTCCTCGGGCACGGCATCGGTGTCGATGGACGCGTCGAGCGGGTTCAGCGGCGCCTGCACCGGGCGCAGCCCCGCCGCGAGCACCACGAAGAAGATGACGTCGTCGTTGACCGGCGACATCAACACCCTGCCGCCGGGCGGGCACCAGTGGCGCAACGCCACGAACAGCCCGAACCTGCATGACGGCACGTACACGCATTCCCGGCCGAGCCGGCCGCGCATGACCTCTTCCAGCCTCTTCGGCTGCGAGCCAGAGCGCGCCGAGCCCGGACCGGCCTCCCCTATGGCCATCCGTCCCCCTGATGTGCCATCGGAACGCCCCCTCCCCGAGGCCTTCCGGCACCCGCCCAGAGTCGCCCTGTTCGCACCGCTCCGTCAAGATTGCGTCGCGTCCTGTGGATAACTTCCGGTACGCAGGAGGAAGCGGCACATGCCCCCTCCTCTCCGCCGCCCGTCGCCCCGGACCCGTCCCTCCGCCTCTGCCCAAGAGCACCGCGGCACCCGTAACGTGTGGCACGACCACGAACACGTGAAGCACCAGAGCACCAGAGCACCTGCGCACACGAAAGCGAGGCAGCACCCGATGCCCCCCTTCGATGTCCCCGAGGGCGATCCCTTCGGCCCGCACAATCTGCCGTACGGCGTGTTCTCTCCCCCCGGCTCGACCGAGCAGAGGGTGGGCGTCCGGCTCGGCGATCACGTCCTCGACGCCGGAGCGGCAGCACACGCCCTGGGCTCCCCGTACGCCTCCCTGCTCGCCCGCCCGACCCTCAACCCGCTGCTGGCGGCGGGCCGGACGGCCTGGTCCGACGTGCGGCGGGCGCTCACCGCCTGGGTGACCGTCCCGGCGCACCGGGAGACCGTCGGGCCGCTGTTCCACCCGCTGTCCTCGGTGACCCTGCACCTCCCCTTCGACGTCGCGGACTACGTCGACTTCTACGCCTCCGAGAACCACGCACGGAACGTCGGCCGGATCTTCCGCCCCGACGCGGCCGACTCCCTCACCCCGAACTGGAAGCACCTGCCGATCGGTTACCACGGCCGTTCCGGCACGGTGGTGGTGTCCGGCACGGAGGTCGTACGGCCCTCGGGGCAGCGCAAGGCGCCGGCCGACCCGGCCCCGGTCTTCGGTCCGTCGGTCCGGCTGGACATCGAGGCCGAGGTCGGCTTCGTGGTCGGGGCGCCGTCCGAGCGGGGCCGACCGGTACCGCTCGGCGACTTCCGTGACCACGTCTTCGGCCTCTGCCTCCTCAACGACTGGTCCGCACGCGACGTCCAGGCCTGGGAGTACGTCCCCCTCGGCCCGTTCCTCGGCAAGTCCTTCGCCACCTCGGTGTCGGCCTGGATCACCCCCCTGGACGCCCTGGAAGAGGCCCGGGTGGCGCCACCGCGGCGCACGCACGGGCTGCTGCCGTACCTGGACGACACGGACGAGGAACCCGGCGGTTACGACCTGCGGATCTCCGTGGCCGTCAACGGCCACGTCGTCTCCGAGCCCCCCTTCTCCACCATGTACTGGACGGCCGCCCAGCAGCTCGCCCACATGACCGTGAACGGCGCCTCCCTGCGCACCGGCGACCTCTACGGCTCCGGCACGGTGAGCGGCCCCACCGAGCGGGAGCGCGGGTCCCTGCTGGAACTGACGTGGAACGGGCGGGACGCCCTCGAACTCCCCGACGGCAAGCGGACGTTCCTGGAGGACGGCGACGTGGTGACGCTGTCGGCCTGGGCCCCGGGACCGGACGGTGTCCGGGTCGGCCTCGGCGAGGTCACGGGGCGGGTGACGCCCGCGGGCTGACCCGGCGACCGGGCCGGGCCGATCCCGTTAATTCCGTTAATTCCGTCGATCCCGGTGATCTCGGGGGTGCCTCCCGCAGGGTGTCCTTCCGCGCGCCCTCCGATCTTCGTCGCCCCCCTGCCTCACACCGCCCTTCGCCGTCATACTTGGTGCCGGGCGGTGTGCGGCTCCCGCACGTCCCGCACGATCCGAAGTCCCCTTCCGCCGACAGGATCCGGAACCCTTGGCATGACCTTCTGCCTGCTCCTGCTGAGCGTTGTCGCCGTGACGGCCGCCGGACCCGTCCCCCGCGCGCTGACCCGGGCCGACTGGCCGGAGCGGGAACCGGTGGTCGCCCTGTGGGTCTGGCAGTGCCTCGTCGCCACGGTCCTGCTGTGCTGCGTGACCGCCCTCACCCTGGGCGCCGCGGCCGTCTTCGGCACCGTCCGCGCCCAGCTCTTCGCGCCGGCCCCGCCCGCGGTGACCGCGGCGTACGACCTGTCCGCCGCCCCGCCGTGGACGGCCGCCCTCACCCTGCTGCTGGCCTGCGGTGCCGCCTGGACCACGGCCATGCTCGTACGGGAGCTGGTCGACGCCCGCCGTCGCCGCGCCCAGGCCCGCGCCCACCTGCTGGAGCGCGCCCCCGACCTGCCCGCCGGTCTCCCCGCCGCCCGCGGCCCTCTGCTGGTGCTGGAGGACGAGTACCCCGACGCCTGGTGGATGCCGGGCAGCCCGCCCCAGCTGATCGTCACCACCGGTGCCCTGCGCCGCCTCACCGACCACCAGATCGACGCCGTCCTCACCCACGAACGCGGCCACGCCCACGCCCATCACGACTGGCTGCTGCACCTCTCCACCGCTCTGGCCACCGGCTTCCCCCGCATCCCGCTGTTCACCCACTTCTGCGACCAGACCCACCGCCTGGTCGAACTGGCCGCCGACGACACCGCCTCCCGCCGCTGCGGCCACCTGACCACGGCACTGGCGCTGATCGAGCTCAACCAGCACCGTGGCGTCCTGTCCTGCGCCTCCAGCCACCGCCTGCTCGGCGAGCGTGTCGACCGCCTGCTGAAGCCCCCACCCCGCCTCGGCCGCCGTGACCGCGCCCTGACGACGACGGCGGCGGCCCTGGTCCCGCTCCTCCCCCTGCTGATCACCTTCGCCCCGGGCCTCACCGCCCTGCCCTAGGCGTACCGGCCCGCAAGGCCGGGGACGCGGCCGGGACCAGGACCTGTCCTGCGCTGGACTACATCCAGTCGTCCGGCTCCGGTTCGGCGTCCATCTCCGGCCAGTCGTCCATCTCCGGTTCGGCGTCCGTCTCCGGCCAGTCGTCCGGCGCGGAACCGCCGTCGTCCGCAGCCGCGCCCTGCGCCCCGGCCCGGACCTCGGCCCCCTGCCGCCCGTCCAGCTCCGCCAGCGCCGCCAGTACGCCCTCCCCGTACGTCGCGAGCTTCTTCTCGCCCACCCCGCTGATCCCGCCGAGCTCGGCCACCGAACCGGGCCGGACCGTGACGATCTCCCGGAGCGTGGCGTCGTGGAAGATGACGTACGCGGGGACACCCTGCTCGCGGGCCTGCTCGGCACGCCAGGCGCGCAGCGCCTCGAAGGCCGGCACGAGTTCCTCGGGCAGCTCGGCCGCAGCGGCCTTGGCCTTGCCCCGCCCGGAGCCCGACGACCCCGAGGAGCCCGACCGGGAAGTCACCGGCTTCTTCGGCTCCTTGCGCAGCGGCACCTCACGCTCCCGGCGCAGCACCGCCCCGCTGGCCTCGGTCAGCACCAGCGTGCCGTAGTCGCCCTCGACCGCCAGCAGCCCCTGGGCCAGCAACTGCCGGACCACGCCCCGCCACTCGCCCTCGCTGAGGTCCTCGCCGATCCCGAACACGGACAGCTGGTCGTGGTCGAACTGGATGACCTTGGCGGTGCGCTTCCCCAGCAGGATGTCGACGATCTGCACCGTGCCGAACTTCTGCCCGCGCTCCCGCTTCAGCCGGACCACCGCCGACAGCACCTTCTGGGCCGCGACGGTGCCGTCCCAGGTCTCCGGCGGGGTGAGGCAGGTGTCGCAGTTGCCGCAGCCCGCCGGGGCGTCGTCGTCCTGGCCGAAGTAGGCCAGGAGCCGGGAACGCCGGCACCCGGCCGTCTCGCACAGGGCGAGCATCGCGTCCAGGTGCTGGGCGGCCCGCCGCCGGAAGGCCTCGTCCCCCTCGCCGGAGTGGATCAGCTTGCGCTGCTGCACGACGTCGTTCAGTCCGTACGCCATCCAGGCCGTGGACGGCAGCCCGTCACGGCCGGCGCGGCCCGTCTCCTGGTAGTAGCCCTCGACGGACTTGGGCAGGTCGAGATGGGCGACGAACCGGACGTCCGGCTTGTCGATGCCCATCCCGAAGGCGATGGTCGCCACCACGACCAGGCCGTCCTCCCGGAGGAAACGGGCCTGGTGCGCGGCGCGCGTCCCCGCGTCCAGCCCCGCGTGGTAGGGCACCGCCTCGATGCCGTTGCGGCTGAGGAACTCGGCTGTCTTCTCGACGGAGTTGCGGGAGAGGCAGTAGACGATGCCCGCGTCGCCGGCGTGCTCCTCGCGCAGGAAGCCCAGCAGCTGCTTCTTGGGGTCGGCCTTCGGAACGATCCGGTACTGGATGTTGGGCCGGTCGAAGCTCGCCACGAAGTGCCGGGCGTCCGGCATGGCCAGCCGCTCGGTGATCTCCCGGTGCGTGGCGTGCGTGGCCGTCGCGGTGAGCGCGATCCGGGGCACGTCCGGCCAGCGCTCCCCGAGCAGGGACAGCGTGAGGTAGTCCGGCCGGAAGTCGTGTCCCCACTGGGACACGCAGTGCGCCTCGTCGATCGCGAAGACGGAGATCTTCCCCCGCGAGAGCAGCTCCAGCGAACTGTCCAGCCGCAGCCGCTCCGGCGCGAGGTACAACAGGTCCAGCTCGCCCGCCAGGAACTCGGCCTCCACCACCCGGCGCTCGTCGAAGTCCTGCGTGGAGTTCATGAACCCGGCGCGCACACCGAGCGCCCGCAGCGCGTCCACCTGGTCCTGCATCAACGCGATCAGCGGGGAGACGACGACTCCCGTACCCGGTCTGACCAGGGCCGGAATCTGGTAGCACAGGGACTTGCCGCCACCGGTCGGCATGAGGACCACGGCGTCCCCGCCCGCGATCACATGCTCGATCACCGCTTCCTGCTCACCGCGGAAGGCCTCGAACCCGAACACCCGCCGCAGCGCCGCCAGCGCCTCGCTCTCCATCACTGCCATCCCGCCACTACCGCCCGTTCCGCCCATCGTCCCGCCCCCCGTACACCGCGCTCGTTCACTCTCGGTCACTACGTCCGCTGCACCCACTGCACCCAGTGTGCCCGCTGTGTCCACTGCACCCGCTGTGTCCACCGTGCCCACGATAGGTGCCCGCACCGACACCCCCGGAGTTGTCCACAGGCCCCGTCGGCCCGTCCCCGCCGACGACAGGGCGGCCCGGCACCCCCCGAGCGGGTGCCGGGCCGCCCTGTCGTCGGCGGAGCCCGGTCAGCGCACGAACACTCCCGCGTCGCCCGCCAGCTCCAGGAAGTACTGCGGTGCCACACCGAGCACCACCGTGACCACCACGCCCACTGCGATCGCCGTCATCGTCAGCGGCGACGGCACCGCGACGGTCGGGCCCTCGGGCCGCGGCTCACTGAAGAACATCAGGACGATCACCCGGATGTAGAAGAACGCCGCGATCGCCGACGCGATCACACCGACCACGACCAGCGGCACCGCGCCGCCCTCCGCCGCCGCCTTGAACACGGCGAACTTCCCGGCGAAGCCGGAGGTCAGCGGAATGCCCGCGAAGGCGAGCAGGAACACCGCGAACACCGCCGCCACCAGGGGTGAACGGCGGCCGAGCCCCGCCCACTTGGACAGGTGCGTCGCCTCGCCCCCGGCGTCCCGCACCAGCGTCACCACCGCGAACGCGCCGATCGTCACGAACGAGTACGCCGCCAGGTAGAAGAGGACGGACGAGATGCCGGACGGCGTGGTCGCGATGACACCCGCGAGGATGAAACCCGCGTGCGAGATCGCCGAGTACGCCAGCAGCCGCTTGATGTCGGTCTGGGTGATCGCCAGGATCGCGCCGCCCAGCATGGTGACGATGGCCACGGCCCACATGACCGGCCGCCAGTCCCAGCGCAGACCGGGGAGCAGAACGTACAGCACCCGCAGCAGGGCGCCGAACGCCGCCACCTTGGTCGCCGCCGCCATCAGGCCCGTCACCGGGGTGGGCGCGCCCTGGTACACGTCCGGCGTCCACATGTGGAAGGGGACGGCACCGACCTTGAACAGCAGGCCCATGATCAGCAGTCCCGCGCCCACCAGCAGCAGCACGTCGTTGCCCATGGTGTTGACGAGGGCCGGGTCGACCTCCGGGATCGTGCCGTCGACGACCTGCGCGATCCTCGCGTACGACATCGAGCCCGCGTAGCCGTACAGCAGCGCGATGCCGAAGAGGAGGAACGCGGAGGCGAACGAGCCGAGCAGGAAGTACTTGACCGCGGCCTCCTGCGAGACGAGCCGCTTGCGGCGGGCCAGCGCGCAGAGCAGGTACAGCGGGAGGGAGAGGACCTCCAGGGCCACGAAGAGCGTCACCAGGTCGTTGGCCGCCGGGAAGACCAGCATGCCGGCGACGGCGAAGAGCAGCAGCGGGAACACCTCGGTGGTGGTGAACCCGGCCTTGACGGCCTGCTTCTCGTTCTCGCTGCCCGGCACGGCCGAGGCCTGCGCGGCGAACGAGTCGACGCGGTTGCCCTGCTCCTCCGGGTCGAGCCTGCGCTCGGCGAAGGTGAACAGGCCGACCAGGGCCGTCAGCAGGATCGTGCCCTGCAGGAACAGGGCCGGGCCGTCGACGGCGATCGCGCCCATCGCCGCGATGCCCGCCCTGGTCGTGCCGTACCCGTCGGCCGCGAGCGCCACCACCGCGGCGAACGCGGAGACCAGGGCGGCCGTCGCGACGAACATCTGTGCGTAGTAACGGAACTTGCGCGGTACGAAGCCCTCGACCAGGATCCCGACGACCGCCGCGCCGACGATGATCATGATGGGGGCGAGCTGGGCGTACTCGATCTTCGGCGCGTCGATCTTCGAGATCGGATCGGCCGCCGTTGTCCACAGGCTGTGGACGACTGATGCGCTCACTTGGCCGCCTCCACCTCGGGCTGGGGGTCCTTCTTCTGTACGTCGGACATGGTGTGCTGCACCGCCGGGTTCACGATGTCCGTGACGGGCTTCGGGTAGACGCCCAGGAAGACCAGCAGCACGATCAGCGGCGCGGCCACGGCGATCTCACGCACCCTCAGGTCGGGCATCCTGGCGAGCTCCGGCTTGAGGGGGCCCGTCATCGTCCGCTGGTAGAGGACCAGGACGTAGAGCGCGGCGAGCACGATGCCGAAGGTGGCGACGACACCGATCACCGGGTAGCGCGTGAACGTGCCGACCAGGACCAGGAACTCGCTGACGAACGGCGCCAGCCCCGGCAGCGACAGCGTGGCCAGGCCGCCGATCAGGAACGTGCCGGCGAGGACCGGCGCGACCTTCTGCACACCGCCGTAGTCGGCGATGAGCCGGGAGCCGCGCCGCGAGATCAGGAACCCGGCCACCAGCAGCAGGACGGCGGTCGAGATCCCGTGGTTGACCATGTAGAGCGTCGCCCCGGACTGGCCCTGGCTGGTCATCGCGAAGATGCCCATGACGATGAAGCCGAAGTGCGAGATCGACGCGTACGCGATCAGCCGCTTGATGTCACGCTGGCCCACCGCGAGCAGCGCCCCGTAGATGACGCTGATGACGGCCAGCACCATGATCACGGGCGTCGCCCACTTGCTGGCCTCCGGGAACAGCTGGAGGCAGAAGCGCAGCATCGCGAAGGTGCCCACCTTGTCCACGACGGCCGTGATGAGCACGGCGACCGGAGCGGTGGACTCCTGCATGGCGTTGGGCAGCCAGGTGTGCAGCGGCCACATCGGCGCCTTCACCGCGAAGGCGAGGAAGAACCCGAGGAACAGCCAGCGCTCGGTGCTCGTCGACATCTCGAGCGAGCCGTTGGCCCGCGCCTCGGCGATCTCCGTGAGGGAGAAGTTCCCCGCGACCACGTACAGCCCGATCACCGCGGCCAGCATGACCAGACCGCCGGCCAGGTTGTAGAGCAGGAACTTCACCGCCGCGTAGGAACGCTGCGTCGTGGCCGCCTGCTCGCCGTGCTCGTGGGCCCGGTCCCCGAAGCCGCCGATCAGGAAGTACAGCGGGATCAGCATGGCTTCGAAGAAGATGTAGAAGAGGAAGACGTCGGTGGCCTCGAAGGAGAGGATCACCATCGCCTCGACGGCCAGGATCAGGGCGAAGAAGCCCTGCGTCGGCCGCCACCGCCTGCTCCCCGTTTCCAGGGGGTCGGCGTCGTGCCAGCCCGCGAGGATGATGAACGGGATCAGCAGGGCGGTCAGCGCGATCAGCGCGACCCCGATGCCGTCCACCCCGAGCTCGTAGCGGACGCCGAAGTCCGCGATCCAGGCGTGCGATTCGGTGAGCTGGTAGCGGTCGCCGCCCGGGTCGAAGCGCACCAGGACGACGATCGCCAGCGCCAGGGTGGCGATCGAGACCAGCAGGGCCAGCCACTTGGCGACCGTGCGTTTCGCGGCCGGCACGGCGGCCGTGGCGATCGCCCCGATGGCCGGGAGCGCCGCCGTCGCTGTCAGCAGAGGAAAGGACATCGGTATCAGACCGCCCTCATCAGCAGGGTCGCGGCGACCAGGACCACCGCGCCGCCGAACATCGAGACCGCATACGACCGCGCGAAGCCGTTCTGCAGCTTGCGCATCCGTCCGGACAGACCGCCGAACGCGGCCGCCGTCCCGTTGACGACCCCGTCGACCAGGGTGTGGTCGACGTACACCAGCGAACGCGTGAGGTGCTCGCCGCCGCGGACCAGGACCACATGGTTGAAGTCGTCCTGGAGCAGGTCGCGCCGGGCGGCCCGGGTGAGCAGCGAGCCGCGCGGGGCGACGGCCGGGACCGGGCGGCGCCCGTACTGGCCCCAGGCGACCGCCACGCCGACGACCATCACGGCCACCGTGGCCACCGTGACCGTCAGGGGGCTGATCGGCGCGTGGCCGTGGTCGTACCCGGTGACGGGCTCCAGCCAGTTCAGGAACCGGTCGCCGATGCCGAAGACCGCGCCGGCGAACACCGAACCGAAGGCGAGCACGATCATCGGAATGGTCATGCTCTTCGGCGACTCGTGCGGGCTGGGCGGGGTGTACTCGCCGCGCGTCTCGGCGGCGGGCTCCACGTCCGGGGCGGCCGGGGACGGCGTCGGGGCGTTGCGCCAGCGTTCCTCGCCGAAGAACGTCATCAGCATCACGCGCGTCATGTAGTACGCGGTGATGGCGGCACCCAGCAGGGCCGCGCCGCCGAGGATCCAGCCCTCGGTGCCGCCCTTGGCGAAGGCCGCCTCGATGATCTTGTCCTTGGAGAAGAAGCCGGACAGGCCCGGGAAGCCGATGATCGCGAGGTACCCGAGGCCGAAGGTGACGAAGGTGACCGGCATGTACGTGCGCAGTCCGCCGTAGCGGCGCATGTCGACCTCGTCGTTCATGCCGTGCATGACCGAACCGGCGCCGAGGAACAGGCCGGCCTTGAAGAAGCCGTGCGTCACCAGGTGCATGATCGCGAAGACGTAGCCGATGGGGCCGAGTCCCGCCGCGAGCACCATGTAGCCGATCTGCGACATCGTCGAACCGGCCAGCGCCTTCTTGATGTCGTCCTTCGCGCAACCGACGATCGCACCGAACAGCAGCGTGACCGCGCCGACGACGGTGACGACCAGCTGTGCGTCGGGGGCGCCGTTGAAGATGGCCCCGGAGCGGACGATCAGGTAGACGCCCGCCGTGACCATGGTCGCGGCGTGGATCAGGGCCGAGACCGGGGTCGGGCCCTCCATCGCGTCCCCGAGCCAGGACTGCAGCGGCACCTGGGCGGACTTGCCGCAGGCCGCGAGCAGCAGCATGAGGGCGATCACGGTGAGCTTGCCCTCGCTCGCGTCACCGGCGAGCCCGGCCTCCCCGTGGGTGCCGAGCACCGGCCCGAAGGCGAAGGTGCCGAACCACAGGAACATCAGCATGATCCCGATCGACAGACCCATGTCGCCGACGCGGTTGACCAGGAAGGCCTTCTTCGCCGCGGTCGCGGCGCTGGGCTTGTGCTGCCAGAAACCGATCAGCAGGTAGGAGGCGAGGCCGACGCCCTCCCAGCCCAGGTACAGCAGCAGGTAGTTGTCGGCGAGGACGAGGATCAGCATCGCCGCGAGGAACAGGTTCAGATAGCCGAAGAAGCGGCGGCGCCGCTCGTCGTGCTCCATGTACCCGATCGAGTACAGGTGGATGAGCGAGCCGACGCCGGTGATCAGCAGGACGAACGTCATCGACAGCTGGTCGAGCTGGAAGGCGATGTCCGCCTGGAAGCCCTCCACCGGGATCCAGCTGAACAGGTACTGCGTCAGGGTGCGGTCGGCGGCGGCGCTGCCCAGCATGTCGGTGAAGAGGACGAGGCCGATCACGAAGGACGCGGCGGCGAGCGCCGTGCCGATCCAGTGGCCGACGGCGTCCAGCCGGCGGCCGCCGCACAGCAGGACCACCGCTCCGAGCAGGGGCGCCGCCACCAGCAGCGCGATCAGATTCTCTGTGTTAGTCACGGTCTACCGACCCCTCACAGCTTCATCAGGCTGGCGTCGTCGACCGAGGCCGAGTGGCGGGAACGGAACAGGGACACGATGATCGCCAGCCCGACCACGACCTCCGCCGCGGCGACGACCATCGTGAAGAAGGCGATGATCTGGCCGTCGAGGTTGCCGTGCATGCGGGAGAAGGCGACGAACGCGAGGTTGCAGGCGTTGAGCATGAGCTCGATGCACATGAAGAGGACGATCGCGTTGCGCCGGATGAGTACACCGGTGGCGCCGATCGTGAACAGCAGGGCGGCGAGGTACAGGTAGTTGACCGGGTTCACTTCGACGCCTCCTCGGCCCGCTCGTACGCCGACTTGAACGTGGGCTCGATCGCCGTGCGCTCGAGACGCTCCTCCGCGCGCCGCTCCAGCGCTCGCAGGTCGTTGAGCGCCTCCTGCGACACGTCCCGGATCTGACCCCGTTCGCGCAGCGTCTTGTTGACGGTGAGATCGGACGGTGTGCCGTCGGGCAGCAGGCCCGCGATGTCCACCGCGTTGTGCCGGGCGTACACGCCCGGGGCCGGCAGCGGCGGGAGGTGCTTGCCCTCGCGGACGCGCTGTTCGGAGAGCTCCCGCTGGGTGCGGGCCCGCTCGGTGCGCTCGCGGTGGGTGAGCACCATGGCGCCGACGACGGCCGTGATGAGCAGGGCGCCGGTGATCTCGAAGGCGAACACGTACCGGGTGAAGAGGAGAGCGGCGAGGCCCTGGACGTTGCCGTTCGCGTTCGCCTGGCCGAGGCCGTTGAACTCGGTGAGCGCGGCGTTGCCGATGCCGCCGACCAGCAGGATGCCGAAGCCGAGCCCGCACAGCAGGGCGAGCCAGCGCTGGCCCTTGATGGTCTCCTTCAGGGAGTCCGCCGCGGTGACGCCGACCAGCATCACCACGAACAGGAACAGCATCATGATCGCGCCGGTGTAGACGATGATCTGGACGATGCCCAGGAAGTAGGCGCCGTTGGCGAGGTAGAACACCGCCAGGACGATCATGGTTCCGGCCAGGCAGAGCGCGCTGTGCACGGCCCGCCGCATCAGGATGGTGCACAGCGCGCCGATCACGGCGACCGTGCCGAGGACCCAGAACTGGACGGCCTCTCCGGTGGAGGTGGAGTAGGCGGCGAGGTGCGCGGCGTGCACGGCGTGCGCGGTGTACGCGGTCATCCCCGGATCACCTTCTCCGAGGCCGGTTCGTCCTCGCCGAAGGTCGAGTCCGCCTCCTGCACGACCTCGCCCTCCACGTGGGCGACCTGCTGCTCCGTGCCGGGCGCGGCCTCGGTCACCAGGCCCCGGTAGTAGTCCTGTTCGTCGGTGCCCGGGTACATGGCGTGCGGGCTGTCGACCATGCCCTCCTCCAGACCGGCGAGCAGCTGCTCCTTGGTGTAGATGAGGTCGGCGCGGCTGGAGTCGGCCAGCTCGAACTCGTTGGTCATCGTGAGCGCGCGTGTGGGGCACGCCTCGATGCACAGACCGCACAGGATGCAGCGGGCGTAGTTGATCTGGTAGACGCGGCCGTACCGCTCGCCGGGCGAGTAGCGCTCCTCCTCGGTGTTGTCCGCGCCCTCGACGTAGATCGCGTCGGCGGGACAGGCCCAGGCGCACAGTTCACAGCCGACGCACTTCTCCAGACCGTCCGGATGGCGGTTGAGCTGGTGCCTGCCGTGGAAGCGCGGGGCCGTGGTCTTCGGCTGCTCGGGGTACTGCTCGGTCAGCCGCTTCTTGAACATGGCCTTGAAGGTCACGCCGAAGCCGGCCACCGGGTTCAGGAAACCGGGCTTCGTCTGCCCGGCCTCCTTGGATTCCTCAGCCATCGGACGCCTCCTTTCCATCCAGAGATCCGTCACTGTGAGTATCGGGTCCGCCACTGGCGACGAGCTTGCGCTCCTGGCGCGAGGGCCGTCGCGGCACCGGCGGAAGCTCCTGTCCGGGCAGCGGCGGCACGGGGAATCCGCCCGCCATCGGATCGAAGGCGGCCGGGGCCTCGCCGGGCCCCCCGGGTTCTCCGGGTTCGCTAGGTTCTCCGGCCTTCCCGCCCTTCGCCCGGAACATGTCGACGACGAAGGACAGCACCAGCAGGCCGAGGACGGCCGCGGCGACGTAGAGGGCGATGTCGGCGAACCCGTAGTTCTCGTTCCGCAGGGCCCGCACCGTGGCGACGAGCATCAGCCACACCAGGGAGACCGGGATCAGGACCTTCCAGCCGAGCTTCATCAGCTGGTCGTAGCGGACCCGCGGGAGCGTGCCGCGCAGCCAGACGAACATGAACAGCAGCAGCTGGACCTTGACGATGAACCAGAGCATCGGCCACCAGCCGTGGTTCGCGCCCTCCCAGAAGGTGCTGATCGGCCACGGAGCGCGCCAGCCGCCCAGGAAAAGGGTGGTGGCGACGGCCGAGACGGTCACCATGTTGATGTACTCGGCGAGCATGAACATCGCGAACTTGATCGACGAGTACTCGGTGTTGAAGCCGCCGACCAGGTCGCCCTCGGACTCCGGCATGTCGAAGGGGGCGCGGTTGACCTCGCCGACCATCGTGACGATGTAGATGAGGAAGGAGACCGGCAGCAGCAGGATGTACCAGCGGTCGGCCTGCTGCTCGACGATCGCCGACGTCGACATCGACCCCGAGTAGAGGAACACGGAGGCGAAGGCGGCGCCCATGGCGATCTCGTAGGAGATCATCTGCGCGCAGGAGCGCAGACCGCCCAGCAGCGGGTAGGTGGATCCGGAGCTCCAGCCCGCCAGGACGATGCCGTAGATGCCGATCGAGGCGACCGCGAGGATGTAGAGCAGCGCGATCGGCAGGTCGGTGAGCTGCATCGTGGTCCGCTGGCCGAAGATCGAGATCTCGTTGCCGGACGGCCCGAAGGGGATCACCGCGATCGCCATGAAGGCCGGGACGGCCGCGACGATCGGCGCGAGGACGTACACCGCCTTGTCCGCGCGTTTGACGACGACGTCTTCCTTGAGCATCAGCTTCACGCCGTCGGCGAGCGACTGGAGCATGCCCCAGGGGCCGTTCCGGTTGGGGCCGATGCGCCGCTGCATCCAGGCGACGATCTTGCGTTCCATCACGATGGCGATCAGCACCGTCACCATGAGGAAGGCGAAGCAGAACACCGCCTTGATCGCAACCAGCCACCAGGGGTCGCGGCCGAACATCGAGAGGTCCTCAGCGGCGAAGTACAGGCTCATGCCTCCACCTCCTCGGGGGCTTCGCCGGCGAGTGCCGCCGGGCCGATACGGACGAGCGAGCCGGGCAGCGCCCCGGTGTCGGAGGCGACACCGCCGCCCGCGGAGTTCAGCGGGAGCCACACCACGCGGTCGGGCATCTCGGTGACGCTCAGGGGAAGTTCGACCGTTCCGGCGGTGCCGGTCACCGCGATCAGGTCGCCGTCCTCGACGCCGACCTCGACGGCCGTGGCGGCCGACAGGCGCGCGTGCGCGGCGTGCCGGGTGCCGGCGAGCGCCTCGTCGCCCTGCTGGAGGAGTCCCTGGTCCAGCAGCAGCCGGTGTCCGGCCAGCACCGCCTCCCCGGCGGCCGGCCGGGGCAGCGCGCCCGCGGTCTGCAGCGGTTCGGTGGCCCGCGGGCCGTCCCAGGTGCCGAGCCGCTCGAGCTCCGCGCGTACCGTGCGCAGATCCGGCAGGCCCAGGTGCACGTCCATGGCGTCGGCCAGCATCTGCAGCACACGCGCGTCGGTCGGCGGGAGGGGACGGGTCATCTGGTCGGGCTTGAGCGCCGACTCGAAGGGCCGCACCCTGCCCTCCCAGTTGAGGAAGGCACCGGCCTTCTCGACGACGGCCGCCACCGGCAGCACCACGTCGGCGAGTGCGGTGACCTCGCTGGGCCGCAGCTCCAGGGAGACCACGAACCCGGCCTCGGCGAGCGCCGCACGCGCACGCGCGGGGTCGGGCAGGTCGGCGACCTCCACGCCCGCGACCAGCAGCGCCTGCAGCTCGCCGGTCGCCGCGGCCTCGACGATCTCGCCGGTGTCGCGGCCGTAGCGGTGCGGGAGGGCGGCGACGCCCCAGACGGCGGCGACCTCCTCCCGCGCACGCGGGTCGGTCGCCGGGCGCCCGCCCGGCAGCAGCGACGGCAGCGCGCCAGCCTCGACGGCGCCCCGCTCCCCGGCCCGGCGCGGGATCCACACCAGCCGGGCACCGGTCGCGGTGGCGATCCGTACGGCGGCGGTCAGGCCGCCCTCGACGGCGGCGAGCCGCTCACCGACGACGATCACCGCGCCCTCGGTGCGCAGCGCTTCGGCCGCCCTGGCCCCGTCGCCCTCCAGGCCGACACCGCTCGCGAGCGCGTCCAGCCATTCGGTCTCGGTGCCGGGGGCCGCCGGCAGCAGCGTGCCGCCGGCCTTCTCCAGTCCGCGCGTGGTGTACGTGGCCAGGGCGAAGGTCCGCTGCCCGTGGGCGCGCCACGCCTTGCGCAGCCGCAGGAAGACGCCGGGCGCCTCCTCCTCCGACTCGAACCCGACCAGCAGGACGGCGGGCGCCTTCTCCAGGAAGGTGTACGTGACACCGCCCCCGGAGTGCGGGCCGGACGCGTCCTTGAGGTCGTGTCCGCGGCCCGCGACCCGCGCGGCGAGGAAGTCGGCCTCCTCGGCGCTGTGCACGCGCGCGCGGAAGTCGATGTCGTTGGTGTCGAGCGCCACGCGCGTGAACTTGCTGTACGCGTAGGCGTCCTCGACGGTGAGCCGGCCGCCGGTCAGGACGCCGGTGCGGCCGCGGGAGGCCAGCAGTCCCTGGGCCGCGATCTGCAGTGCCTCGGGCCAGGAGGCGGGCTCCAGTTCACCCTCGGCATTGCGCACGAGCGGGGTCTGCAGCCGGTCCCGCTGCTGCGCGTACCGGAACCCGAAGCGCCCCTTGTCGCACATCCACTCCTCGTTGACCTCGGGGTCGTTGTCGGCGAGCCGCCGCATGACCTTGCCGCGCCGGTGGTCGGTGCGGGTGGCGCAGCCGCCGGAGCAGTGCTCGCACACCGACGGCGAGGAGACCAGGTCGAAGGGGCGGGCGCGGAACCGGTAGGCCGCCGAGGTGAGCGCGCCGACCGGGCAGATCTGGATGGTGTTGCCGGAGAAGTACGACTCGAAGGGGTCGCCCTCACCGGTACCGACCTGCTGGAGCGCGCCCCGCTCGAGCAGTTCGATCATCGGGTCGCCCGCGATCTGGTTCGAGAACCGGGTGCAGCGGGCGCACAGGACGCACCGCTCGCGGTCGAGCAGCACCTGGGTGGAGATCGGGACGGGCTTCTCGTAGGTGCGCTTCTTGCCGTCGAAGCGGGAATCGGCGTGGCCGTGCGACATCGACTGGTTCTGCAGCGGGCACTCGCCGCCCTTGTCGCAGACCGGGCAGTCCAGCGGGTGGTTGATGAGCAGGAACTCCAGCATCCCCTTCTGCGCCTTCTCGGCCACAGGTGAGGTCAGCTGGGTCTTCACCACCATACCGTCGGTGCAGGTGATGGTGCAGGAGGCCATGGGCTTGCGCTGGCCCTCGACCTCGACGATGCACTGGCGGCAGGCGCCGGCCGGGTCGAGGAGAGGGTGGTCGCAGAACCGGGGGATCTCGATGCCGAGCTGTTCGGCGGCCCGGATGACCAGGGTGCCCTTGGGCACGCTGATCTCGACGCCGTCGATCGTCAGCGTCACGAGGTCCTCGGGCGGGACCGCCGCCTCTCCCCCACCGGAGGGAGAGCTGGTGGTCACAGTCATGCGTGCACCTCCGTACGGTCGGCCCAGGCCGTCGACCTGGCCGGGTCGAACGGGCAGCCACGGCCCGTGATGTGCTGCTCGTACTCCTCGCGGAAGTACTTCAGCGAGGAGAAGATCGGCGAGGCGGCGCCGTCGCCGAGGGCGCAGAACGCCTTGCCGTTGATGTTGTCGGCGATGTCGTTCAGCTTGTCGAGGTCGGACATCCGGCCCTTGCCCGCCTCGATGTCGCGCATCAGCTGCACGAGCCAGTACGTCCCCTCGCGGCACGGCGTGCACTTGCCGCAGGACTCGTGGGCGTAGAACTCGGTCCAGCGGGTGACGGCCCGTACGACACAGGTCGTCTCGTCGAAGCACTGGAGCGCCTTCGTGCCGAGCATAGAACCGGCGGCGCCCACCCCTTCGTAGTCCAGGGGGACGTCGAGGTGCTCCTCGGTGAGCAACGGCGTGGAGGAGCCGCCCGGCGTCCAGAACTTCAGGCGGTGCCCCGGCCGCATGCCGCCGCTCATGTCGAGCAGCTGGCGCAGCGTGATGCCCATCGGCGCCTCGTACTGCCCGGGGCGTGCGACGTGGCCGCTGAGGGAGTAGAGGGTGAAGCCGGGTGACTTCTCGCTGCCCATCGAGCGGAACCAGTCCTTGCCCCGGTTCATGATGGCGGGAACCGAGGCGATCGACTCGACGTTGTTCACCACGGTGGGGCACGCGTAGAGGCCCGCGACGGCGGGGAAGGGAGGACGGAGCCGCGGCTGGCCACGGCGGCCTTCGAGCGAGTCGAGCAGTGCGGTCTCCTCACCGCAGATGTACGCGCCGGCGCCCGCGTGCACGGTGAGTTCGAGGTCGAGCCCGCTGCCCAGGATGTTCTCGCCGAGCAGGCCCGCCGCGTAGGCCTCGCGCACGGCCTCGTGCAGCCGCCGCAGCACGGGGACGACCTCACCGCGCAGATAGATGAAGGCGTGGGACGACCTGATGGCGTGACAGGCGATGACGATGCCCTCGATGAGGCTGTGCGGGTTCGCGAAGAGGAGCGGAATGTCCTTGCACGTTCCGGGCTCCGACTCGTCGGCGTTGACCACCAGGTAGTGGGGCTTGCCGTCTCCCTGGGGGATGAACTGCCATTTCATTCCCGTGGGGAAGCCGGCGCCGCCGCGCCCGCGCAGACCGGACTCCTTGACGTACGCGATGACGTCGTCCGGTGGCATGGCGAGGGCCTTGCGGAGCCCCTCGTACCCCTCGTGCCTCCGGTAGACGTCCAGGGTCCAGGACTCGTCCTCGTCCCAGAAGGCCGACAGCACGGGTGCGAGCAGCTTCTCCGGGCCGGTGTCCCTGAGTTCGGCGGGTGCCAAGGTCATCACTCCCCCTCCTCTGCGGCGGGTCCGGCCGGATGCTCCGGGTCGGAGGCCGATGTCTCCTGGGGCGCGTCGTGGGAGCTGAGGTGCTCCGTCGGCGACGGCTCGTGCGGCGGGGTGTCGGTGGGCGCCTCGCCGCGCGGGTGCACCACGCGTGCGGGGGCTGCCTCCCCCTTGGCCAGCTTCAGGCCGGACAGGGAGGCGGGTCCCGCGCTTCCCGTGGCCCGGGCGGCGCCCTCCCGCTCGTCGGGGAAACCGGCCAGGATCCGGGCGGTCTCCTTGAACGTGCACAGCGGCGCCCCGCGCGTGGGCGCGACCGGGCGGCCGGCCCGCAGGTCGTCGACCATGCGCTTGGCGCTCTGCGGGTCCTGGTTGTCGAAGAACTCCCAGTTGACCATCACGACGGGTGCGAAGTCGCAGGCCGCGTTGCACTCGATGTGCTCGAGGGTGACCTTGCCGTCCTCGGTGGTCTCGCCGTTGCCGATGCCGAGGTGCTCCTGGAGCTCCTCGAAGATGGCGTCGCCGCCCATGACGGCGCACAGGGTGTTGGTGCACACCCCGACCTGGTACTCACCGCTCGGCCGGCGCCGGTACATGGTGTAGAAGGTGGCGACGGCGGTGACCTCGGCCGTGGTCAGGCCGAGCACGTCCGCGCAGAACTGCATTCCGGTGCGCGTGACATGGCCCTCCTCCGACTGCACGAGGTGCAGCAGCGGCAGGAGGGCGGACCGGGAGTCCGGGTAGCGGGCGATGACCTCGCGCGCGTCGGTCTCCAGCCGGGCCCGGACCTCGTCCGGGTAGGCGGGCGCGGGCAGTTGGGGCATGCCCAGGCTGACGCCCCGCTCCGAAGGTGAGGTGGTCACCGGTCGACGCCTCCCATCACGGGGTCGAGGGATGCCACGGCGACGATGACGTCGGCGACCTGGCCGCCCTCGCACATCGCCGCCATGGACTGCAGGTTGGTGAAGGACGGGTCGCGGAAGTGGACCCGGTAGGGACGGGTGCCGCCGTCGGAGACGACGTGCACCCCGAGCTCGCCCTTGGGCGACTCGACCGCCGTGTACGTCTGTCCCGGCGGTACGCGGAAGCCCTCGGTGACCAGCTTGAAGTGGTGGATCAGGGCCTCCATGGAGGTGCCCATGATCTGCTTGATGTGGTCGAGGGAGTTGCCCAGTCCGTCCGGGCCCATGGCGAGCTGGGCGGGCCAGGCGATCTTCTTGTCGGCGACCATGACCGGACCGGGCTGGAGCCGGTCCAGGCACTGCTCGACGATGCGCAGCGACTGGCGCATCTCCTCCAGCCGGATCAGGAAGCGGCCGTAGGAGTCGCAGGTGTCCGCGGTGGGGACCTCGAAGTCGTACGTCTCGTACCCGCAGTACGGCTGCGCCTTGCGCAGGTCGTGCGGCAGGCCGGTGGAGCGCAGGACGGGGCCGGTGGCCCCGAGGGCCATGCAGCCGGCCAGGTCCAGGTAGCCGACGTCCTGCATACGGGCCTTGAAGATCGGGTTCCCGGTGGCGAGCGCGTCGTACTCCGGGAGGTTCTTGCGCAGCGTCTTCACGAGCTCGCGGATCTGGTCCACCGCTCCGGGCGGCAGGTCCTGGGCGAGTCCGCCGGGGCGGATGTACGCGTGGTTCATCCTGAGGCCCGTGATGAGCTCGAAGGCGTCGAGAATGAGTTCACGATCACGGAATCCGTAGATCATGATGGTGGTGGCGCCGAGCTCCATGCCGCCGGTCGCGATGCACACCAGGTGGGAGGAGAGCCGGTTCAGCTCCATCAGGAGCACCCGGATGACCGAGGCGCGGTCGGGGATCTGGTCCTCGATGCCGAGGAGCTTCTCGACGCCGAGGCAGTACGCCGCCTCGTTGAAGAACGGCGTCAGGTAGTCCATGCGCGTCACGAACGTGGTGCCCTGGGTCCAGGTCCGGTACTCGAGGTTCTTCTCGATGCCGGTGTGGAGGTAGCCGATGCCGCAGCGGGCCTCGGAGACGGTCTCGCCGTCGATCTCCAGGATCAGCCTGAGCACGCCGTGCGTGGACGGGTGCTGCGGGCCCATGTTGACGATGATGCGCTCGTCGTCACTGCGGACCGCCGTCTGGGCGACCTCGTCCCAGTCGCCGCCGGTGACGGTGTAGACGGTGCCTTCCGTGGTCTCGCGCGCCGAGGCGGCGGAAGCCCCTGACTCCGCGGATGCGGATGCGTTCGACCTGCTCATGAGTACGACCTCCGCTGGTCCGGAGCCGGGATCCGGGCGCCCTTGTACTCGACGGGGATTCCGCCGAGGGGATAGTCCTTGCGCTGCGGGTGGCCCTGCCAGTCGTCCGGCATCAGGATCCGCGTCAGGGCCGGGTGGCCGTCGAAGACGATGCCGAAGAAGTCGTACGTCTCGCGCTCGTGCCAGTCGTTCGTCGGATAGACGGAGACCAGCGACGGGATGTGCGGGTCGTCGTCGGGGGCGCTGACTTCCAGGCGGATCAACCGGTTGTGGGTGATCGAGCGCAGGTGGTACACGGCGTGCAGTTCGCGGCCCTTGTCGTTCGGATAGTGGGTGCCGCTGACGCCGGTGCACAGTTCGAAGCGGAGCGCCGGGTCGTCCCGCAGGGTCCTCGCGACCCGGACCAGGTGCTCGCGCTCGATGTGGAAGGTGAGTTCGCCGCGGTCGACGACCGTCTTCCCGATGGCGTTCCGGGGAAGCAGGCCCTGCTCCTCCAGGGCGCCCTCCAGTTCGTCGGCGACCTCGTCGAACCAGCCGCCGTAGGGGCGGTTCGACGGTCCCGGGAGCCGGACCGAGCGGACCAGGCCGCCGTAACCGGAGGTGTCGCCGCCCCTGTTGGCTCCGAACATGCCGCGCTGGACGCGGATCTCCTCACCGCCCTCGCCGCGCCGGCCGGGAAGGTTCTCCGCCGAGAGGTCCTTCTCGGGGTTCACGCCGTCGTCCGCGGCGTTCTTCGCGTCACTCATCGCAGCAGCCCCTTCATCTCGATGGTGGGCAGTGCCTTGAGCGCCGCCTCCTCCGCCTCCCGGGCCGCTTCCTCGGCGTTCACACCGAGCTTGGAGCTCTGGATCTTCTGGTGGAGCTTGAGGATCGCGTCGATCAGCATCTCGGGCCGGGGCGGACAGCCGGGGAGATAGATGTCGACCGGGACGACGTGGTCGACGCCCTGGACGATCGCGTAGTTGTTGAACATGCCGCCCGAGGAGGCGCAGACCCCCATGGAGATCACCCACTTGGGGTTCGGCATCTGGTCGTAGACCTGCCGCAGCACCGGCGCCATCTTCTGGCTGACCCGGCCGGCCACGATCATCAGGTCCGCCTGCCGCGGCGAGCCGCGGAAGACCTCCATGCCGAAACGCGCCAGGTCGTAGCGGCCGGCGCCGGTGGTCATCATCTCGATGGCACAACAGGCGAGTCCGAACGTGGCGGGGAACATGGACGACTTGCGCACCCAGCCCGCGGCCTGCTCGACGGTGGTCAGCAGGAATCCGCTCGGCAGCTTTTCTTCGAGTCCCATGGTCAAAGGCCCTTCAGTCCCATTCCAGGCCGCCGCGCCGCCATACGTACGCGTATGCGACGAAGACGGTGAGCACGAAGAGCAGCATCTCCACGAGCCCGAAAATCCCCAGCGCGTCGAAGCTGACGGCCCAGGGATAAAGGAAGACGATCTCGATGTCGAAGACGATGAAGAGCATCGCCGTCAGGTAGTACTTGATGGGGAAGCGCCCGCCGCCGGCCGGCGTGGGGGTCGGTTCGATACCGCACTCGTAGGCCTCGAGCCTGGCGCGGTTGTACCGCTTCGGACCGATCAGCGTGGCCATGACCACGGAGAAGATCGCAAAGCCTGCCCCGAGGGCTCCCAGTACGAGGATGGGCGCATACGCGTTCACCGCTCCTCGCTCCTCTCAGTCGGCACTGACTGCTGGCGAGTCGGGCTCACTTGCGTCCCACGCGTCCCGCGAACCACGCCCGCCCCGGCGAAGATCGAGAACATGTGAAGCGGGTCACAAGCCCAACCGCTCCGCATCCTATGCCCGCAGGTCTGTGATCTGCGACACGGGGTATTGCCAAAGCTTTGTGATCTCCACCACCTGACGAACGATCATGAAGCCGGATGAGCGGTGATCTTCATACGCGAAGCGTCCGCGCGGTCACCAGAAGTGACAATTTGCCGCGTCGGTGCAGGTCAGAGGGGTCGCCTCACTATCAAGAGGGTTCTCCTGCATGCAAATTGGTGCTGGACGCGATCTCTTGTTAGAGGAGGCATTCACACATCAGGGGGACGCGCGGCGCGATGTGGACGCGTGCACACGTTCACGAAGTCCCGGCGCCACGAGCCGGGTCGCGGCCGGGCCGCGGTCCGGTGGCCACCCGGCGGCCACCCGGCGGCAGCCCCCGCCCACGGTCCCGCCGCGACCCGCCTGCAGCCCGATCGCCATCCCGACGCAGCACCCGATGGTGACCCGGCGGCGACCCTCGCCCACGATCCCGTCGCGGCACTCGACACGGCGCCCGGTGGCGGCCCTCGCTCGCAGCCCCGTCGCGACCCGACCGCCATCCCGACGCGATCGGGGTGCGATCCCAGCGAAAACCGGCCGCGGCGCGCATTCCGGACGCGCCGGGGCGGGTGACCGTTCCGTGACCTCCGCCACACCCCTCGAAGCGGCGGGAGAAGGGGGCTTGGCCAATCGTTACAAAGGGTGGTAGGCGCCGGGCAATTCGGACGTAAAGATGAAAGACCGTGATCACGGGCCCATTACGGCCCGTCCGCTATGTCCGTTACGGCGTCAATAAGGAACGACACGCCCGGCGTTCACGACTGCCGTTGAACGAATGTGGCGCGGCACACGTTTCTTGTGGATATGAAGGAGCCCCTGGTACCGGTTGTTCCCATGTCCCACACCGCTCACATACGCAGCCACCGGAAACCCCGCCGCACCGCGCCGTCCACGATGGCGATGCGGGCCGGAGTCGCCAGTGGTGTTCTCAGCACCCTGGCAGTGGCCGGGGCGTCGGCGGCGAACGCCGCCGAGCCGGTGACGCAGACCCTCGAACTGCCCACCCTGACGGCCGACCTGTCCACTCAGGTCGCCCAGTCCGCGCAGGCCACCCAGCTGGCCGCCGCGAACTACCAACTGCAGGCCGAGCGGGACACCGCCGCGGCCGAGGCCGCCAAGGAGGCGAAGGCAGACCTCGCCGAGGCCAAGAAGAAGGCCGAGGCGAGGAAGAAGGCCGCCGAGGAGGCCCGCAAGGCCGCCGCCGAGCGCGCCACCCGTGACGCGGAGCGCGCCGTCCTCACCACCAACGCGGGCGCCACGAGCGCGACGGCCACCACGGCTTCCACGGCCACCGCCTCCGCGCCGGCCAGCGGCAGTGTCGCGACCGTCGTCGCCTTCCTCAAGGCGCAGGTGGGCGACGCCTACGTCATGGGCGCCACGGGTCCCAACGCCTGGGACTGCTCCAGCCTGGTGCAGGCCGCGTTCAAGCAGGTCGGCGTCGACCTGCCGCGCGTCTCGCAGGACCAGTCGACCGTCGGCACCGACGTCTCGCTGTCCAACCTCCAGGTCGGCGACATCCTGTACTGGGGCGGCAAGGGTTCCGCCTACCACACGGGCGTCTACATCGGTAACGGTCAGTACCTGGACGCCGCCAACCCGTCCAAGGGCGTCGTCATCCAGGATCTCTCCGGCTACCCCGCCTCGGGTGCCGTGCGCGTGCTCTGAGCCGCGCCCCCGCGGACAGATCGGGCTCGAACGGGCCCGGTTCGCACGGGTTGGAGGGCCGCTGCCACCGAGTGGCAGCGGCCCTCCAACCCGTGCGTTCCCCATGCAGCCGGACACCCGACCATCCGGCCGAGATGGCCTGTATGCCCGAATCATCACTCACGTGGCGTGTGGTGACGGGGTGACATCTCATCGGCCGGGCGCCGTACGGCGCCGTGGCGGCCCCGCACGGCGCCCGGGACACGCGTCGGCGGCCGGGAGTCCGTCCGTCCGGCCCCGGCCGCCCACAGCGCCCCTCACGGCTCCCGCACGCGCGGGACGCCTCACGCCTTCGGCGCCACCTTGCTCAGACCGTTGATGACGCGGTCCATCGCGTCGCCGCCCGTCGGGTCGGTCAGGTTGGCGAGCAGCTTCAGGGTGAACTTCATCAGCATCGGGTGCGTCAGACCGCGCTGGGCCGCGATCTGCATGATCTTCGGATTGCCGATGAGCTTCACGAACGCGCGGCCGAGGGTGTAGTAGCCGCCGTAGGTGTCCTTCAGGACGCGCGGGTAACGCTGGAGGGCGATCTCCCGCTGGGCCGGAGTCGCCCGGGCGTGCGCCTGGACGATGACCTCGGCGGCGATCTGCGCGGACTCCATGGCGTAGGCGATGCCCTCGCCGTTGAAGGGGTTGACCAGACCGCCCGCGTCACCGACGAGCAACAGCCCGCGCGTGTAGTGCGGCTGGCGGTTGAAGGCCATCGGGAGCGCGGCGCCGCGGATCGGGCCGGTCATGTTGTCCGGGGTGTAGCCCCAGTCCTCGGGCAGCGAGGCGCACCAGGCCTTCAGGATCTCGCGCCAGTCCAGTTCCTTGAAGGAGGCAGAGGTGTTGAGCACGCCCAGGCCGACGTTGCTCGTCCCGTCGCCCATGCCGAAGATCCAGCCGTAGCCGGGCAGCAGCCGGTCCTGCGGACCGCGGCGGTCCCACAGTTCCAGCCAGGACTCCAGGTAGTCGTCGTCGTGGCGGGGCGAGGTGAAGTACGTACGGACCGCGACGCCCATCGGCCGGTCCTCGCGGCGGTGCAGCCCCATCCCCAGGGACAGCCGGGTGGAGTTGCCGTCGGCGGCCACCACCAGCGGGGCGTGGAAGGTGACGTCCCGCTTCTCCTCGCCGAGCCTCGCCTTCACACCGGTGATGCGGCCGGTGCGGTCGTCGATGATCGGCGCGCCCACGTTGCAGCGCTCGTACAGCCGCGCGCCGGCCTTCTGGGCCTGCCGGGCGAGCTGCTCGTCGAAGTCGTCGCGCTTGCGGACCAGGCCGTAGTCGGGGAAGGAGGCGAGTTCCGGCCAGTCGAGCTGGAGGCGGACCCCGCCGCCGATGATGCGCAGGCCCTTGTTGCGCAGCCAGCCCGCCTCCTCGGAGATGTCGATGCCCATCGCGACGAGTTGCTTGGTGGCGCGCGGGGTGAGGCCGTCGCCGCAGACCTTCTCCCGCGGAAACGCGGTCTTCTCCAGCAGGAGCACGTCGAGACCGGACCTGGCCAGGTGGTACGCGGTGGTGGAGCCGGCTGGCCCCGCGCCCACGACGATCACGTCGGCGGTGTTGTCGGAGAGGGGCTCGGTCACGGCGGGATCTCCCCAAGTTCGATATCTGCGTGCCGACAGGCACTGGACACGGGCAGTCTATGCAGCGGAATCGATCACCCGGCTGAAGGGCTGCTTCCGTGAACCGAGCTCTGCCCGCTGTACGGCTCCGTGTACCCACCCACGAGGACGCCTTCGCCTGGCACCGGGTCTTCGCCGATCCGGACGTCATGGAGTTCCACGGCGGCGAGGCCGCGGAGCTGTCGGTCTACGAGGAACTCACCGCCCGCCAGCGGCGGCACGACGCCGAGCGCGGGTTCTGCCTGTGGACCGTGGTCGACGAGTCGGACCGCGTCCTCGGCTTCACGGGCGCCCAGCCCTGGGAACGGGCCTGGGGCCCGACGGGCGAGATCGAGATCGGCTGGCGCCTCGGCCGGGAGCACTGGGGCAGGGGGTACGCGACCGCCGCCGCACGGCAGACCCTGGAACGGGTGCGCGCCACGGGCGTCTCGGACGTGGTCGCCATGGTCGACGCCCGCAACACCCGCTCGGCCGCGGTCACCCGGCGGCTCGGCATGCGTCTCGCCGGGACGTTCATCACCCCGGTCTCACGCCGGGAGGGACACTGCTACCGGCTGACCCTGTGAAACCGGAATCCTGAACCACCGTTTCGACTACGCGATGTGACAGATTGTCACAGATAGCCACGCATCGCTTCCTGTCGGCGCACGGCCGGGTCTACCCTGCCGGTACCGCTGGGGGGTGAGGTCCGTGCGTGTGACACCCAGAAGAACGGACAGGACGCCGGAAGTGCGTGTTCCGCGCCTGGTCGGCCTGATGGCCGTGGACGCGCGCGAGTCCGCCCGTACACACGACCTGCTCCTCGACGCGCCGGACCGGCCGGACTTCCGCCGCACCGTGGTCGACCACGTCGTGCGCCAGTATCCGCAGCCGGGCGTCGAGGTGCCCCGGGGCTCCCTGGTCCATGTGTGGTTCGACTTCGGTGAGGGGGACGGCGGCGGCGGGGTGCGCGAGCCGCGCGCACCCCTGCCGCCCGGCGGCGGCATCCGGCGCGAACGGGAGGAACCCCGTGAGCCGGCCGCCCCCTGCGCGGCCGTCCTCAGCCGGCCTTGAAGCCCCGGTGCAGCGCGACCACACCGCCCGTGAGGTTGCGCCACGCCACCTTCGTCCAGCCGGCGCCCTGCAGCCGCTCGGCCAGGGCGGGCTGGTCGGGCCAGGCCCGGATGGACTCGGCGAGGTAGACGTACGCGTCGGGGTTCGACGACACCGACCGCGCGACCGGCGGCAGCGCGCGCATCAGGTACTCGGTGTAGACGGTGCGGAACGGCGCCCACGTGGGGTGCGAGAACTCGCAGATGACGATCCGTCCGCCGGGCCGGGTCACCCGGTGCATCTCGCGCAGCGCGGCGTCCGTCTCCTGGACGTTGCGCAGCCCGAAGGAGATGGTGACGGCGTCGAAGACGTCGTCCTTGAACGGCAGCCGGGTGGCGTCGCCGGCCGTGTAGGGCAGCCAGTCCCGGCGCTGCTTGCCGACCCGGAGCATGCCGAGGGAGAAGTCGCAGGGGACGACGTAGGCACCGGCCCGCGCGAAGGGCTCCGAGGACGTGCCCGTGCCGGCCGCCAGGTCCAGGACCTTCTGCCCGGGGCGCGCGTCGACCGCCTTCGCCACCTCCTTGCGCCAGATCCGGTCCTGGCCGAGCGACAGCACGTCGTTCGTCAGGTCGTACCGTTCCGCCACGTCGTCGAACATCGAGGCGACTTCGTGCGGCTGCTTGTCCAGGGTTGCGCGGGTCACGGGAGTTCGGCCTCACTTGTCCGGGTACGGGGCTTTCTCAGGATCGGTGCGTGCGTCATTGTCTCAGTCGGCCCCCTCTGTCTCACTGCCCCGGTGCGTCCCCCGGCCCCGGTCGGTCCGTCAGCGGCGCCGGTGCACCAGCCGGCCGCCCACGACGGTGGCCACGCAGGTCGACGCCCCGGCACGGACCAGCTCGGCCCGGTCCGCCACGTCGAACACCGCGAACCGGGCGGGTCCGCCCGGAACCGGCTTCGGCAGCAGGACGAGCGGCACCGGCGAGAAGGACGGCGGCCCCGGCAGGCGCGCCGGACGAGCGCCCACCACGAGCCCGGCCCGGCGCACGGCGTCCAGGGCCGGCCGGCCGCGCAGCTCGCCCGCGACGGCGACCGTTCCGTGCGCCAGCAGCCGCTGCACCCCGCGGCGCGCGCTGGCGCCGCGCCGTGACGCGTCGGCGCGGAAGATCTCCTGCGCCCGCTCCCCGGTGATCGGCTCGGTGCCGAACTCGTCGGCCTCGCGCGGGTCCGGGTGGTAGGTCCCTTCGAGCAGCTCGGGCCCGTAGGGGTTGAGCAACCCGGGGGTGAGGATGCCGGGCCACCGCCGCACCCGCGCCTGCGGGCGGGCGGCGGCCAGCTCCTCGTACGGGCCGACGGCGGCGACGAGCGGGCCGTCGATCAGGACGGCCAGTTCGGGCGTGGCCTCGGCGACGTGGATCGTGAGCACGGTCGCGTCAGTTCGCGGGGAGCAGCTTCAGCTCCGGGTGGGCCGTGCCGCCCTCGATCGCCGTGGAGGAGATGTGGGAGACCACCCGGTCGTCGACGGGGTCGTTCGCCGGGTCGTCGTGCACCACGAGGTGCTCGTACGTCGTGCTCCGCTGGGCGGGGACCCGGCCCGCCTTGCGGATCAGGTCGATGATCTCCAGGCGGTTGGAGCGGTGCTTGGCGCCGGCGGAGGAGACGACGTTCTCCTCCAGCATGATCGAGCCGAGGTCGTCCGCCCCGTAGTGCATCGAGAGCTGGCCGACCTCCTTGCCGGTGGTCAGCCAGGAGCCCTGGATGTGGGCGACGTTGTCGAAGAACAGCCGGGCGATGGCGATCATCCGCAGGTACTCGAAGACCGTGGCCTGGGTGCGGCCCTTCAGGTGGTTGTTCTCGGGCTGGTAGGTGTACGGGATGAAGGCGCGGAAGCCGCCCGTGCGGTCCTGCACGTCCCGGATCATGCGCAGGTGCTCGATGCGCTCGGCGTTGGTCTCGCCGGTGCCCATCAGCATGGTGGACGTCGACTCGACGCCCAGCCCGTGCGCGATCTCCATGATCTCCAGCCAGCGTTCGCCGGACTCCTTCAGCGGCGCGATGGCCTTGCGCGGCCGCTCGGGCAGCAGTTCGGCGCCGGCCCCGGCGAAGGAGTCGAGCCCGGCCGCGTGGATCCGCGTGATGGCCTCCTCGACCGACACCTTCGAGATCCGGGCCATGTGCTCGACCTCGCTCGCCCCCAGGCTGTGGATGACGAGCTGCGGGAACTCCTTCCTGATGGCGGCGAAGTGCTTCTCGTAGTACTCGACGCCGTAGTCCGGGTGGTGGCCGCCCTGGAACATGATCTGCGTACCGCCGAGTTCGACGGTCTCGGCGCAGCGCCGCAGGATGTCGTCGAGGTCGCGGGTCCAGCCCTTGGCGGTGTCCTTGGGCGCGGCGTAGAAGGCGCAGAACCTGCACGCCGTGACGCACACGTTCGTGTAGTTGATGTTGCGCTCGATGATGTACGTCGCGATGTGCTCGGTCCCGGCGTACCGGCGGCGGCGTACGGCGTCGGCGGCGGCGCCCAGCGCGTGCAGCGGGGCGTCGCGGTAGAGGTCGAGCGCCTCTTCGGGGGTGATCCGCCCGCCTGCGGCAGCACGGTCGAGGAGGGGCTGGAGGTCGGCCTTCTCGGTCACCGGGCGTCCCTTTCGTCAGGTTCGTAAGGGTTGTGGACGGGCTGAACCAGCCTACGCCAGCGGCCCACGGCACCCGACGTCAGGCCGTACCCGCATCCGGTGCTCATGCCCCGGCCTCAGGCCGTGTACGCGCCGATCAGCAGCCCGGCGAACGCGCCGGCGATCAGGAACGGCCCGAACGGTATGGCCGTCCTGCGCCCCGCCCGCCGCGCGACGACGAGGGCACCGCCGTACAGCGCCCCGGACAGGAACCCGGCGAAGGTACCGAGCATCACGGTGGGCCAGCCGTACCAGCCGAGGACCGCGCCCGCGCCGAGGGCGAGCTTCACGTCGCCGAAGCCCATGCCGCCCGGGTTGACGAGGAACAGGACGAGGTAGCCGGCGCCGAGCGCGAGAGCACCCAGCAGGGCGGTCGTCCACTGGCCCGCGCGCTCGGGAACGAGGGCGACCAGGCCGAGCAGGGCGAGGGCCGCTCCGGCGAACGGGAGGGTGAGCGGGTCGGGCAGCCGCTGGACCCGCAAGTCGACGACCGCCAGCAGCACGCCGACGGGCGCGAGCAGCAGCCAGACGCCCACCTCGGGCCGCGTGCCGGTGGCGGCGGCGAGGACGGCGCAGACCAGGGCGGTGACGACGGCGAGGGCGGTGCTCGAGCCGTACGAGGGCGCCGTGGCACACCGCCCGCACCGGGCCGGCCCGAGCCAGCCCGCCAGCGGGTGTCCCGCGGGGCAGACCGCCCGCCACTCCTCCCCCGCCGGCACCGAGAACCGGTAGGCCGCCCGCGGCAGCAGCGCGCCCGCCCCCGCACCCCACAGCGCGGCGGCCGCGACCAGCAGACCGGTCGTCACCCTGTACTCATCCCCTCCGTGCTCATCCCCTCCATGTTCGCCCCCGTCCTACTCATCCCCTCCGTGCTCGCCCCGTCCTACTCATCCCCTCCGTACCCATCCCTCCGCGCTCATCCCGCCGCTGCGGCCCATGAGGTCGGCGGCGAGGGCGGTGAGCCGTCCCAGGGCGCCGAGGTCCCTACCGGCCCGCACCCTCTCGCGGACGGTATCCGGCACCTCGACCCCACGCCAATGGAACAGCCGCAGAATGACGCTCCGCGCCGGCCCTTCACGGCAGCCCTGCTCAAAGCCCTCCGTGCCGGGGGCGGTCTGCCGCTCGTGCGGACGGTGTTCCGCGACCGCCCGGCAGGACGGCGGCCTCGACGTGTGCGATGCCCGGGCGCTCGCCCACGCCCCGGGGAGGACACACCGCCCCAAAGGCGTGAACACTTTGGCCACCACTGTCCTGATAACGCTCATGTGAGCGCTTAAACAACACATGCACGCCAACTGCTCACGGTTTTCGGCACGGCACCCACCTCCGGCCCCGCAGCGCAGGGACCGTAAAGGTCCCCCACACCACCCGGCGGGGCACCATCCGCATCCGGTCCCGTCTGCGACGAGCCGACCATGAGCCCCCTTCCTGGTCGGACGAGAAAGTGACGATACCGGGGGTGCCATCGTCCGCCTCGGGAATATTCCAGTCCGTCAAGTCACCGGGAGTGAGCGGCTCCCCGCACAGGAACAGTCCCGCCCACCTCTGCAGACCTCGGAAAACGAAGCGACGCACGCCGCCGCCGCCGTCGTCGAGTTCAAGAAACTCGACGACGAACTCACCCGTCAGGTCAAGGACACAATGAAGGCCAAGGACGAACGAGGCGGTAAGGGCGATAAGCAGCGCCTCTCCGCCGCATCTGTGGCGCACCGCCCCACAGATGCGCCGTGGGCCCGGCTCCAGGATGGAACCGGGCCCACGGCGCGTGTTCTGTCAGTACTGGGTGACGGCGAGACCACCGGCCGCCGAGAGACCCTCGGGGGAGACGGAGGCGCCCAGGCCCGCGGTGACGCCGATGTTGCCGACCTCGGCGTGGACACCGAGGCCACCCGCCTCGGCCGCGACGCCGAGACCTGCGTTGGCGGCGGCGCCGGCGCCCGCCTGGCCACCGGAGATGGAGTCCAGATCGGCGTCGGAGATCTCGGCGGTCGCGACCTGGGGGACGAGGTTCATGGCGCGCGTTTCCCTTCGTGTCAACAATGAGCGGCGGCGGAGTTCGCCCGATTCCCGAACCCGGGATTACCTTCCGGCGAAACCGCGCAGCCTGATCAAAGCACGCCGGGAATGAAGCGACCAGCGTCGTACGAACCGCACTCCCCAGTCAGCTGTCGTGGAATTCACGAGTGTGGCGAAGCAGTCGGCCGAACCCCTCACTTCCTTCACTCGTACTCGCCCGTAATTCGCCCGCCGGCGGCACTTGAAGGAAATGCGAGGCGGCTTCACCGTGGGGTCGTGCCCGCCGCACGACCCCACGGTGAACGGTGTGCAGATCCTCGGGATGTTCCAGAACCGGGCCGCCTCGGAACACGGTTCTCCTGCCCCCGTGCACCCGACGTCCGGAATCCACCGCCGTGTGTCCGGTCTCCGGTGGCGGATGCCACGGCGTCGCCGCCCGCCGGTGGTGGTCGGCGGGCGGTACGGGCGCCTCGGGCAGCCAGTCCTCGACGTCGAAGCGGCCGATCAGCGCCCCGTCCCCGTCCTGCGGTTGCACCTCTCCCCCAGGATCCGGGGAGACCGGGTCCCCCGCGCGCCCTGCCCCCGCCCGCCGCGTCGATGCCCGCCGCGTCGATGAACACGGCACGGGCGATTCCGGTGGTTCCGCCGACCGGAAAGCGGCGGGCACGGCCGCGGGTGCGCAGGACGAGAGCGCCGTCCTGCACGAACAGCCGGGAGGCGTGGCACCGTTCCAGGCCGAGGCCGCGCGAGGCGGCCGGTCTGAGGGCGGGTTCGGGGATCACCGGGTGCCCCCGTCGTAGAGGGAGGTGGCGGTGCCGTAGCCACCCTCCGCGCCGGCGGTGACGCCGGTGAGGGCGGCGCCCACCCGGACGTCGGTCCGGCCGGTGAAGTCGTACGGCGCGCCGCCGGCCGCGAGCAGTTCCCGCACGACCGGTGAGACGCCGTCGAGACCGGCGGCCAGGTCCGCCTTCTGATCACCCGTCGCGCACTCTCACTTCCTCTCTCGGCTCAGCCGACCGCGTTCTCCTCCACCGCCCGACCGTGGGCCATCACGTCGCAGCCGTGGAACACCCCTGTGAACACTCGATCGCGGTCATGCCTGAACCGCCGACGGCCTTCCTCCCCGTCGGCTTCTGTTGCCGTGTTCGTTGCTCCGGCAACGGGGAGGGTGCGGCAGCCACCCGCCCGCCACCAGCCGGGCCGCACCGCCCTCGGGGGCCAGCCGCCGGGCCACCTCCGCCGGGGTCGGACGGGCGCCGGGGTCCTTGTCCAGGCAGGCGGCCACCAGTTCACGCACCTGGTCGCCCGAGCCGTCTCGTCCACCCAGGTCGCCCAAGTCGCCCAGTTCCGGAGGCTCGTGGACGACCTTGTAGAGCAGCGCCGCCGAGGAGTCACCGCGGAACGGCGGCTCGCCCGTCGCCGCGTACGCCAGCACGGCGCCCAGCGAGAAGACGTCCGCCGCGCCCGTGACTCCCTTGCCCAGGATCTGCTCGGGCGACATGTAGCCGGGCGAACCGACGGACACGCCGGTCGAGGTGAGGGAGGCCGTGCCGTCCATCGCCCGGGTGATGCCGAAGCCGATCAACAGCGGGCCGTCCAGGGTGAGGAGCACGTTCGACGGCTTCACGTCCCTGTGCACCAGGCCCAGTCCGTGCACCGCCACCAGCGCCTCGCCCAGGCCCGCGCCCAACGCCCTTACGGTGTGGGCGGGCAGCGGGCCGCCGTGCGTGACCGCCGACGTGAGGGACGGGCCCGCCGCGTAGGCGGTGGCGACCCACGGCACCCGGGCGTCGGGGTCGGCGTCCAGGACGGGGGCCGTCCAGGCGCCGCCCACCCGGCGCGCGGCCTCGATCTCGCGCCGGAACCTGGCGCGGAACTCCTCGTCCAGCGCGAAGTGCGGGTGCACGATCTTGACCGCGACCGTGCGGCCGCCGGCGCTGCGGCCCAGGTAGACCCGGCCCATGCCGCCCGCGCCGAGTCTGCCGAGCAGCCGGTACGGTCCCACGGCCGCGGGCTCGTCGACGTCGAGCGGCCGCATGGAGTCCACCCCGTCCACCCCTCCCCCGTCCCGCCCGTGCGCGGGAACCTTTCAGCAGGGTAGTGGGCGGCCCCGGCGTCCTCACGGCTGCAGCAGGCCGACCTTCACGTCCGCCGCGAAGCCCGTCGTCGGCCCCACCCGGCGGGCGAACTCGGTGACCGCCGCCAGCTGCGGGGGCCCGAAACTGAAGTCGAGGGTGGTGAAGTACTGGGCCAGGGTCTTCTCGTCGAAGGCCTCCCAGCGGGCCGCCTGTTCGGCGACCTTGCCGACCTCCTCCAGGGAGAGGTTGCGCGAGGCGAGGAACGCCTCGTGCACCTGGCGGGTGATGGCCGGCTCGCGCTCCAGGTAGTCGCGACGCGCCGCCCAGACGGCGAACACGAACGGCAGCCCCGTCCACTCCTTCCACAGGGCGCCCAGGTCGTACACGTCGAGCCCGTAGCGGGGCGCCTCGACCATGTTCGCGCGCAGTGCCGCGTCGCCGATGAGGACGGCCGCGTCGGCCTCCTGCATCATCAGACTGAGGTCGGGCGGGCAGGTGTAGTAGTCGGGCTTCACGCCGTACCGCTCGGCGAGCAGGAGCTGGGCCAGGCGTACGGAGGTGCGCGAGGTCGAACCGAGGGCGACCCGGGCGCCGTCCAGCCGCTCCAGCGGGACCTGCGAGACGATCACACACGACATCACCGGGCCGTCGCAGCCGACGGCGATGTCGGGGAAGGCGACCAGCTGGTCGGCGTGCTTGAGGAACTCGACCAGGGTGATCGGCCCGATGTCGAGATCCCCCTGCACGAGCTTCTCGCTGAGCTTCTCGGGGGTGTCCTTCGACAGCTCGAAGTCGAGGAGAGTGCCCGTTCTCGCGAGCCCCCAGTAGAGGGGCATGCAGTTCAGGAACTGAATGTGTCCGACGCGCGGCCGGGTGCGAGGATTGTCCACATCGCGAGGCTAGCCCTCATGCCGTGGAGCAAGCGCTCCGGGCCCCGCCATCGACTCCGCGCCCCTCGGGCATATGCCGGCACCGGTCCGGCATACGCCTGACATCGCCCCGCCGCCATCATCCCGCCATCGACCTGACATCCGCCCGACAACCGTTCGACATCCGCCCCCACACGGGACGGCAGTGACGTTGAAACATTCGGGTGACGTGATCTTGACCTCTATTGCGCGCGGGCGGTCGCGTGCTAGGCTCGTCCGCAAGTTGCAGTTTGGTTTCCCTTGCAGTACAGAGCCTGCGGAGCATGTGACCGCGGGCTCTCGTCGTTCTCAGACGGATGCGATTGTGCGGAATTGGTCTTCACACTTGCTGGGTTCTGGAGCAGGGCAACCCTTTGGGCCCAAGGAGGGCTTATGGCTACCGGAACCGTGAAGTGGTTCAACGCCGAAAAGGGCTTTGGTTTCATCGCCCAGGAAGGCGGCGGCCCCGACGTCTTCGTCCACTACTCCGCGATCAACGCGAGCGGCTTCCGCTCCCTCGAGGAAAACCAGCAGGTGTCCTTCGACGTCACGCAGGGCCCCAAGGGTCCGCAGGCGGAGAACGTCACCCCGGTCTGATCCTCGCCGATCCGGGAACGACTAGCAGTACCCAAGGAGCCCCGCGCCGTCAGGCGAAAGGGGCTCCTGCCTTTTCCCCGGCTCCCGCGTCAGAGCCACACCCGCTCCCCTGTCAGCGGCGGCGGCCGGGCTCCCCGCCCATGACGGATGCCACCCGCGCCTTCGGCCTCGACCTGTCGGAATCGATGATCGGGATCGCCCGCCGCGAGAACCCGGGCCTGCGTTTCGAACAGGGCTCGATGCTGGAGCCGGACCTCCCCTCATACGGCGCCCGTGGGTGATGCCGCCGAGGTCCAGGGTGATCAGTGCGGAGCCGTAGGCGCGGCCGTCGCCCAGGACCGTGCACGGGGAGATCAGGGGGTGTGCGAAGCCAGTTCTCCCACCGTGCAGGGGCGGGACCGGAGGGGCGACGCGGTGACGTACGGCAGGTGGACGGTGGCCCGCTGCCTCGCCGGGCACGGCTTTCCGGAGGCGGTGGTGGTACGCGCCGGGTTCAAGGCACCGGTCCTGCTCCGGGCGCGGTGACGTACGGGGCTCAGGACGGATGCTTCGCTCTACGCGGCCCCGGCGACCGCCTTCACCTGACCGGGGAGGTCCGCCCGGTGTGAGCTGACCGGGCCTGCGTCGACGCCACTGCCCTCCGCACCGTCCCCGCCCTCGGCCGGTGACCAGCGGCGGCCCGCCATCAGGTCGCCCAGCCCTTCCCGGGAGAAGTTCATCAGGATGGCCGACGCCTGCCGGGCCGTGACGCCGGGGTGGCGTTGGCCCGGTCGGCGAGCGCCTCGGCGGCACCGACCAGGGCCTCCGCCAGCCCGGAGACCTCACCCTCGGGGAGGTCCGGGTTCATGGGGGTCCCCCCTGCTCGAGCAAAGTCGAGGACGTGGGGGAGCGCCTCGCGGGCTGCGGCGAGGATCAGCTCGGTCACGAAGGCCACGATCTCCGCGCGCATCGTGGCGACCTCGGCGGCGAAGACCTCGCCGTGCGTGCGGGCCTGGAGGTGCAGTACGGCCCAGGCGTCCGGGTGCCGGGCGGTGTGGGTGAAGAACGCCGTCAGGCCCGACCAGAGTGGGCGGTCCGCGGGCAGCCCCGGGCTCGCGCCCGCGCGCACCGCCTCGACGAGCGCCGTCGCCTCACGGCGGATGCACGCGGTGAACAGCTCTTCCTCGGAGTTCAGCTACAGGTAGACCAACGGCTTGGACACACCCGTCAGTTCGGCGATCTCGTCCATCGACGCGGCCGTGTACCCGCGTCGACCGAAGGTCCGTACGGCAGAGTCCAGCATCTGCTGTTCGCGGACCGCCCGCGGCATCCGCTTGCTCTTCACGGCACCCATACGGGCCGCCCCACGAGCCCGTGGTGTCCTCCCGGTCCCGCCGGGAGGACACCACGGGGCGACGGACGCCCCGCACGTCGGGACACGCCCGTCGTGCGGGGCGTCCGGTGCCGGTCAGGCCGCGGCAGCCGGCACCCTCCCGGACTCCTCGGCCAGGGTGGTGTCGACGGGCGAGGAGTGGACCGAGTCGTAGGCGTCACGGTCGAGCAGACCCTCGCGCGCGGAGACGACGACCGGGACCAGCGCCTGCCCGGCGACGTTGGTCGCGGTGCGGATCATGTCCACGATCGGGTCGATGGCGAGGAGCAGGCCGACGCCCTCCAGGGGCAGGCCGAGCGTGGAGAGGGTGAGGGTCAGCATCACCGTCGCGCCGGTGAGGCCGGCTGTGGCGGCGGAGCCGACCACCGAGACGAAGGCGATCAGCAGGTAGTCGCCCACGCCCAGCGGGACGTCGAAGATCTGGGCGACGAAGATCGCGGCGATGGCGGGGTAGACCGCGGCGCAGCCGTCCATCTTCGTGGTCGCCCCGAACGGGACGGCGAACGACGCGTACTCCTTGGGCACGCCGAGGCGCTCGGTGACCTTCTGGGTGAGCGGCATGGTGCCGACGGAGGAGCGGGAGACGAAGGCCAGCTGGATCGCGGGCCAGGCACCCTTGAAGAACTGGACCGGGTTGACCTTGGCGACGCCCGCGAGCAGCGCCGGGTAGACGCCGAACAGGATGATCAGGCAGCCGATGTAGACGTCGGCGGTGAAGGTCGCGTACTGGCCGATCAGGTCCCAGCCGTAGGTCGCGATGGCGTTTCCGATGAGGCCGAGGGTGCCGAGCGGGGCGAGGCGGATGACCCACCACAGCGCCTTCTGGAGGAGTTCGAGGACGGACTCGCTCAGGGTGAGGATCGGCTGGGCCTTCTCGCCGAGCTGGAGGGCGGCGATACCGGCGACGGCGGCCAGGAAGACGATCTGCAGCACGTTCAGCTCGGTGAACGGTGTGATCACGTCGGTCGGCACGATGCCGGTGAGGAAGTCGAGCCAGGAGCCGGACTTCTCGGGCTTCCCGCCGTCCGCGGGGGTGAGTCCGGTGCCCGCGCCGGGGTTGGTGAGCAGGCCGATCACCAGGCCGACGGTCACCGCGATCAGCGAGGTGATCAGGAACCAGAGGAGGGTGCGCGAGGCCAGCCGGGCCGCGTTGTTGACCTTCCGCAGGTTGGTGATGGAGACCAGGATCGCGAAGAAGACGAGCGGCGCCACGGCCAGCTTGAGCAGGCCGATGAAGATGCCACCGGTCTTCTCCAGGGCCGTGACCAGCCAGGTGACGTCCTGGCTGCGGCCGAGCCAGCCGAGCAGGACGCCCAGGAACAGGCCGGCGAGTATCTGGACCCAGAAGGGGACCCTTATGGGCAGCCTGAAGGACTTCGTGTTCGTGGACACGGACATGCTCCGTCGGGGGGGAGAAGGGGGATGCGTGAGGACAGGAGGTGGCGCCGGGGCAGCGGAGCGCCGCGGACGTGGGAAGTGCCGCGCACGGGAGGGCCGGGCCTCCGTGGGCGTCAGGACGTCAGGGCGCCGGAAACGTCAGGGGCGACAGTTCGCGGTGGTGACCCGGCAGAGGTCCACGTGCAGGCGTGCCACGAGGGGGACCCTCCGGGGCGTGGGGAACACGGCTGCTGACTTCACCCCTCGACCTTAACACCTGCCCTTTGAGACTCCCATAGCCTTACTTTGAGAGGCGGAGATCAAAAAGTACCCACACAACACAAAGCACCCCGGTTTCCATGGGTTTGACGGAAACCGGGGTGTCGGACGACGTGGACGGAGCGGCCCACGGGTGAGGGACCTCACACCGCCTACGAGGTCTGTGCCTGCCCCTGCTGGGTCTGGGCCTGGCTCTGCGTCTGGGTGCGGGCCGCGTCGTCGGCCACGTCCTCCTGGTTGCGGTCGGCCTCCAGCTTGGCCTTCGCCCGGTCGACCCGCCGCACGATCCGCTCCGAGGCCCGGTCCCGTTCCTTGCGCAGCACGACGAGGCTGATCGGGGCCGAGATCAGCATGGCGAGCAGGATCATCCACAGACCGTTGGAGTCGCCGAGGCCACGCGGGGCGAGGCCGGAGTAGACGAGCCCCCAGACGACCAGGAGGCAGCCCACGAAGATCCCGAAGCGCATCAACGTGTAGCGGAGCATCTCATCCACTCTCCCGGACGAACGGTCAGAACGTGTCCCAATGGGACATCCTCCAGTGAAGCACGCCCACCCCCGAAGCCCCCGGGCGGGGGTCAGGCCAGCGGCAGCAGCATGACGACGTCGTCCCGCTCGTCGCCCGGGGCCACCCGGATCGCGCCGGGGATCCGGCCGACCTCCTTGTAGCCGCAGGAGCCGTAGAACCGCTCCAGGCCGAGCCCGCCGCGGCAGGTGAGCCGTATCCCCTCGATGCCGGGGAGGGTGCGGGCGGCCCGTTCCGCGGCGGCGAGCAGGTCACGGCCGTACCCCTTGCCCTGGTGGCGGGGGTGGACCATCACCGTGTACAGCCAGAGCCAGTGGGTCATCAGCCGGTGGGCGTTGAGGGTGAGGAACGCCGTCGCGGCCACCCGCCCCTCCTCGTCGTACCCGACGAGCAGCCGGGACCGCTCCTCGGCCATCGCCACGAACTGCCGCACCAGCTCCGGACGGACCTCGTCCCGCGTCACCGGCGGCACGAAGCCGACGGCACCGCCCGCGTCGGTGACGTCGACCCACAACTCCAGGATGCCGTCACGGAGTTCCGGAGTGACGGGCGGATCCAGCGTGAAATCGAGAGGCACGGTACGGATTCTCCCTCTTCTCTTCGGAACTCGTCTTGAAACTCGTCTCCCTCAGACCCGCATCGGCTGCGGGGACTCGCGGCGGGCGGGGTCGGCGGCGTCGTACTCGCGGATGATCTCGTACCGCGTGTTGCGCTCCACCGGGCGGAAACCGGCGTCGCGGATCAGGTCCAGCAGGTCCTCGCGGGTGAGCTTGTCCGGCGTGCCGAAGTCGTCCGCGTCGTGGGTGATCTTGTACTCGACGACGGAGCCGTCCATGTCGTCCGCGCCGTGCTGGAGGGCGAGTTGGGCGGTGTTGACGCCGTGCATCACCCAGAAGACCTTGACGTGCGGGACGTTGTCGAAGAGGAGACGGGAGACGGCGAACGTCTTCAGCGCCTCGGCGCCGGTCGCCATCTGCGTCCTGGCCTGGAGGCGGTTGCGGACCTTGCCGTCCTTCATGTCCACGAAGTCGTGCTGGTAGCGCAGCGGGATGAAGACCTGGAAACCGCCGGTCTCGTCCTGGAGTTCACGCAGCCGCAGCACGTGGTCGACGCGGTGGCGGGGCTCCTCGATGTGGCCGTAGAGCATGGTGCAGGGCGTCTTCAGCCCCTTCTCGTGCGCCAGCCGGTGGATCCGCGACCAGTCCTCCCAGTGGGTGCGGTGGTCGACGATGTGCTGCCGGACCTCCCAGTCGAAGATCTCCGCGCCGCCGCCGGTGAGGGACTCGAGCCCGGCGTCGATCAGTTCGTCGAGGATCTCGGAGGCGGACATCCCGGAGATGGTCTCGAAGTGGTGGATCTCGGTGGCGGTGAACGCCTTCAGGGACACGTCCGGCAGCGCGGCCTTCAACTCGCGCAGGGAACGCGGGTAGTAGCGCCACGGCAGGTTCGGGTGGAGCCCGTTGACGATGTGCAGCTCAGTGAGGTTCTCCGCCTCCATCTCCTTCGCGAGCCTCACCGCCTCCTCGATGCGCATCGTGTACGCGTCCTTCTCCCCCGGCTTGCGCTGGAAGGAGCAGTACGCGCAGGAGGCGGTGCACACGTTGGTCATGTTGAGGTGGCGGTTGACGTTGAAGTGGACGACGTCACCGTTCTTCCGCGTCCGCACCTCGTGCGCCAGCCCGCCCAGCCAGGCCAGGTCGTCCGACTCGTACAGCGCGATGCCGTCCTCGCGGGACAGCCGCTCACCGGAGCGGACCTTCTCCTCCAGCTCGCGCTTGAGCCCGACGTCCATGCCGATACCTCTTTCTGAGTTTCCCCGTTCCCCCGGGGGATCCTGCGACAGACTCCGCCCACCGTAACGCCCCGGCTACCGGACCTCTTCGGGCAGCTCACCGACGCGGTTCTCCCACTTCGTGGAGAGCACGATGGTGCTCCGGGTCCGGGAGACGCCCTTGGTGCCGGACAGCCGGCGGATGGTCCGCTCCAGCCCGTCCACGTCGGCCGCCCGCACCTTGAGCATGTAGGAGTCCTCGCCGGCGATGAACCAGCAGTCCTCGATCTCCCTCAGGTCCTTCAGCCGCTGCGCCACATCCTCGTGGTCGGCGGCGTCGGAGAGCGAGATGCCGATCAGGGCCGTCACCCCGAGGCCGAGCGAGGCGGCGTCCACGGTGGCGCGGTAGCCGGTGATCACGCCGGCCGCCTCCAGCCGGTTGATGCGGTCGGTGACGCTGGGGCCCGACAGTCCGACGAGGCGCCCCAGCTCGGCGTAGGAGGCACGGCCGTTCTCTCTCAGGGCCTGGATGAGCTGCCTGTCCACCGCGTCCATGCGATCGAAGCCTTCCGCTGAAGAGTCTGGAGTTTGCTGAGAGCTGAGAGGTGGTTCGAGTGGTGGTGCTGTGGGTGCTGTGGGTGCTGCCGTGGCTGCTGGTGTCGCGTCGGGCTTCATGGACTCGAAGGGCTCCAGGGAACCTCCGGCCTCCTCGGACTCACTCGGTCCGGGCGGACCCGCCGCCGAGTTCGCCCTTCCACCGGCGGTAGAGCCGGTGCTCGACGCCCGCCGCGTCGAGCACGCGTCCGGCGACGAAGTCCACCAGGTCCTGGATGTGCGTCGCGCCCGCGTAGAAGCCCGGCGAGGCGGGCACCACGGCCGCGCCCGCGTCGTCGAGGGTGACCAGGTGCCGCAGGGTCTGGCCGTTCAACGGGGTCTCCCGGACGGCCACGACCAGCTTGCGCCCCTCCTTCAGGGTCACGCTCGCCGCCCGCTGCAGCAGGTCCTTGGACAGCCCGAGCGCCACCCCGGCCACACAGGCCGTGGAGGCGGGCACGATCAGCATCCCCTTGTGCGGATACGAGCCGGAGGAGGGGCCCGCCGCGAGGTCGCCGGCGGCCCAGTGCCGTACGCCGTCGAGGTCCACGGCGAAGGTGCCGGGCTTGCCGTCCGCCCCCCGGGACAGCCATTCCCGCAGGTCGTCGCGCCAGTGGGCGTCCCTGAAGGAGATGCCGGTCTCGTCCAGCAGGGTGAGTCGCGAGGCACGGCTGACGACGAGGTCGACGCTCTCTCCCGCCTGGAGGAGCGCACGGAGCACGGCAGCCGCATACGGCGTGCCGGAAGCGCCGGACACCCCCAGGATCCAAGGCGTCCGGGTCGTCTCTCCTGGCTTGAGGTGGTTCACGACACCGAGCCTATCCGGCATGGTGGGGTGGGAACCGGGCAAGGGGGTCGGCCCGTTCCCCAGGCGGACGATTCAGACGGAGGGGGTTGCCGTGTCCAACACCGGTTCATCGTGGTCGGGACGCGAGCGGGCGAAGACGGCGGCCGTGGTGATGGCGGCCTGGGTGGCGCTGCTGTGGCTGCTGGAAGTGGTCGACACCGTCTTGGGCCACGCACTGGACGACTTCGGCGTCGTACCGCGCACGGTCTCGGAGCTGACCGACGTCGTCCCCTCCGCCTTCATCCACTTCGGCTTCGCCCATGTCGCGGCGAACAGCGTGCCGCTGCTGGTGCTCGGCTTCCTCGCCGCCCTGGGCGGCCTGCGCCGGTTCGCCGCCGTGTGCGCGCTGATCATCGTCGCCGACGGGCTGGGGGTGTGGCTCATAGCCCCGGCGCACACCAACACGGCGGGCGCCTCCGGCCTGATCTTCGGCCTCTTCGGCTTCCTGCTGTGCAGCGGCTTCGTGGAGCGCCGGCCGATGGGCGTCGTCGTCGGGGTGCTGGTCGGCGCGGTCTGGGGCGGCTCGATCCTCGCGGGCATCGCCCCCGGCCAGGCCGGCGTCAGCTGGCAGGGCCACCTCATCGGCCTGCTGGCCGGCGTGGCCGCGGCCTTCCTGTTCCGCCGCACCCCCGAACGCCGGGACGCGCTCCCCGTGTGAGGCGGCGCGCTGAGGGCTCCGTGTGCTCCGGTGCCCTCAGGACCTCACGCGCAGCGCGATACGCAGGGTGTCGGTGAGCGCCCGCGTCAGCTCGGCCACGAGATACCGCAGCTCCGCCGGACCCGCCTCGTCCACCAGGTGCCGGGCATGCCCCAGCAGCACGGCCGCCATCTCCAGCTGGGTGGCCTCCACCGCGTCGGCGCGGCGCTAGACGGGTCCGGGCCGCGCCGGATCGGCGATGACGTAGGCGCGCTTGCCGTCAGAACCGCACCAGGGCAGAAGGCGCGGCTCGCGCCTCTCTCCGGACGCCGGCTCGGCCGTCATGCGACCTCCACCCCGTACATCACGTACGGGCCGTGCCCGGCCGGCCCCAGTGCCACGAGCTCCGCCTCCCGCCGCCGGGCCGCCTGCTCGGCGGCGACGACGTACGGGCGCACCGCCCGGGTGTCCTCACCGGCGAGCAGCTCCTCCGGCCGCCGGGGGCACACACCGGTCCGGTGCACCAGGGTCGGCACGGTGCGCCTGTGCCGTCCGGCTGCCTGCTCCGGCGGGGCGGGCAGCACCGTACGGGCGAGGGCGAGCAGGACCGCGGCGGATGCGAGGAAGAGGGCCGCACAGGGCAGGAGGGCAGGGATAGGCTCGGACACGCGTCAGCTCCTTGTTGGCTGGTGCCGTGCCCCGGGACGGCCGCAATCCGTCGCCGGGGTCTTTCGTCGCGACAGTACTGCAAGTCCACTATGTATTCTAGGGGAACTACAGATCGACTAGCAGTCGTGCCAGACAGAGGATGGCGCGGTGATGGAGTTCGAACCCGAGATCCCCCGCTGGCGGCAAGTGGCCGCCGTAATCCGGTCACGTATCGAAGAAGGCGTCTATCCGCCACGCACGCGCGTCCCCTCGGTGCAGCAGATCGTGGAGGAGTTCGGCATCGCCACAGCCACGGCTCAGAAGGTCAACGTCGGCCTCAAGCGGGAGGGGCTCCTCTACACCGAACC
This sequence comes from Streptomyces cathayae, assembly GCF_029760955.1. Classification (GTDB taxonomy): domain Bacteria; phylum Actinomycetota; class Actinomycetes; order Streptomycetales; family Streptomycetaceae; genus Streptomyces; species Streptomyces cathayae. The sequence goes on from NZ_CP121682.1 coordinate 3,427,334, forward strand.
CGGCATGGGTTCCTTCGTCACCGCAGACGCCCTGGACATCCTCAGGAACGCCCGCGCCGAGGAAGGAACCACCACCTGACGCGCGAGCGGCGCACCGGAGCAGGACGGCTCCCGGCACCGGTGCGGCCGATAACGCCGTCCTTCGCCTCGGGGGACACACCTGACCAAAAAAGCGTGAGCACTCCGGCCATAACTGTCCATCTGCCGCTCATCTGAGCGCCAATGTGACATTCGCCGGCCGACTGCTCACGCTTTTCAGCAAGGCCCCGCCCCTGCCCGGGCCCTGTTCCTTGCGAGGTTTCCGCTAGGGGGTCAGCCCCCGCACCAGCAGATCGAGCAGCGCGCAGACGAAAAGCGCGATGCCGATGAAGCCGTTGACGCTGAAGAACGCCCGGTTCAGGCGGGTCAGGTCGGTCGGGCGGACGATGGTGTGTTCGTAGACGAAGGCGGCCGCGACGATCAGCAGGCCGAGCCAGAAGAAGGCTCCGGCGTCGGTGAGGAGCGCGTACCAGACGAACAGGGCCGTCGTCACGGCGTGGCAGGCGCGGGCGCCCCAGACCGCGGCCGAAACGCCGAAGCGGGCCGGGACCGACTTCACGCCGACCTCGCGGTCGGATTCGACGTCCTGGCAGGCGTAGATCAGGTCGAAGCCGCCGATCCAGATGCCGACCGCGAGGCCGAGGACGACCGCCTCCCAGGACCAGGTGCCGGTGATCGCCAGCCAGCCGCCGATCGGCCCCATGGCCTGGGCTAGGCCCAGTATGGCCTGCGGGAAGTCGGTGAACCGCTTGCCGTACGGATAGACCACCATCGGGATCACCGCGATGGGCGCGAGGGCCAGGCAGAGCGGGTTGAGCAGGGCCGCCGCGGCCAGGAACACCACGAGGGCGATCAGCGCGCCGGTCCACGCGTGCTTCACCGACACCGCGCCGGTGACCAGTTCGCGGTGCGCGGTGCGCGGGTTACGGGCGTCGATCTCGCGGTCGATGATCCGGTTGGCGGCCATCGCGAAGGTGCGCAGGCCGACCATGGCGATCGTGACCAGGAGCAGCCGGCCCCAGTGGATGTTCCCGTCCCACTCGTACATCGCGGTGAGGGCCGCGATGTAGGCGAAGGGGAGGGCGAAGACCGAGTGCTCGATCATCACCAGGCGCAGGAACGCCCTCGTGCGCCCCGGCTGCCGCGGTAGCGCGGCGGAGGCCGACGTCACAGTCCGTACTCCTTCCAGCGGCGGTCGACCAGCGCCGCCGTGGCCGGGTCGGACTCGACCATGTCGGGCCAGCCGCCGTCGCGCGTGTATCCCTCCTCGGGCCACTTCTTCGTCGCGTCGATGCCCGCCTTGCCGCCCCAGAACTGCTGGTAGGAGGCGTGGTCGAGATGGTCGACGGGGCCTTCGACGAGGCTGAGGTCGCGGGCGTAGTCGGTGTTGCCGAGCGCGCGCCAGGCGACCTCGTGCAGGTCGTGCACGTCGCAGTCGGAGTCGACGACCACGATCAGCTTGGTCAGCGACATCATGTGGGCGCCCCAGACCGCGTGCATCACCTTCTGGGCGTGCTTGGGGTACTTCTTGTCGATCGAGATGATCGCGCAGTTGTGGAAGCCGCCCGCCTCGGGGAGGTGGTAGTCCACGATGTCCGGGATGATGATCTTGAGGAGGGGGAGGAAGAAGCGCTCGGTGGCGCGGCCCAGCGGACCGTCCTCCGTCGGCGGCCGGCCGACCACGATCGACTGGAGCAGCGGGCGCTTGCGCATGGTGACGCAGTCGATCTTCAGGGCGGGGAACGGCTCCTGCGGCGTGTAGAAGCCGGTGTGGTCGCCGAACGGGCCCTCGGGGAGCATCTCCCCCGGCTCCAGCCAGCCCTCGATGACGACCTCGGCCTGCGCCGGGACCTGGAGCGGGACCGTCTTGCAGTCGACCATCTCGATCCGCCTGCCCTGCACGAACCCGGCGAACAGGTACTCGTCGATGTCGCCGGGGAGCGGCGCCGTGGAGGCGTACGTCACGGCGGGCGGGCAGCCGAAGGCGATGGCGACCGGGAGCCGCTCACCGCGCCGGGCGGCCACCTGGTAGTGGTTGCGGCTGTCCTTGTGGATCTGCCAGTGCATGCCGATGGTGCGCTTGTCGTGGCGCTGGAGCCGGTACAGGCCGAGGTTGCGGATGCCCGTCTCGGGGTCCTTGGTGTGGGTGAGGCCCAGGTTGAAGAAGGAGCCGCCGTCCTTGGGCCAGGTGAACAGCGCGGGAAGCTGGTCGAGGTCCACGTCGTCGCCGTGCAGGACGACCTCGTGCACCGGGGCGTCCTTCACCTTCTTCGGCGGTACGTGGGTCATCGAGCCGAGCTTGCCGAACGCCTCGCGCACGCCGATGAAGCCCTGGGGGAGCTCGGGTTTGAGCAGACCGCCGATCTTCTCGCTGATCTCGCTGTACGACTTCAGGCCGAGCGCCTTCAGCAGCCGGCGGTCGGTGCCGTACACATTCATCGCGAGGGGCATGCTCGAGCCGCGCACGTTCTCGAAGAGCAGTGCGGGACCGCCGGCCTTCTGCACCCGGTCGACGATCTCACCGACCTCGAGATGCGGGTCGACCTCTGCCTTGACGCGCTTGAGGTCACCCTCGCGGTCCAGGGCCCTCAGCAGGGAGCGAAGATCGTCGTAAGCCATGGGGCCAAGTATCCCCGAACGGTTACCCTGGGCCTGTACCTGGGGGCTGTGCCGCCGTCCCCGACCACCCCTTCTCTGGAGAGGCCCATGCTCCGGGTGCTGATGTTCCTCGTTCCCCTCGCGCTGAGCGTCTACGCGTTCATCGACTGCATCAGCACGAAGGACGAGGACATTCGTCACATGCCCAAACCACTGTGGGCGATCCTCGTGCTGCTGTTCCCGCTCGTCGGCTCCATCTCGTGGATCATCGCGGGCAAGAAGCGGCACCCGATGGGCGCGGGCGGCCAGGTCGGTTCCGCCTGGAGCCGGGGTGGCGGCGGGCAGCAGTGGGTCGCCCCGGACGACAACCCCGACTTCCTCAAGTCGCTGAACGAGGAGAAGAACCGGGACCCGGACGAGGGCCAGGGCGACAAGGACGTCGACAAGGGCAAGGGCACGGACGGCTAGGGCACGGTCGGCCGGAGCCCGGTCGGCCAGGACACGGCCAACGGCGTCGGGCGTCCTTCGCACCGCCGTTCGGGGGACCATCCGTTCCGACGAAAAGCACCGACACGCCGCGTATCAGTTCGTGGAGACGGCATTCCCCTGATCGGGTCTGTCTCACCTGCGAACGGAGACGCCCCCGTGCGAATGACCGACATCCAACGGTGCGGAATCCGGCCGGGACGGCTCGTCGAGTGGACACTCAGTCCAAGGACCCTGGACATCGCTGCCGTGCTGCCGGAGGACGTGCGGCCACCGGCATACATCCAGGAGTCCCACATCAGGACGGCCCGGTCCGTCCGTGACGACGGCCTGTTCGTGCCGACCTGGCTCGGCGCGGCCTTCGACATCCCGGGCCCGGTCGACCTCGACGTGCTGCAGGAGGCCCTGCGCGACTGGACGCTGCGGCACGAGACGTTGCGCAGCGGCTTCCGCTGGACCGGCGACGCGGGCGCCCCGATGCGCCGGTTCACGCTCGCGCCGGAGGAGGTGTCGCTGCACCGCGAGGACGTCGGCGACTTCCCGGACGCGACCCGGCTGGCCCGCCACCTCCAGGACCGCTTCGACACGACGGCGGACGCGCTGCGCTGGCCCAACCTCATCTACACGGCGGTCGTCCACGACGACGGCACCAGCGTGTACATGGCCTTCGACCACAGCAACGTCGACGCCTACTCCCTCTACCGCATCCCCGCCGAGATCCACGAGTTGTACGCGGCCGGCCTCACGGGCCGGGCCGTGGAACGTCCCCCGGTCGGCAGCTACGTCGACTTCTGCCAGGCCGAGCGGGCGGAGGCGGACCGGATCGACGGCACCCACGACATCGTCGGCCGCTGGCGGGAGTTCATCCAGCGGTGCGACGGGCGGCTGCCCTCCTTCCCCGTCGACCTCGGTCTGACGCCCGGTGGCGGGCTGCCCGAGCAGAGGCTCATGCGGGAGCCGCTCGTGGGCGCGGCCGACGCCGCCGGGTTCGAGGCGTACTGCCGTCCCCAGGGCGGCAGCCTGGTCGGCATCCTGGCCGCCACCGCGCTCATCGTCCACGAGATCGGCGGGGAGCCCGTCTACCGCACGGTCGTGCCGTTCCACACCCGGACCAGGTCCCGGTGGTCGCAGTCCGTGGGCTGGTACGTCGGCGGCGCGCCGATCGAGATCCCCGTGGAGCGGGCGACCGACTTCCCGAGCGCGCTGCGCACCGTGCGCGAGGCGCTGCACGCCAACCGGCGGCTGTCCCGGATGCCCATCGACCGGGTGCTGCGCCTGCTCGGCACGGACTTCCGTCCCACCTCCCCGGACCTGTACTCGATCGTCTCGTACACGGACTCCCGTGACATCCCCGGTTCCGACCGCTGGACCGACCTGAACGCGTACGGGCTGCTCAGGGTGTCGTACGGCGACCAGGTGTGCGCGTGGGTCACCCGGCTCCGGGAGGGCCTGTGGTTCGCGAGCCGCCACCCGGACACCGAGATGGCGCACAAGAACCTGCGGCTGTACGCGGAGCGGCTGCGGGACGTCGTCACGAGCGCCGCCCGGGAAAAGGGCCCTGCCTGAGCCGGGCCTCGGCGTGCCCCGGCCGCCCGAGGGCCCCCTCGGGACATGCGGAGGGCGGGGCCCGAAAGCCCCGCCCAAGCCGTAAGAAACCCCAGGTCAGGGCCAGACCAGGCAGTACGCCTGGTGTCCCGCCTCGTGCAGGCGGTGGCTGAAGTCCTGCCACTCGTGCAGCAGCCGGTAGACGTTGAAGGCGTCGTTGGGGCCGCCGCGGTCGGGGACCGTGGACCAGATGAAGGCCGCCGCGCCCACCGCCTCCTCGCCGATGCCGCGGAGCGGGTCGACGACCGTCATGGGGAGTTTCACGACCGCGTAGTCGGGGTGCAGGACGACCAGTTCCAGGGGTGGCACCTTGTGCAGGGGGACGCCTTCGATGCCGGTGAGGACCATGGCGGCCATCGTCTCCGGCTTGATCTTGGTGAACATGCCGCCCATGCCGAGCTCGTCGCCGCCGAGTTCCTCGGGCCGCATCGAGATCGGGACGCGGGCGGCGGTGGCGCCGTCCGGCGCGCCGAAATACTTGTAGGTCACCCCCACCCGACCACCATTCCTGCTTCCCGCGCTCGACGGGTCGATCGACTCGGCCTCGCCCGGAACACCGTGTGCCCGACGGGCCTTGTCCGCCTCTTCCGCCTCGCGCCGGTGCCTTCCCCGCCGGGAACGTCGAGGACCGAGGTCGTCAGTCCCCTCGCCCAGTCCGCCACCGCGATGCATATCTCCACCCGACTGCTTTTCTAGGCCGTGTGGCGCCGCCACGCAACCCGATCATCGTGTCAGTGACCTCCCCCACGGCCGCTCGCCGAAACGTGCGGTGGTGCATCTGCCCGGGGGACCTTCCCAGCGTCCGGCTGCTCGGGGCCGGGTGAGCTGTGTCTACTCGGACGCCAGTTTCGCAGATCACGGGCGATCCGGGGCCGGGTGTCCCCGCAGGTGGCTGGATACCCGAGCCCGTGACCGGCCGCGTGAGGCAACCGTACGAAACAGGCGTACGAAATGGTTGTACGAACGGGCGGGGTGGATCACTCAGCCGACGGGCCCGCCGCCGACCCGGCCGACGGTCGCCCGGACCCGCCCGGACCCGCTTCGCGCCCCGGCCTCCGGCCCCCCGCTCCCGCCTGGCCTACCCTGAACAGGTCACTCGCACCCCGAGTCCGAGATGTCGGAGAGGTCGGAGAAGTCGCAGGTCATGAGCGAACTGCCATACCCATACGAAGCCCAAGCCTCGCAGGCGCTGTTCGACCGTGCCGCGGCCGTCACCCCCGGTGGCGTGAACTCGCCGGTGCGCGCCTTCCGCGCCGTCGGCGGCACGCCCCGGTTCATGGTGTCCGGCACCGGCCCGTACCTGACCGACGCCGACGGACGGGAGTACGTCGACCTGGTCTGCTCCTGGGGGCCGATGATCCTCGGGCACGCGCACCCCGAGGTGGTCGCCGCCGTGCAGGAGGCCGTCACGCGCGGAACCTCCTTCGGCACGCCCGGTGAGGGCGAGGTCGCGCTCGCCGAGGAGATGGTCGCCCGGGTCGAGCCGCTGGAGCAGGTCCGGCTGGTGTCCAGCGGCACCGAGGCCACCATGTCGGCGATCCGGCTCGCCCGCGGCTTCACGCGGCGCGCCAAGGTGATCAAGTTCGCCGGGTGCTACCACGGCCACGTCGACGCGCTGCTGGCCGCCGCGGGGTCGGGCCTCGCCACGTTCGCGCTGCCGGACACCCCCGGCGTCACGGGGGCGCAGGCCGGCGACACGATCGTCCTGCCGTACAACGACCTCGACGCCGTGCACGCGGCCTTCGCCGCGCACCCCGGTGAGATCGCCTGTGTGATCACCGAGGCGTCCCCGGGCAACATGGGCGTCGTACCGCCGCTGCCCGGCTTCAACCAGGGCCTCAAGGACGCCTGCGCCGCCGACGGCGCGCTGTACATCTCCGACGAGGTGATGACCGGGTTCCGCACCAGCCGCGCCGGGTGGTACGGCGTCGACGGTGTGCGGCCCGACCTGATGACCTTCGGCAAGGTGATGGGCGGCGGCTTCCCGGCCGCGGCCTTCGGCGGGCGGGCCGACGTCATGGCGCACCTCGCCCCCGCCGGGCCCGTCTACCAGGCCGGCACCCTCTCCGGGAACCCCGTCGCCACCGCCGCCGGGCTCGCCCAGCTCCGGCTGCTCGACGACGCCGCCTACGCCACGGTCGACGCCGTCTCCGCGCGGATCCAGTCCCTGGTCACCGAGGCGCTGACCAAGGAGGGCGTGGCGCACACGCTGCAGAACGCCTCCAACATGTTCTCGGTGTTCTTCACCGACCGGCCGGTGCGCACCTACGAGGACGCCAAGGCGCAGGAGTCCTTCCGCTACACCGCCTTCTTCCACTCCCTCCTCGCGCACGGCGTCCACCTGCCGCCCTCGTCCTTCGAGGCCTGGTTCGTGTCCACCGCGCACGACGACCGGGCCGTCCAGCGGATCGCCGACGCCCTCCCGGCGGCGGCCCGAGCGGCGGCGGAGGCGACGGCGTGAGCACGGAGAACGCGAACACGGAGAACGCGAACGCAGAGAACGCGAGCACGGGGAAGAAGAACGACCTCACCGTCGTCCACCTGCTGCGGCACGGCGAGGTCGCCAACCCGGACGGCGTCCTCTACGGCCGGCTCCCCGGCTACCAGCTCTCCGAGCTGGGCCGGCGGATGGCCGAACGGGTCGGCGAGCACCTCGCCTCCCGGGACGTCGTCCATGTCGGCGCCTCCCCGCTGGAGCGGGCGCAGGAGACGGCCCAGCCGATCGCCAAGGCGCACGGCCTGGACATCGCCACCGACGAGCGGCTGATCGAGGCCGACAACGTCTTCCAGGGCAAGACCTTCGGCGTCGGCGACGGCGCGCTGCGCCGGCCGGAGAACTGGAAGCACCTCGTCAACCCGTTCAAGCCGTCCTGGGGCGAGCCGTACATCGAGCAGGTCGTCCGCATGATGGGCGCGCTGGACGCGGCCAAGGACGCGGCGCGCGGTCACGAGGCGGTGCTGGTCAGCCATCAGCTGCCGATCTGGATCGTGCGGTCCTACGTCGAGAAGCGGCGGCTGTGGCACGACCCGCGCAAGCGGCAGTGCACGCTGGCCTCGCTGACCACCTTCACCTACCGGGGGGACAGGATCGTCTCCGTCGGCTACAGCGAGCCGGCCCGCGATCTCGTCCCCGCCCATCTCCTCGCCGGCGCCAAGCCGGTGAAGGGGAAGGGGAAGGCCTTCGGGGCCTAGGGACCAGGAGGACCCGGGCTCCGAGCCCCGGGGCCCCAGGGCCCCGGGCAGGGCAGGCGTCCCGGCGGCCCCATGACACCCCCGTGACGATCGTTGCCAAACCTCCGCACCACGCGGGAACCCCCGTTCGCGTCACGTCCTCTGAAGGAGTGACCACCAGAGGACGTGACGAACGGGGATGCCATGCGCACTCTCACCCGCAGGGGAATGATCGGGCTCGGCGCGGGGGCCGCCGCGGCGGTGTCGCTGGCCGGCTGCGGCGGCGCCACCGGCCCGAGCGGCACGAGCCGTGCCGAGGGTTCCGGCGGGAGCGGCGAGGGAGGCGACGGCGGCCGCACCGGCACCCCCGAGCCGACGAGGACCGTCCGGCCGATCGGTGACGGCTCCACCGCCTTCACCGGCAAGCAGCCCCATCAGCCTGCCAGGCCGGTGCCGCTGGAGCCGGGGCAGACCCCGCCGCAGTTCGTCGTCTTCTCCTGGGACGGGGCCGGCGAGGTCGGCAACGGGCTCTTCCCGCGCTTCCTGGACCTCGCCAAGGAGCACGAGGCGCACATGACGTTCTTCCTCTCCGGGCTGTATCTGCTGCCCGAGTCGAAGAAGCGGCTGTACGAGCCGCCGAACAACCCGCGCGGCGCCTCCGACATCGGCTACCTCACCGACGACCACATCAAGGACACGCTGAAGAACGTCCGCCGCGCCTGGCTCGAGGGCCATGAGATCGGCACCCACTTCAACGGCCACTTCTGCGCCGGCTCCGGCAGCGTCGGCAACTGGACGCCGCAGCAGTGGCGCAGCGAGACAGAGCAGGCGAAGAAGTTCGTGAAGGAGTGGCGGACCAACTCCGGCTGGACCGACCTGCCGCCGCTGCCGTTCGACTACGACAAGGAACTCGTCGGCGGCCGTACGCCCTGTCTGCTCGGCCAGGACAACCTGCTGACCACCGCCCGCGAGCTCGGCTGGCGCTACGACTCCTCCTCGCCCGGCGGCCGTCAGGTCTGGCCGTCGAAGCGGAACGGCATCTGGGACCTCCCGCTGCAGCAGATACCTTTTCCCGGGCGTTCCTTCGAGGTCCTGTCGATGGACTACAACATCCTCGCCAACCAGTCCGTCAACTCCACCAACGCGCCCGCCCACCACCACCCGGGCTGGCGCAAGCAGGCGACCCAGGCGTACATATCGGGCTTCGAGCGGGCATACGAGACGAACCGGGCCCCCTTCTTCGTCGGCAACCACTTCGAGCAGTGGAACGGCGGCATCTACATGGACGCGGTGGAGGAGTCCCTCAAGCACATCGCGCGGGCGAAGGAGAAGGGCGGCGACGTACGTATCGTCTCCTTCCGCCAGTTCACCGACTGGCTGGACGTCCAGCGGCCCGAGGTGCTGGAGCGGCTGCGCACCCTGGACGTCGGGCAGGAACCGGTCGGCGGCTGGCCGGCCTTCCTGAAGGACGCCGGCGACGCCGCCGGGACCGGAGAACCGAGCGGCACCGGGACGGGGGACCCGAGCGGCGCCTGACGAGGCATCCGCGCCGGGCCGATATGCGGGTTTCCGTCCGCAAGGGGGGGGTGGGCAAGATCCCCAGAACGGGCATGCGAAACTTTTCACATGAGTGCCGCCAGCCGTGCCCCCCAGCGCGCGAATCGCGCCACCCGCGTCCACCGCCGTGCCGTCCTGACCGTCGGCACCGCAGTGACCGCCCTGCTGGTCTCCGCGTGCGGTTCCGGCGGAACCTCGGGCGGGGGTGGCAACACCAACTTCGTCACCAGCAACGAAGGCATCTCCACCGTCGCCAGGGGTGAGCGCGCCACCGCGCCCGACCTGTCCGGCGAGACGCTCGAGGGCGAGCCCCTCGACGTCGCCGACTTCCAGGGCAAGGTCGTCGTCCTCAACGTCTGGGGCTCCTGGTGCAACCCGTGCCGCGCGGAGGCCAAGCACTTCGCCAAGGTGTCCGAGGACTACGCCGACCAGGGCGTGCAGTTCGTCGGCATCAACACCCGCGACAGCAGTGCCGGCTCGGCGCTCGCCTTCGAGAAGGACTTCGGCATCACCTACCCGAGCCTGTACGACCCCACGGGCAAGCTGATGCTCCGCTTCGAGAAGGGCACCCTCAACCCGCAGGCGATCCCCTCCACCCTGATCCTGGACCGCGAGGGGAAGATCGCGGCCCGCTCGCTGACCGCGCTCAGCGAGGAGCGGCTGCTGAAGATGCTCGAGCCGGTCGTCGCGGAGAAGTGACGTGACCCCCCTCACCGCGCTCGCCGCCGGGACCGCCTCCCTCGCCGCCGACCCCGCCTACAACGGCACGGTACTCAACGGCGCCCTGCTGGTGGCGCTGCCCATCGCCCTGCTCGGCGGGCTCGTCTCCTTCTTCTCGCCCTGCGTCCTGCCGCTGGTCCCCGGCTACCTCTCCTACGTCACCGGCGTGTCCGGCACCGATCTGGCCGAGGCCCGGCGCGGCCGGATGGTCACCGGCGCCTCGCTGTTCGTCCTCGGCTTCACCGTCGTGTTCGTCTCCGGCGGCGCCTTCTTCGGCTACTTCGGCCAGACGCTGCAGGAACAGTCCGGCATCCTGACCAAGGTGCTCGGCGTCCTCATGATCCTCATGGGCGTCTTCTTCATGGGGATGATGCCCTGGCTCACCCAGCGCGAGTTCCGCTTCCACAAGCGGCCGGCGGCCGGCCTGGCCGGCGCGCCCGTCCTCGGCGCCCTGTTCGGCATCGGCTGGACGCCCTGCATCGGCCCCACCCTCGCCTCCGTACTGACGCTCTCCGCGCAACAGGAGAGCGCCGGACGCGGGGCCGTGCTGACCGTCGCGTACTGTCTGGGGCTGGGTCTGCCCTTCGTCCTCGCGGCCGTCGCCTTCCGCAAGGCGCTCGGCGCCTTCGGCTGGGTCAAGCGGCACTACGTCTGGGTCATGCGGATCGGCGGCACGATGATGATCCTGACCGGGGTGCTGCTGCTCACCGGCGTGTGGGACAGCCTCGTGACGCAGATGCAGACCTGGTCCAACGGCTTCACTGTGGGGATCTGACCTCGATGAGTACGACTTCCGGAACCGGGTCCGAAGCAACCCCGGCGGGGCCCGAAGAGTCCGCGGCCGGTTCCGGCACCGGCGACCAGGAGCTGGGTGCCGCCGGTTCCCAGCTGTCCACCGCGCCCACGGAGGAGCCGCCGAACCTGCCCGCCCTGGGCGTCATCGGCTGGGCCCGCTGGTTCTGGCGGCAGCTCACGTCCATGCGGGTCGCGCTGCTGCTGCTGCTCCTGCTGTCGCTCGCCGCGATCCCCGGCTCGCTCATCCCGCAGACCGGCATCGACAGAACCCGGGTCGACGACTTCCGCGAGCAGCACGACGTCCTCGCACCGATCTACGACACGCTCGGCCTGTTCAACGTCTACAGCTCGGTGTGGTTCTCGGCGATCTACATCCTGCTGTTCGTCTCCCTCATCGGCTGCATCGTGCCCCGCACCTGGCAGTTCGTCGGCCAGCTGCGCGGCCGTCCGCCGGGCGCCCCGCGGCGGCTGACCCGGCTGCCCGCCTACACCACCTGGCGCACCGAGGCCGAGCCCGAGCAGGTCCGTGAGGCCGCCCTGGCCCTGCTGCGGAAGCGCCGCTTCCGCGCCCACCGGGCCGGGGACGCCGTCGCCGCCGAGAAGGGCTATCTGCGGGAGGTCGGCAACCTCACCTTCCACATCGCCCTGATCGTGATGCTGATCGCCTTCGCCTGGGGCCAGCTGTTCAAGTCCGAGGGCAACAAGCTGATCGTCGAGGGCCAGGGCTTCGCCAACACGCTCTCGCAGTACGACGACTTCAAGTCCGGCAACCTCTTCGACGTCGCCGACCTGGAGCCGTTCAGCTTCACCGTGAAGTCCTTCACCGGCACGTACGAGCCCTCCGGCCCCAACAAGGGCACCCCGCGCACCTACGAGACCGAGCTGGTCCACAGCGAGGGCGCCTACGGCAAGGAGAAGACGACCAAGGTCGAGGTGAACAAGCCGCTGAAGGTCGGCGACGCCAAGGTCTACCTCGTCAGCCACGGCTACGCGCCCGTCGTCACCGTCCGCGACGGCGAGGGCAAGGTCGTCTTCAAGGACGCCGTGCCGCTGCTGCCGCTCGACGCGAACGTCACCTCCTCCGGTGTGGTCAAGGTCCTCGACGGCTACCGCAACCCCGAGGGCGAGAAGGAGCAGCTCGGCTTCAACGCCTTCTTCGTGCCCACCTTCGGCGGCTCGGCCGTCGGCACGATGCTCTCCCAGTTCCCGGCACTGGACTACCCGGTGCTCGCACTCTCCGCCTACCACGGCGACCTGAAGGCCGACGCCGGCATTCCGCAGAGCGTCTACCAGATGGACAAGACGAAGATGAAGGAGTTCAAGGACTCCGAGGGCGAGCTGTTCAAGAAGCTGCTGATGCCCGGCGAGACCATGACCCTCCCGGACGGTGCCGGCTCGGTCACCTTCGAGAAGGAGATCAAGGAGTGGGCCGGCTTCCAGATCGTCCAGGAGCCGGGCGGCGGCTGGGCCCTCGCCGGTTCCCTCTTCGCGATCGGTGGCCTCGCCTGCTCCCTGTTCATCCAGCGGCGCCGCGTGTGGGTGCGGGCGGTCGAGGGCCCCGACGGCGTCACCGTCGTCGAGATGGCCGGGCTCGGCCGCAGCGAGTCCGCCAAGGTGCCCGAGGAACTCGGCGACCTGGCCGGAATCCTCTACGACCAGGCTCCCGGCGTCCCCGACGCCGATGACGCCGACGCCGATGACGCCGCCCCCGCAGCATCCGTCGATTCCCCCGACCCCCAAGCCGCATCTGCCGAAGGGGCTGAGAAGCCTTGACTCTCGCCGCCGCAACCGATCTGGCCACCGCCACGAGCCTGGCCGCCGCGAACAACGAGAACCTCGCGGAGATCAGCAATGTGCTGATCTACTCCGCGATGGCTGTCTACACCCTGGCCTTCCTGGCGTACATCGCCGAATGGATCTTCGGCAGCCGCAGCAAGGTCGCCCGCACCGCCGCCGCGCTCACCCCCCGGGCGCAGGCGGCCGGGAAGGGCCCCGCCGTCACCGTCGACACGGCGGGCGGCACCGCCGTGCTGGAGCGGCCGAAGGTCGTCGTACGGGCCGGGGCCGGCACCCGTGACGTGCCCGACGGGCCCGGGGCGCACGGCGGGGACGAGCAGGGCGACCTCTTCGGGCGGATCGCCGTCTCCTTCACGGTGCTCGCCTTCCTGGTCCAGTTCGGTGGTGTGCTCACCCGGGCGCTGTCCGTGCAGCGGGCGCCCTGGGGCAACATGTACGAGTTCAACATCACCTTCACCACCACCGCCGTCGGCGTGTACCTCCTGCTGCTGGTGCTGAAGAAGAACGTGCGCTGGCTCGGGCTGTTCCTGACCACGACCGTGCTGCTCGACCTCGGTGTCGCCATCACCGTCCTGTACACCGAGAGCGACCAGCTGGTCCCCGCGCTCGACTCGTACTGGATGTACATCCACGTCTCCACCGCGATCCTGTGCGGCGCGGTCTTCTACGTCGGCGCGGTCGGCACGATCCTGTACCTGTTCAAGGACTCCTACGAGGGCAAGCTCGCGCGCGGCGGCAAGCCCGGCTCCTTCGCCACCTCCGTCATGGAGCGGCTGCCCGCCTCCGCCTCGCTCGACAAGTTCGCCTACCGCGTCAACGCGGCCGTCTTCCCGCTGTGGACGTTCACGATCATCGCGGGCGCCATCTGGGCGGGCGACGCCTGGGGCCGCTACTGGGGCTGGGACCCCAAGGAGACCTGGTCCTTCATCACCTGGGTCGCCTACGCCGGCTACCTGCACGCCCGCGCCACCGCCGGCTGGAAGGGCCGCAAGGCCGCCTACCTGGCGCTGGCCGCCTTCTGCTGCTGGCTGTTCAACTACTACGGCGTGAACATCTTCGTCTCCGGCAAGCACTCCTACGCCGACGTCGGCCTGGGCGTCCTGCACTCCATCGGGTTCTGAACGCCGTCGGCTTCTGAACGACCCCGGCGCACCGCCCGCGAAGGCCGGTCGCCGTGACCCGGTCTCCGATCCCGGGTCGCGGCGACCGGCCTTCGTCATCACCGCATCACCCCGACACGGGCTCCGGGTCCGTCGCCAGGCGGGCGTGGAGTTCCACGTCGTGGCGGACACCGTCGTATGCGAGCTTCTGCCGTTGCCGTCCTTCCACCGCGAAGCCGGCGGCGCGCGCCACTGCGCACGAGGCGGGATTGTTCACCCGGTGCCCGAGCTCCAGCCGGAAGAGTTCCGCGTCGTCGAAGGCCCAGCGGGCCACAGCACGGCAGGCACGGGAAGCCGTGCCCCGGCCACGAGCCGTCGCCGTCGTCCAGGAGGAGACCCATCCGGTGGCATGACGCCGGTCCACCGGGCCGGCACACACCTGGCCGAGCACGAGGCCACCGCCGTCGACGACGGCGAAGGAAAAGGCGGAGCCCGCGGCCCACTGCTCATCACGGGCCGTCGTCCACCGCTCGGCGGCCCGGACGGAGTCGACCGGCTCGCCGGACTGGCCGCGCATGAGCGGATCCGCGAACGCGGTCGTCACCGCCCGGACGTCCTCGGCCCTCCATCTCCGCAGCACCAGGCCGGAGGAGGCATCCACACGATCGCGCACGACGCGAGTCTTCCTCGGCGTTCCTCGCCTGTCACGTCGGTTTCCCCGACCGCCCGGGGCACCGAGAGGTCGTGTCCCGCCATGTGGTGTGGGGCCTTTGCGGCCCCTGCGCTGCGGGACCGGAGGGGGGGGTGCCGTGCGGAAAACCGTGAGCAGTCGGCGGGCAGGTGTCACTCAAGCGCTCAGATGAGCGGCATCAGGACAGTGGTGGCCGAAGTGCTCACGGCTTCGGGACGGTGTGTCCTCCCCGGGGCATGGAGGCGTGTCCCGGCATCGCCCACGTCGAGCCCGCCGGCAGCGCGACCGACCTCCGGCCCGCGACGCCGCCTTCAGACCCCTTGCACCACCCGGAGGGACACCGCCCGGGGCACCCGACGTGACAGCGCCACAGAACGTGCAGCGCCACAGAAGGGGAGCGGAAACCGGGAAACGACGTCGCCCCCCGACCCTTGACTTTCCCAGCGGGAAAGTGAGACTCTCACTTTCCTACTAGGAAAGTGAGGTGTTGCCATGGACGACATCGCTCCGGAGCAGGCGCGCACCGCCCTCGACGCAGCCGACCGCGCTCGACGCCAAGTGGCCGGGGAAGTCGGCCTGCCCCGCGGCTACTGGTGGGCGATGGCGGCCGGCTGGATCCTGCTGGGCGTGCTCAGCAGCGTGGCGCCACCGTGGCCGGCCGGGATCGCGACCCTGTGCTTCGGCATGGGGCACGCAGTGCTCGCGTCACGTCTGCTCGACGGACGCCGGCGCACGGATCGGCTGCGGGTGAGCGCCGCGGTCGCCGGCCGTCGCATCCCGCTGGTCGTGGTCGGCATGCTGCTCGGGCTCGTCGGGGTCACCGTCCTCGCGGCGCTCGCGCTCGACGCCGACGGCTCCGGTCATGCCGGCATCTGGGCGGCGGTGCTGGTCGCGGCTGTCGTCGGGTTCGGTGGGCCGGACATCCTGCGTGTTCTGCGTCGTTGGGTACGGGCGTGACGAAAGCACGTTTCGACGAGCTGATCCATCCCAGCACCCGTCTGTCTCTGGTGGCGACACTGGCGGCGGCCGACTGGGCCGAGTTCGCCTTCCTCAAGGACCGGTTGGGACTGTCCGACTCCGCGCTGTCCAAGCAGCTCACGACGCTCGAGGAAGCCGGGTACGTCACCACGGAACGCCGCCTCAGCGGCAGCCGCCGGAAGGTACGCGCCCGGCTCACCGGCGCCGGCCGGGATGCCTTCGACGGCCACATCGCGGCGCTGCGGGACATCATCGCCGACGCCGCGACATCGTCCGAAAGCCCTCCGGTGTGAAGCCGCCTCCGCCGCCCCCGAGGACCGGTCCGGCCGGTTGTCCTGCCTCCGGGGCACAGGGAGAGGGCCGGGCCCCGGGGCGGTGGCCGCTCCGGGGCCCGGTGCGTCAGGCTGCCGCGCTCAGCGGTTCGGCCCGGTCGGCGTCGTGCAGGGACCGGATCAGTGCGGAGCGGGCCCGGGCGACGCGGGAGCGGACCGTACCGACCGGGCAGTCGCCGAGTTCGGCCGCCTCCGCGTAGGGCAGGCCGAGGAGTTGGGTGAGGACGAACGCCTCACGGCGTTCCGCGGGCAGCGCGTCCAGCAGTTCGGTGAGCGCGATGCCGTCGTCGAAGCCGGGCAGACCGCGCTCCTGGGCGCCCTCGGCGGCGGCCTGCCAGTCGTCGGTGTCGAGGAGACGGGGGCGGGCGGAGGCGTGCCGGTAGCTGTCGATCACCGCGCGTCGGGCGATGGACAGCAGCCAGGTGCGGGCGGAGGAACGCCCCTCGAAACGGTGCAGGCTGCCGAGGGCCCGCAGGAAGGTGTCCTGGGCGAGGTCGTCGGCGGCCTGGGGATCGGCGCTGAGGTAGGTGACGAAGTGGCGGACGTCTCGGTGCAGGGCGCGGACGAGGTTCTCCACGGCCTCCGGGTCGCCGGCGCGGGCGGCGAGTGCCCAGGTCGTGGTCGACTCGTCGAGGGCCGTCCTCTCGTCACGTGTTCTCGCGGTGTGCGGCGTCGTGTCGGATGCGACAGGTGATGCGGCAGACGATGCGGCAGACAGGGCAGGACTGGTCACCTGATGTCCTTCTCGGGAGTCCGGAGGTCCGGCACGGGAACCCGGCGAGCAGAGCGGAGATCCGGCGTGCGGACCGGCCGCGCACGGCGCGCGGCGGATCCGGTGGTGGGGTGGGGGGCGGACCTACGCACAGCGCGCACGGCGGCGTACGTCCGTTGCCCGAGCCGCCGTCCGGGCGCGGGGCGCCCTGGGCGGTGTCGGGGAACCGGCTGTCTCAGACGACAGCGGTCCCCGCCGGCGGGCCCCGAGGAGTGATCGCGTACACGAGGAACAGCCGCTGCGGCCGGTGGGCCGTGCGGCGGTGGCGGGGGGTGACGCGCGGGCGGCGCGGTGGTGCGGCGGGAGCGAGCGGCAGCCGCAGCGGTGCGGCCAGCCATCCGGCGACGGCCCGCAGGATGCGGAAGGCCGCGCGTTCGCCGTACGCGAGCCACAGGCCGCTCAGGAGTGCGGCCAGCAGGTGGGCGGCGAGCATGCCCGCGGAGGACAGGGACGTCCCGTCCATGGTGTGGCCCACCATGTGGCCCGTCTCCGTCATGGAGTCCATCGCGCCCATGGGGCCCGTCGGCTCCGCGACGGAGCTTCCGTGACCCCTGTGGGGCACATGGAGCATGGAGTGCGTGGCGGCCGTCGTGCCGTCCGTGGTGGACGTCGTCGCGCGTTCCTGCGCGTACGAGAACCACAGGTGGAGTGCCGCCTGCGCGGCCGTCACGACGGAGGGGACGAGGACGAGCCCGCGCTCCCGGTCGGCCAGACACCACGCCGCGCCGCCGGTCACCGCCGCTCCGGCGGCGAGGGACCACCACGGCACTCCGGTGCCCGACATCAGGACGTGCCCCAGGGCGGCGAGCAGCACGCAGACGGCCGCGAACACCGCGGCCCGTGTCGTGCGGAAGCACCACCCGGCAGTCATGGCGGCTCATCCTCGCATTCCGGCCTCGCTGTCACGCGGGGGTACG
The DNA here is from genome assembly GCF_029760955.1 of Streptomyces cathayae. Taxonomy (GTDB): domain Bacteria; phylum Actinomycetota; class Actinomycetes; order Streptomycetales; family Streptomycetaceae; genus Streptomyces; species Streptomyces cathayae. Next base: position 3,444,892 of record NZ_CP121682.1, read on the forward strand.
GAAACTTCCCCGGCCCGGCACTCAGCACTCCTCAGGTGATTCACCTCACACCAACAGGCGTGAATCCGCGAGGAGTTGAGCCCGACTTCTGTCCCCGGAGGTGCGTCTGTGACAACGGATCGGACGGGGCGGGCCGGACGGGGCGGGACCCGTCGGGGGACCGACGGGGCGGCGGGCCGCGGCTGCGGGCCCGCGTGGACGGCGTACCCGGCATGGTGCCGTTGCTGGCCGCCGCGGACCCGGAGGCGGCCCGGTCCCCTCTGCGTCGGCACCTCGAACTGTGCCTGGGCGAGCGCCCGTTCCACTGGTCGTGGCGGTACGCACCGGGTGCCGGCCGGCTCGCCGACACTGATCCGCCGCCGGGCTGGAGCCGGGATCCGGCGTGGCTGCTGCTCGCACTCACCGAGGCCGCGTGCCTGCCGGGCGGCGACGAATTCGCCGGACACGTGGCCTCGTTGGTGCCGGAGCACCTCGTGCCGCCCGCCGACACCGCTCGCCCCGACGGCCCTCGGGACACCTCTGCCGCCGCCGTCACCGCCTCGGCACTGCTCCTGCTGGGCCACCGGGACCGGGCCGTCGCCGTCCTCGAAGAGCTCGTCGGCGGGCAGCTGACCGCCGACGGGCGGCTCCTGGACGGCTGTTACGACCTGGCGGCCGGAACAGCCGTCCGGCACGAGCCGATCTGGGGCACCTTCTTCCTGGCGTACGCCCTCGCGGAGCTCGTCGGCCCGCCGGCTGCCGAAACCGTCCAACCGGCGGTCGGCACCGGCCAGACGGCCACCGGTACCAGCCGACCAGCGGTCGACACCGGCCAGACGGCCGCCGATACCGGTTGAGGCCGTCTGTCGTCCGTGCGCAGCACGCGGCGCACCACCGACGTGATGTGCAGTGCGTCGGGCCGTCGAGGATGCGGGCCGCGCGACCGGTGCGGAAGAGGGCGGGCAGGTCGGTGTCCGGGCCGAGGCCCGCCGCACCGTGGACCTGGATCGCCGCGCCGGCCACCTGCTGGAGCGTGCGCGTGGCCGCGACCTCGGCCAGGCCCACCTCCACAGGGGCGTCGTCGCCCGCGTCCAGCAGGGCCACGGCCTCGTGGACGAGCGGCCGGGTGGTCCGCAGGGCGAGCAGCGACTCGAAGACGTGCCGCTGGACGAGTCGCAGGTCGCCGAGCGGGCCGCGGGAGCGGGTGCGGGCGGCGGCCCGGTCCCGCATGAGCTCGAAGGCACGGCCCGCCTGGCCGAGTCAGCGCAGGCTGCGCAGGGTGCGGCCGAGCTGGAGGCGTTCGGCGGCGCCGGCGAGAGCCTTCCCGCGTGCGCCGATCAGGTGGCCGGCGTCCACCGCTACGCCGTCGAGGGCGATCTCCGCCTGCCCCGCCGCACCGAGCACGGGCAGCTCGCGGACCACCCGGAAACCGGGGCGGCGGTGGGGACCAGCAGCAGGGACAGGCCGTCCCGGTCCGGAGCCTCGCCGTCCGTGCGGACGAGGACCGTGACGAGGTCGGCGTCGGCGGCCCCACTGACGAACCACTTGCGTCCGGTCAGCGCCACCCGCTGACCGGACGCTGTCTCCAGGTCGACGTCGCACACGGCCTCGGCCCTGCCGTGCCGGCACACCACGTCGGACATCCGGACGTCCAGTCCTCCCATCCCACCTCCCTGCCGTCCCCCAGCAGTCGGACGGGGGAGGCGGTCGGTTCCCGCGCATCGCGCGGAATCCGGCCGGGGAGCCGTGGCCGTCGAGGCCGTGGTCGGGCCCGTCGTCACCGGGGCGGCGGGGCGGCGGCCCCGCTCACCCGTCAGGGGCCCGGTTCCGTGTCGTGGTGGGTCAGGGGGACGCCGCCCACCGTGAAGCCGATCACCGTGCCGCCGCCGGCCCGGCGTACCGCGTACGGTGCGCCCCCGTGGGCCAGGGCCACCTCGCGCACGATGGACAGGCCGAGGCCCGAACCGGGCAGGGAGCGGGCGTCGGCGGCGCGGTAGAAGCGGTCGAAGACGCGGATCAGGTCGGCGGCCGCGATACCGGGCCCCCGGTCGCGGACCTCCACCCGCACCGTGCCCGGTCGCGCGGGTCCCGCGACGGTGATGTCGATGGGCGCCGTGCCGCCCCGGTCGAACTTGACCGCGTTCTCGACCAGGTTGGACACCGCCCGGGTGAGCATCCCGGGCCGTCCGTCGGTCGTGGTGTCGCCGCTCCTATGGACGACGATCTCCCGTCCGTTGCGGCGCCGGGCCAGTTCCGCCACGTCGTGGGCGATGTCGGCGAGGTCGACGCGCCGCGGCGGCTCGGTGTCGGACTGGCCGGCCGCCAGCTCGACGAGTTCGTTGACCAGGTCGGTCAGCTCACGGGCCTCCTGGGAGAGGTCGGCGACGAGTTCCTCACGGGTGTCCGGCGGGAGTTCGTCGATGCGCCGCAGCAGGGAGATGTTGGTCCGCAACGAGGTGAGCGGGGTGCGCAGTTCGTGCCCCGCGTCCTGGACGAGCCGGCGCTGGTCGTCCTCGGACTGGGCGAGCCGGCCCAGCATCCGGTCGAAGGCGCGGCCGAGCCGGCCCACCTCGTCCCGGCCGGCCACGGGCACCTGGATGTCGAGCCTGCGGGTGCGGGCGACGTCCTCGGCGGCGTCGGTGAGGACGACCAGGCGGCGGGTGATGCGCCGGGCCAGCCACCAGCCGAAGAGACCGGCCCCGACCACCACCGCCGCCATCAGGACGAGGGTGCGCCGCTGGAGGGTCCGCAACAGGTCCTCGGTGTCGCTGAACTCCTGCGCGATCTGGACCGCGCCCCGGCCCTCGCCCAGCGCGACGGTCGCGACGCGGTAGATGTCGTCGCCGACGTCGACGTCCGCGTGCTCGACCACCCGCCCGGCCGTGGCGGCCCCCGCGACCGCGCGGTCGGCGTCGACCACCGGCAGCCCCGGATCACCCGGGTCGACGATCCGGCCGTCCGGCCCCAGCACCTGGACGTCCGTCCGGGCGGGCCGCACCAGGTCGTGGCCGGGGGCGTCGGAGGAGAAGTCGAGCGGTGACATCCGGTTCGACCTGACCTCGCCGCGCAGGTCCTCCACGACCTCGTCGAACACGCTCTGCTGGTCCACCCGGACCAGTCGCGCGGCGGCGCTGTACGACAGGATGCCGACCAGGACGGTGACCGTGGCCGTCACGGCGGCGAACGCCACCGTGAACCTGGTGCCCAGCGACAGCAGCGGCAGCCGGCACCGCCGGGCCCGTGACGCGGGCCGGTCCGGCGCCACTCAGTCCTCCCGCAGCACGTAACCCACCCCGCGCACCGTGTGGATCAGCTGCGGTGCGCCGGGCTCGTCGAGTTTGCGGCGCAGGTAGCCGACGTAGACGGCGAGGTTCTTGGAGCCGGGGCCGAAGTCGTAGCCCCAGATACGGTCGTAGATGGTGGAGTGGTCGAGGACGATGCCCGCGTTGCGGATCAGCAGCTCCAGCAGTTCGAACTCGGTGCGGGTCAGCTCCAGTTCGCGCCGTCCGCGCCAGGCCCGGCGTGCCTGCGGGTCCATGCGCACCCCGGCCGCGGCGAGGTGCCGCCCCAAAGCGGCGTTCGGGGTCTCCCCCGGCTTCCCCTGGTCCCTCGGCTCCCGCGTCTCCCGCGTCGTCCGGGAGTCCGGCTGCTCCTGCGCCGTCGGCGTCCCGTCGGGCGCGGAGGCAGATGCCGGGGCCGGGGCTGCCCGGCGGAGCAGGGCTCGCAGCCGGGCGAAGACCTCCTCGACGTCGAACGGCTTGACGACGTAGTCGTCGGCGCCCGCGTCCAGCCCGGCGATCCGGTCGGCGGTCTCCACCAGTGCCGTCAGCATCAGCACGGGGGTGCGGTCTCCCTCGGCGCGCAGCGCCCGGCAGACCTGGAGGCCGTCGATGCCGGGCATCATCACGTCCAGCAGCAGGACGTCGGGCCGGCTGCGACGGGTCTGTGCCAGCGCCTCGACGCCGTCGGCGACCGCCGTGACCCGGTAGCCCTCCAGGGTCAGGGCGCGCTCCAGGGCGTTGCGGATGGCCCGGTCGTCTTCGGCGAGCAGCACGGTGGGGGTGCGGGGCGCGGTAGGGGACACGGTGCCAGTGTGCCAAGCACCTCCGTCCGGCGGACGGAGCAGTGACCGAAGAGGTGCCTTCTCACCCTGCTCTCACCCCGCCGTGGTCCGGTCGCGGGTGTCCCTTCCCGCGACCGGACCCTCGCGAACGACCGGACCCGGTCGTCTCACCCGGCGGCCGCTGTCCATGGAAGACCGCCGGGAGTCGTGGGGGCTGTGGAGGGCCCCTCAGCCTGCCGACCGCAGCGCGGCCAGCTGCTCCTCGAACGGCACCACGTTGCGCGCGTCGAACTTGTCGTCGACGGCACCCCCGCGTGTGACACGGATCGCGTCACCGCCCGCCGCGCCGCCGTTGCCGTTGACCGTCCCGTTGCCGTTGACCGTCCCGTGGCCGGCGGCCGGCAGGGCGCCCGCCAGGGCGGCCAGCTCACCCGCCGCCCGGTCGATCCGGGCGTCCAGGCCCTTGTCCCCCCAGTCCTGGGACGCGGCGTACACCCCGGTGGGGACGACGACCGCGCGCAGGTGGGCGAAGAGGGGCCGCAGGGAGTGCTCCAGCACCAGCGAGTGCCGGGGCGTGCCCCCGGTCGCGGCGATCAGCACCGGCTTGCCGGCCAGGGCCTCCCGGTCCCGTGCGCCGAGCACGTCGAAGAACGACTTGAACAGCCCGCTGTACGACGCCGAGAACACCGGGGTGACCACGATCACCCCGTCCGCCCCGGTCACCGCGTCCATCGCCGCGGCGAGCGCCGGAGCCGGGAAACCGCTGGTGAAGTTGTGCGCGATGTCCACCGCGAGGTCCCGCAGTTCGATCACCGGTACCTCGGACGGAGCCTGCCCGGTGGCCGCGGCGGCCAGCCGCTCCCCGAGCAGGCGGGTGGACGACGGCACGCTCAGCCCGGCCGACACCACGACGATGTTCACGGCGTTCACGGCGTTCATGCCTTGCTCACTTCCCGGCCGGCCAGCCGCGAGGAGTGCGTCGGCGCGGCCGGCACGTCGGCCGGGCGGTCCTTGGCGAACTCCTTGCGCAGCACCGGCACCACTTCCTCGCCGAGCAGGTCGAGCTGCTCGAGCACGGTCTTCAGCGGCAGTCCCGCGTGGTCCATGAGGAACAGCTGGCGCTGGTAGTCACCCGCGTAGTCGCGGAAGGACAGCGTCTTCTCGATGACCTGCTGCGGGGAGCCCACGGTCAGCGGGGTCTGCGCGGTGAACTCCTCCAACGAGGGCCCGTGCCCGTAGACGGGGGCGACGTCGAAGTACGGACGGAACTCGCGCACGGCGTCCTGCGAGTTCTTCCGCATGAACACCTGACCGCCGAGGCCGACGATCGCCTGCTCGGCCGTGCCGTGCCCGTAGTGCGCGTACCGGGTCCGGTAGAGCTCGATCATCCGCTTGGTGTGGTCGGCCGGCCAGAAGATGTTGTTGTGGAAGAAGCCGTCACCGTAGTAGGCGGCCTGCTCGGCGATCTCGGGCGAGCGGATCGACCCGTGCCAGACGAACGGCGGCACCTCGTCCAGCGGGCGGGGCGTGGAGGTGAAGCCCTGCAGCGGGGTGCGGAACTTGCCCTCCCAGTTGACGACGTCCTCGCGCCACAGCCGGTGCAGCAGGGCGTAGTTCTCGATGGCGAGGTTGATGCCCTGGCGGATGTCCTGGCCGAACCAGGGGTAGACCGGTCCGGTGTTGCCGCGCCCCATCATCACGTCCATCCGGCCGTCGGCCAGGTGCTGGAGCATGGCGAAGTCCTCGGCGATCTTCACCGGGTCGTTGGTGGTGATGAGGGTGGTGGAGGTGGAGAGGATCAGCCGCTCCGTGCGCGCGGCGATGTAGCCGAGCATGGTCGTCGGCGAGGACGGGACGAACGGCGGGTTGTGGTGCTCGCCGGTCGCGAACACGTCCAGGCCCACCTCCTCGGCCTTCAGCGCGATGGCGACCATGGCCTTGATCCGCTCGCGCTCGGTGGGGGTACGCCCCGTCGTGGGGTCGGGCGTGACGTCGCCGACGCTGAAGATCCCGAACTGCATGGCCGTTCACCCTCCAAATTGGTTTACGGTTCAACTATACCGGCTCAACCACTCCCCCTCCCCCCTTATTCCGGTATCCCGCATCCGGTCTGCGAAGCTGCCCCCATGCTCATCGCCCGCTCCGCCGCCCTGTTCGCCCTCGCCGCGATCCTGGAGATCGGGGGCGCCTGGCTGGTCTGGCAGGGCGTGCGGGAACAACGCGGCTGGATGTGGGCGACCGGCGGCGTCCTCGCCCTCGGCGCGTACGGGTTCGTCGCCACCTTCCAGCCCGACGCGCACTTCGGCCGCGTGCTCGCCGCGTACGGGGGCATCTTCGTCGCCGGATCGATCCTGTGGGGCGCGCTCGCGGACGGCTACCGCCCGGACCGCTGGGACATCACCGGCGCCCTGATCTGCCTGGCCGGAATGGCCGTGATCATGTGGGCGCCGCGCAGCGGCTGACCGCGCGCCCGGACGGCTCCGGACACTCCCCGGCGGCCCGCATATGCTGGCCCGGCACGGCACCGTCCGCACGGATCCACCCGGAGGAGCACCCCATGGCCACCGCCGCACCGCCCGCAGCGTCTCGTATCGCCGTCGTCACCGGCGCGAGCAGCGGTATCGGCGCCGCCACGGCCCGCGGGCTCGCCGAGGCCGGTTACCGCGTCGTCCTCACCGCCCGCCGCAAGGACCGTATCGAGGCGCTCGCCGAGGAGATCAACGCGGCCGGCCACGCGGCCACCGCGTACCCGCTCGACGTCACCGACCGCGCGGCCGTCGACGAGTTCGCCACCGCGTTCAAGACCATCGGCGTCCTGGTCAACAACGCGGGCGGCGCGCTGGGCGCCGACCCGGTCGCGACCGGCGACCCGGACGACTGGCGCCGGATGTACGAGACCAACGTCATCGGCACCCTCCACCTCACCCAGGCCCTGCTGCCCCGGCTGGAGGCGAGCGGCGACGGCACGGTCGTCGTCGTCTCCTCGACGGCCGGCCACGCCACCTACGAGGGCGGCGCGGGCTACGTCGCCGCCAAGCACGCCCAGCACGTCCTGGCCGAGACCCTCCGCCTGGAGATCGTCGGCCGGCCCGTGCGCGTCGTCGAGATCGCGCCGGGCATGGTGAAGACCGAGGAGTTCGCCCTCACCCGCTTCGACGGCGACACGGAGAAGGCCGCCCGGGTGTACGAGGGCGTCGCCGAGCCGCTCACCGCGGACGACGTCGCCGACACCATCACCTGGGCGGTGACCCGCCCGAGCCATGTCAACATCGACCTGCTGGTCGTGCGCCCCCGGGCCCAGGCGTCGAACACCAAGGTCCACCGGGAGCCGTGACGGCCGCGACGCGCGGGCCGGTCAGCCCTTCACCCGTCAGCCCTTCACACAGACGACCTGCTTCAGCTTCGCCACGACCTCCACGAGGTCCCGCTGCTGGTCGATGACCTGCTCGATCGGCTTGTACGCGCCCGGGATCTCGTCCACGACACCGGAGTCCTTGCGGCACTCCACGCCCCGTGTCTGCTCCTCCAGGTCCTTCGTCGAGAAGCGCCGCTTCGCCGCGTTGCGGCTCATGCGCCGGCCGGCGCCGTGCGACGCCGAGTTGAACGAATCGGCGTTCCCGAGGCCCTTGACGATGTACGAGCCCGTGCCCATGGAGCCCGGGATGATCCCGAACTCGCCGGAGCCCGCGCGGATCGCCCCCTTGCGGGTGACGAGCAGGTCCATGCCGTCGTAGCGCTCCTCGGCCACGTAGTTGTGGTGCGCGCTGATCTCCGCCTCGAAGGCCGGCTTCGCCTTCTTGAACTCCTTGCGGATCACGTCCTTCAGCAACGCCATCATGATCGAACGGTTTCGCTTCGCGTACTCCTGCGCCCAGAACAGGTCGTTCCGGTAGGCCGCCATCTGCGGGGTGTCCGCCACGAAGACGGCAAGGTCACGGTCGACCAGGCCCTGGTTGTGCGGGAGCTTCTGCGCCACCCCGATGTGGTGCTCGGCCAGTTCCTTGCCGATGTTCCGGGAACCGGAGTGCAGCATCAGCCAGACCGCACCGGTCGTGTCCGTGCAGACCTCGACGAAGTGGTTGCCCGAGCCAAGCGTTCCCATCTGCTTCGTGGCCCGCTCCTGACGGAACCTGACCGCTTCCGCCACGCCGTCGAAGCGCCCCCAGAAGTCGTCCCAGCCGCCGGTCGTGAAGCCGTGCAGCCGGGCCGGGTCCACGGGGGAATCGTGCATCCCGCGCCCGACCGGGATCATCTGCTCGATCCTCGAGCGCAGCCGGGACAGGTCGCCCGGCAGGTCGTCGGCCGTCAGGGACGTCCGCACCGCCGACATGCCGCAGCCGATGTCGACCCCGACCGCCGCAGGACACACCGCGCCCCGCATCGCGATGACCGAGCCGACCGTCGCGCCCTTCCCGTAGTGCACGTCCGGCATCACGGCGAGGCCCTTGATCCAGGGCAGGGTCGCCACGTTCCGCAACTGCTGGAGGGCGCCCTCCTCCACCGTCGCCGGGTCCGTCCACAGACGGATCGGCACCTTCGCACCCGGTATCTCCACGTACGACATATCGCCCTCATTCCCCCGAAAAACAGCATAAGCGCAAAAGAGCAAAAGCCGTCGTTCAGGTCGACGAAGCGGACTTCGGACCGGCGTTCACGGCAGTGCGTGCGATACACATTGTCTGCCGGGGGTGCCCCCGTGCGGCAAGCGATTAACCAGCGGGGACACTGAGAGACCCGGCGGGCTGCGGCCCGCACCCGCCCGTCGAGAGGAGCCCGGCCGTGCAGCGGAGGGCCTACGTACCCGGCGTCGCCGCGCTCCTCGCGGCCCTGCTGGCCGGATGCACCGGAAGTTCGGGCAGCGGAAGCCAGTCGGACAACTCCAACCCGGGCAGCGCCGGTACGGCCTCCCCGGTGGCCCAGCCGGGCAGATACGCCACGCTCCCCGAGCCCTGCGGCGCGATCGGCCCCAAGACGCTCGACGAACTCCTGCCCGGCATCAGGGAGATGGCCGATCAGGCGCAGCGCGAGAAGGCGTACGCGGGCGAGCCGGCCCTCACGTACGACACCGACCGCAAGGTGGGCTGCCGTTGGAAGGTGGAGTCGTCCCAGGCCACCGGTCGCCTGGTGATCGACCTCGAGCGGGTCGTCTCCTACGACAACGCCGTCAGCGACGACAACCAGGCCCAGCAACTCTTCGCGACGAAGCAGGAGGCGGCCGACCTCCCGGAACCGACGACCACGGAGTCCGGTTCCGCTTCCCCGGACACCTCCCCCTCACCGGGTTCCTCCGACTCCCCCGACCCCACCGGCTCTTCCGACCCCACTGGTTCTTCCGGCTCTTCCGGTTCTTCTGGTTCCTCCGCACCGTCCGACGCCGCGTCCTCGGCTTCCGGCTCACCGTCCGACGGCGGCTCCTCCCCCGCGTCGCCGTCCACCTCGCCCTCCGGCCTCCAGCCCCGCGTCCTGGAGGAGTTCGGCGACGAGGCCTTCATCGACGACGAGCTGAGCAGCTCCGGTTCGACCGCGGAGCAGCGCACGGTGACTGTGGCGTTTCGCACGTCCAACGTGATCGTGACGATCGAGTACACGGAGCAGCCGGCGACCGTCGGTGCCGTCCCGGACAGCAAGGAAATGCAGGACAGGGCAAGGAAACTGGCGTCCCTGCTGGCCGATTCGCTGAGCGGCTGAGCCCCGCTCGCACTTCCTCCACCGCCCTGCGCGAAACGCCCGAAGGAAGACCACACGAACGGCGCACCGCGTACGGTGACCCCTCGGACCCCTTTTCGACCGCAGGTTCGACCACGGGTTCGACCGCAGGGAACACGAGCGTCATGAGTGAAGGAACCATGCAGCGACGAGCAGAGTGTGACATGGGGGTACCGCCCACGCCGTCCGGGCAGCGGGGGAGAGCCAAGCGCCTCAACCGCGTTCTTGTCTGCGCGGCGGCCGTCCCCGCGATGCTGATCGCCGCCGGCTGCTCCTCGGACTCCGGCTCCGACGGCGGCGAGGACAAGGCGGCCGGCGCCTCCGCGTCGGCGTCCGCGAGCCCGTCCCCGACGGTGCGGGCGGCGGTGTACACGGACCTCCCGGAGGCGTGCGGCGCCCTGTCGGAGAAGACCCTGGACGACCTCGTGCCCAAGGCGAAGTCGGGCAAGGAGAGCCAGTCCGACGACATCGCCACGCGTGCCGGCTGCTCCTGGGACAGCCTCACCAACAACGGTGTGGACGGCTCGCAGTTCCGCTGGCTGAACGTGTCGATGCTGCGCTTCGACTCGGACGTCGCACGCGGCGCGGGCGACGAACTGGCCAAGGAGTACTACGCCAAGCAGGTCAAGGACGTCCAGGCCACCGACGGCGCCAAGGGCCTCGAGGCGGAGCCGCTCTCCGGCACCGGCGACGAGGCGACGGCCGTGCGCTACGACCTGAAGAAGAAGGAAGGCACCTTCAAGCAGCAGACGGTGGTGGCGCGCGTCGAGAACGTGGTCATCACCCTCGACTACAACGGGGCGGGCCTCGCCGGGGACAAGACGCCGAGCGCCGACGACCTGATGAAGGACGCGAAGAAGGCGGCCGCGGAAGCGGTGACGTCCGTGACCGGGACCAAGGACGGCAAGGACGACAAGGGCAGCAAGGACGACAAGGCCGACGAGGGCGACAAGAACAGCAAGAACGGCAAGGACGACGGAGACGGCGGGGCCCCCGGGAGCGGCGCGCCGCTGGAGTCGAAGAGCTGACGAACGGGCACAGAAGCGTGCACGGAGACGTACCCGAAAGCGCACACGGGACCGTGCGGTGAGGCTCTGGTACCGAACCGGCCACCCGTCCTCCGCACACATGTGCCACTCTGTTGCGCGCAACAACACGCAAGAGGAGGGGAGTACGGGTGGCCGCGCCCATTCAGCTGACTCGCACGCACCGGATACTCATCGGCGTGGTCGTCGCCGGAGCCGTGGTCATCGCCGGGATCGGCTTCGCGGGTTCGTACGCGGCCGTCCGTGAACTGGCCCTGCAGAAGGGCTTCGGCAACTTCAGCTACGTGTTCCCGATCGGCATCGACGCCGGCATCTGCGTCCTGCTGGCCCTGGACCTGCTGCTGACCTGGATCCGCATCCCCTTCCCGCTGCTGCGGCAGACGGCGTGGCTGCTGACGGCGGCCACGATCGCCTTCAACGGCGCGGCGGCCTGGCCGGATCCGCTCGGCGTGGGGATGCACAGCGTGATCCCCGTCCTGTTCGTGGTGTCGGTGGAGGCCGCCCGGCACGCGGTCGGCCGGATCGCCGACATCACCGCGGACAAGCACATGGAGGGCGTCCGCCTCACCCGGTGGGTGTTGTCGCCGATCCCCACGTTCCTGCTGTGGCGGCGGATGAAGCTGTGGGAGCTGCGGTCCTACGAGCAGGTCATCAAGCTGGAGCAGGAACGTCTCGTCTACCAGGCCCGGATGCGCTCCCGCTTCGGCCGGAGCTGGCGCCGCAAGGCCCCGGTGGAGTCCCTGATGCCGCTGCGCCTGGCCAAGTACGGCGTCCCCCTCGCCGAGACGGCCCCGGCGGGCCTGGCGGCGGCCGGCATCGAACCGGCCGTGCTCCCGCCGGCCCCCGAGCACCGGACGGCCGTGGACGGCGGCCCGGCCATGACGTCACCGGCGCCCGCCCTGCAGCAGGCGGCCCCGCCCACCGAGCGGCGCCCCGAGCTGACGGGCGACCCCGAGACCGCGGCCCCCCGAAACCCCCAGGATCTTCCGGACTCCCAGGACCTCCAGGACCTCCGCACCCCCCAGGGCCCCCCGGACCTCCGCAAGTCCCCGGATGCGCAGGAGCCCGCGGCACAGCCCCCGTCCGACCGGCAGCCCGCCCCGGACCAGAACCAGTGGCTGCACTCCCGGCACCCGCAGACCGTCGAGTACCACGGCGGCTACGACCCCACGTACGACCCGGACACCGCGTACGCCCAGTGGTACGCGGAGCAGGAGCAGGCCGAGCAGTACCGCCGGCAGTTCGAGGAGGCGCCCCCGCTGCGGGAGCCGTCCCCGGAGGACACCGGCACCTTCCCCATCCCGGTCGGCCCGGGCCGCACCCGTGAACTGGGCGACGGCGGCGGCCCTCCGGAGCCCCAGGTCCAGGCCCCTGACACCGAGGACTACTACAGGCTGTTCAAGCAGTCGATAAGTGGCGGCGGCTACCCGACTCCGCGCGAGTTCGGCGAATACGTCGAGGCGACGTACGGCCACGCCCTGCTGGACGCCGACGCCAAGCGCATGGTCCTGGACTTCCAGAACCGCCACTCCGTCGAGCTGGAGGAAGAACACATCGCGTGACCCGCAGGTCCGCATGCCCCGCACGCGGACGAGCACGCGGTGGAACGGCGACGGGGGCGCCCGGTGGAACACCGGGCGCCCCGTCCTCGTACGTGTCGCTGTGCCGGTCAGTGACCGAGCAGCCTCCGCACCCGGTCCTGGCCCACCGCGAGCAGCAGGGTGGGCAGGCGCGGGCCGGTGTCACGGCCGACCAGCAGGTGGTAGAGCAGCGCGAAGAAGGACCGCTGCGCAGTCTTGATCTCCGCCGGCAGCTCCTTCGGCGTGGCGTCCGCGGGGAAACCGGCCTGCACCTTGGGAACCCCGTACACGTGGTGCGTGAGCCCGTCCAGCGACCAGTGGTCGGCCAGCCCGTCGACCAGCAGCCGCAGGGACTCCCTGCCCTGCTCGTCGAGCGACTTCAGCAGCTCCTCGTCCGGCTCCGTACGGACGATGGTGCGCTGGTCGGCGGGGACGTGGAGGGAGATCCACGCCTCGGCCTTGTCGTAACGCGGCCGCGCCTCGTCCAGGGAACCCAGCGGGTTCGCGGGGTCGAAGTCGCTGAGGATGCGCAGCGCCTGGTCCGGGTGCCCGCCGGTGATGTCGGCGACGGAGGCGAGGGTGCGGTACGGCAGCGGCCGGGGCGTCCTCGGCAGCGCGCCGCTCGCCGTGCCCACCGCGCGGGAGTGCGCGGCGACGTCGGCGGGCAGCCCGGTGCCCTCGGCGACCTTGGCGTCGAGCCGGTCCCACTCGTCGTAGAGGCGCTGGATCTCCTGGTCGAAGGCGATCTTGAAGGACTGGTTGGGCCGGCGGCGGGCGTACAGCCAGCGCAGCAGCTGCGGCTCCATGATCTTCAGCGCGTCGGCGGGGGTCGGCACGCCACCGCGCGAGGACGACATCTTCGCCATGCCGCTGATCCCGACGAACGCGTACATCGGGCCGATCGGCTGCTTGCCGCCGAAGATCCCGACGATCTGCCCGCCGACCTGGAACGACGACCCCGGCGACGAGTGGTCGACGCCGGACGGCTCGAAGATCACGCCCTCGTACGCCCAGCGCATCGGCCAGTCGACCTTCCAGACCAGCTTGCCGCGGTTGAACTCGCTCAGCCGGACCGTCTCCGAGAAGCCGCACTCGGTGCAGGCGTAGGTCAGCTCGGTGGAGTCGTCGTCGTAGGCGGTGACGGTGGTGAGGTCCTTCCCGCAGTTGCCGCAGAACGGCTTGTACGGGAAGTAGCCGGCGGAGCCGAGGCTGCCGTCGTCCTCGGCGGCCGCGCCGGAGCCCTCCGCCGCCTCCAGCTCCGCCTCGTCGACCGGCTTCTGCTGCTGCTTCTTCGCCGGGGCCGGGGCCTTCTTGGTGCGGTACTGCGCGAGGATCGCGTCGATGTCGCCGCGGTGCTTCATGGCGTGCAGGATCTGCTCGCGGTAGGCACCGGAGGTGTACTGCTCCGTCTGGCTGATCCCGTCGAACTCCACGCCCAGCTCGGCGAGCGACTCGACCATGGCGGCCTTGAAGTGCTCGGCCCAGCTCGGGTACGGGGAGCCCTTGGGAGCGGGGACCGAGGTGAGCGGCTTGCCGATGTGCTCGGCCCACGTCTCGTCGACGCCCTCGACCCCGGCGGGGACCTTGCGGTACCGGTCGTAGTCGTCCCAGGAGATCAGGTGCCGCACCTGGTGGCCGCGGCGGCGGATCTCGTCGGCGACCAGGTGCGGGGTCATGACCTCGCGGAGGTTCCCGAGGTGGATCGGGCCCGACGGTGACAGTCCGGACGCGACGACGACGGGTTTGCCCGGGGCCCGACGCTCCGATTCCTCGATGACGTCATCCGCGAAACGGGAGACCCAGTCGGTGGTCTCGGTGCTCTGAGCCACGATCGGCACGTCCTTCTTTCTGCTCGGGCAGCCGGTACGGTCGCACGGCTGACCCCTCCATTCTCCCAGCCCGGACCGCATCCGCGAAAACCGCTTTTCACCGGCGCCCCGGAACACGGGTCCGTGCCGGCGTACGGCTCCGCCCCGCGGGCCCGACGAGCCCCCGCCGGCCCGCGGCCAGGAAAACGCCGTGCCACCCGTGGGATACTGACCAGGTCTATCTGAACCCACGAGGAGAACGGGCACCCCCTCCTATGGCCTCGGTCACATCGCTCACCGATCTCGTCAACCAGCAGCTCTCGTCCGCCCTCTCCGCCACCCGGCCGGAGGCGTCCGCGGACCCGCTGCTGCGACGAAGCGACCGGGCGGACTACCAGGCCAACGGCATCCTGGCGCTGGCCAAGAAGGCGAAGGCCAACCCGCGGGAGCTGGCCACCGAGGTCGTGGCGCACCTCACGACCGGTGACCTGATCAAGGACGTCGAGGTCTCCGGCCCCGGCTTCCTCAACATCACCGTCGCCGACCGGGCGATCACCGGGAACCTCGCCGCGCGGCACGCGGACGGCGAGCGCCTCGGCGTGCCGCTGAAGGAGAACGCGGGCGTCACGGTCGTCGACTACGCCCAGCCGAACGTGGCGAAGGAGATGCACGTCGGTCACCTGCGGTCGGCGGTCATCGGCGACGCCCTGCGCGCCCTGCTCGACTTCACCGGCGAGAAGACGATCGGCCGGCACCACATCGGCGACTGGGGCACCCAGTTCGGCATGCTCATCCAGTACCTGTTCGAGCACCCGGGTGAGCTGGCCCCCGCGGACGAGGTCGACGGCACGCAGGCCATGAGCAACCTGAACCGCGTGTACAAGGCGTCGCGCGCGCTCTTCGACTCGGACGACGAGTTCAAGGAGCGGGCCCGCAAGCGGGTCGTCGCCCTCCAGTCCGGTGACAAGGAGACGCTCGAGCTGTGGCAGCAGTTCGTGGACGAGTCGAAGGTCTACTTCTACTCCGTCTTCGAGAAGCTCGACATGGAGGTCCGCGACGAGGAGATCGTCGGGGAGTCCGCGTACAACGAGGGCATGCCCGAGACCGCCCGGCTCCTGGAGGAGATGGGCGTCGCGGTGCGTTCCGAGGGCGCGCTCGTGGTGTTCTTCGACGAGATCCGCGGCAAGGACGACCAGCCGGTCCCGCTGATCGTGCAGAAGGCCGACGGCGGTTTCGGCTACGCGGCCTCGGACCTGACGGCGATCCGCGACCGCGTCGTCGACCTGCACGCGACCACGCTGCTGTACGTCGTCGACGTGCGCCAGTCGCTGCACTTCAGGATGGTCTTCGAGACGGCCCGCCGGGCCGGCTGGCTCAGCGACGACGTCACCGCGCACAACATGGGCTACGGCACGGTGCTCGGCGCGGACGGCAAGCCGTTCAAGACGCGTGAGGGCGAGACCGTGCGGCTGGAGGACCTGCTGGACGAGGCGGTGCAGCGGGCCGCGGAGGTCGTGCGGGAGAAGGCGCGGGACCTCACCGAGGACGAGATCCGGGAGCGGGCCGCGCAGGTCGGCATCGGAGCCGTGAAGTACGCGGACCTGTCGACGTCGCCGAACCGGGACTACAAGTTCGACCTCGACCAGATGGTCTCCCTGAACGGCGACACGTCCGTCTACCTCCAGTACGCCTACGCCCGTATCCAGTCGATCCTGCGCAAGGCCCCCGACGGCGTACGCCCCTCGGCGCACCCGGAGTTGGCCCTGCACGAGGCCGAGCGGGCGCTGGGCCTGCACCTGGACGGGTTCGCGGAGACGGTGGCGGACGCGGCGCGGGAGTACGCCCCGCACAAGCTGGCCGCCTACCTGTACCAGCTGGCGTCCCTGTACACGTCGTTCTACGACAAGTGCCCGGTGCTGAAGGCCGAGTCGCCCGAGCAGGTGGCCAACCGCCTGTTCCTGTGCGACATCACGGCCCGCACCCTGCACCGGGGCATGGCCCTGCTGGGCATCCGGACCCCCGAGCGGCTCTGACCCGCACCGACGCACGAGCCGCGGCCCGTCCTCTCCTCGGGAGGAGAGGACGGGCCGCGGCCGTTCACGCGATCGACCGGCTCCGCTGCGTCCGGCCGGACGCAGCGGAGCCGGTCCTGCCTCGAGACCACCGTGGGCTGAGCTACTCCCCCAGCTTCCGGGCGACTTCGGTGGCCCAGTAGGTGAGGATGTTCTGCGCGCCGGCCCGCCTGATGCCGGTCAGGGTCTCCAGGATCGCCCGGTCGCGGTCGATCCAGCCCTTCTCTGCGGCGGCCTCGATCATCGAGTACTCACCGGAGATCTGGTACGCGGCCACCGGCACGTCCACGGCGTCGGCGACCCGGGCGAGGATGTCCAGATACGGACCCGCCGGCTTGACCATCACCAGGTCGGCGCCCTCCGCCAGGTCCAGCGCCAACTCCCGCATCGACTCACGGACGTTGGCCGGGTCCTGCTGATACGTCTTGCGGTCGCCCCGCAGCGACGAACCGACGGCCTCACGGAACGGCCCGTAGAAGGCGGAGGCGTACTTGGCGGTGTAGGCGAGGATCGCGACGTCCTCGCGGCCGATCTGGTCGAGAGCGTCACGGATGACGCCGATCTGCCCGTCCATCATCCCGCTGGGCCCCACGACATGGGCGCCCGCGTCGGCCTGCACCTGCGCCATCTCGGCGTACCGCTCGAGGGTCGCGTCGTTGTCGACCCGCCCCTGGTCGTCCAGCACCCCGCAGTGCCCGTGGTCCGTCGTCTCGTCGAGACAGAGGTCGGACATGACGAGCAGGTCGTCGCCGACCTCGGCCCGCACGTCCCGCAGGGCGACCTGGAGAATCCCGTCCGGGTCGGTGCCCGCCGTGCCCAGGGCGTCCTTCTTCGACTCCTCCGGAACCCCGAACAGCATGATCCCGGAGACTCCGGCCGCCACGGCCTCGGCCGCCGCCTTCTTCAGGGTGTCGCGCGTGTGCTGCACCACCCCCGGCATCGCCTCGATCGGCACCGGCTCGGTGACCCCCTCGCGGACGAAGGCCGGGAGGATGAGGTCGGCGGGGTGCAACCGCGTCTCGGCGACCATCCGGCGCATGGCGGGGCTGGTGCGCAGACGCCGGGGCCGGGTACCGGGAAAAGATCCGTACGTCGTCATACCTCCCACGCTACGCCCGCCCGCCCCGTACCTTTACCGACGCCGAGTCGGCCCGGCTCGCCGTCAGTGCGGCCCGAGGGCTCCGGACGCCAGCCCCAGCTCGGCCTCCGCGAGGGTACGGGCCATGTCCGCGATCGGGGCGGCCCGGTGCCCCACGCCGGTGTTGACGTAGGCGCTGGTCCCGTCGATCGCGACGTGGATGCGGACGGCGGACGCCCAGGGGTCGGCGCAGCGGAAGTCTCCCGCCGCCACCCCGGTGGCGACCACCCGCTCGATACGCCGGCACCAGAGCAGGTCCTGCTCGACGACGTGCTCGCGGAGGACGGGACGGTAGCGCGCCAGGTGCCGGGCGTTGAGCCAGAGCCTGCTGACGTCGTCGAAGTCGGCGCTCGAGGTGAGCGAGAAGAGCCGCCGCAGCGCGCGCACCGCAACGCCGGGGCCGGAGTCGGGGCCCGGGCCGGCGGGCAGCTCCGGCAGCAGACCGTCGAGCTCCGCCAGGGTGGCGCTGGTGAAGGCCTCGGCGACGAGCCTGTCGGCCGCGGGGAAGTAGTGGCCGACGAGCCCGGGCCGGACGCCGAGCTCGTCGGCGACCCGGCGCAGGGTGACGCACTCCAGCCCTTCAGCGAGCCCGACCCGTGCGGCGGCGGTGACCATCTCGCTGCGGCGCTCGGCCGGCGCCTTGCGGACACGCTTTTCCGGACCCCTTGACGTCATGACCGGGAATGTTATTGAGTGAACGACCAATAAGACAATCGGACAATGAGGCACCAGGGCACACACTCCCCTGTGCGCGGCCGCCCTGTGCCGCCTCAGCCACCCCGGAGCCCCACCCGCACCCCTCTCCTCACTCTTCCTCTCCCCCGGAGCACTGGAGCACTGATGTACGCCGTCACCGACCCCACCACCGGCGAAGTCGCCGAGCTCTACCCGACCGCCGGTGAGGCCGAGGTCGAGGCGGCCCTCACCGCCGCCCACGCCGCCACCGCGTGGGGCCGTACCAGCACCGTCGCCGAACGCTCCACCCTGCTGCGCCGGCTCGGCGACCTCCACGCGGAGCACCGGGCCGAGCTGGCGGCGAGCATCGTGCGCGAGATGGGCAAGCCGCTCGCGGAGGCCGAGGGCGAGGTCGACTTCTGCGTCGACATCTACCGCTACTACGCCGACCACGCCGAGGAGTTCCTCGCCGACGAACCGCTCGACGTCACCTCCGGCCCCGGCAGCGCCGTCATCCGGCGCAGCCCGCTGGGCGTCCTGCTCGGGATCATGCCGTGGAACTTCCCGGCCTACCAGGTGGCCCGCTTCGCCGCCCCGAACCTCGCCCTCGGCAACACCATCGTCCTCAAGCACGCCCCGCAGTGTCCGGCCACCGCTGCACTGCTGGAGCGGCTGTTCACCAAGGCGGGCTTCCCGGAGGGCGCGTACGTCAACCTCTACGCCACCAACGAGCAGATCGCCGAGGTCATCGCCGACCCGCGCGTCCAGGGCGTCTCGCTCACCGGCTCGGAGCGGGCCGGTTCCGCCGTCGCCGAGATCGCCGGACGCCACCTGAAGAAGGTCGTCCTCGAACTCGGCGGCTCGGACCCGTTCCTCGTGCTGTCCACCGACGACCTCGACGCGGTCGTCGACGCCGCCGTCGCCGCCCGCCTGGACAACACCGGCCAGGCCTGCAACGCCGCCAAGCGGTTCGTCGTCGTCCAGGACCTCTACGACGCGTTCGTCGAGAAGTTCACCGCCCGCCTGCTCGCCGGCGCGACCGGCGCTCCCCTGTCGTCGGCCGCCGCCGCCGAGAACCTGGGCCGCCAGGTCGACGAGGCCGTCGCCGAGGGCGCCACCCTGCACACCGAGGGCGAGCGGCACGGCGCCTACTTCCCGGCCGGGGTCCTCACGGGCCTCACCACCGACCACACCGCCGCCCGCCGGGAACTCTTCGGCCCGGTCGCCATGGTCTTCCCGGCCGCCGACGAGGACGACGCCGTCCGCATCGCCAACGACACCCCCTACGGCCTCGGCTCCTACGTCTTCACCACCGACCCCGCCCAGGCCGAACGCGTCGCCGACCGCATCGAGGCCGGCATGGTCTTCGTCAACGGCGTCGGCGCCGAGGGCGCGGAACTGCCCTTCGGCGGCATCAAGCGCTCCGGCTTCGGCCGCGAACTCGGCCGCCCGGGCACCGAGGAGTTCGTCAACAAGAAGCTGATCCGCACCGTGGCCTGACCGAGCTGCCGGCCGTGCGCCCGGACCGCCCCGGTCCGGGCCCTGGCCCGGAAAACGCCCGAGGGCGTGTCACGGCCGGCTGCCGTGACACGCCCTCGGGGCGGTGAATCAGCGCTGGTGGCGCCCGTTGTCGTTACCGCGCTCGTCGGCCCGGTTGTTGCTGCGGTCGTGGCCGCGGTCACGGTCGTGACCACGGTCACGGTTGTCGCCACGGTCACGGTCGTGGCCACGGCCACGGTTGTCGCCACGGTCGCGGTCGTAGCCGCGGTCACGGTCGTAGCCGCGGTCACGGTCACGGTCGCGGTCATGGCTGCGACCACGGCCCCAGCTCTCGGTGTCGACGACCGAGCCACGGCGGTCCGACAGGGTGGCCCGGTCGGAGCGGTTGTCCCAGATGTGGTGGCGGCGGTCCTGGTAGACGTCGTGGCGGGTGTCACGGCCGGAACCCGTGTGCACCTTGACCGTCGAGCGGCCGTTCAACCGCAGGTGGCGGAAGGTGTACTTGTCGCCCTTGCTGTTGCGCAGGGTCCAGCCCCTCAGGTCGACGCTGTGGCGGGACCGGTTGGTGATGTTCACCCACTCGCCGTTCAGCGAACGGTTGCTGCGGGTGTCCGGGCCGGGAGCGTTGTACTGGACGGCGCTGATGACGACCTGCCGGCGGTCGGGGGCCCTGTCCTGGACGGCGGACGCCGGCAGGGCGGCGGCCGCCACGACGGAACCGGTCACCAGGGCGACGGCGGTCAGACGGCGAGCGGCGGAAGAAGCAGACATGCGGTCCCCTTCGCATTGGTGCGCCGACCCGCCCCGGGTACGGACGGGCGGCGCTCTCCGAGTGGTACGTCCCGGCTGGCTGCCGAGGTCTCACACCCTGCCGCCACGACAGCCCCTTTCACAGGAAGTCCCGCCACAGGTGACCTAATACAGACATGTCCGAAACACTCGGTTGCCAGATGCACACACATCGTTCGAATACGGGGTTCGGATCGATGCACCGCACACCGACCCGTGGCCTGTCCGGGTCCATCACCGTTCCACCAGGCCCACGCCCCGCCACGCCACCGCACGCGCCACCCTGCCGTTCCCCTGAAAGTGGGTAACAGGGCCGTCCGGGCACAGGGGGTGAAGGACGTGAGCACACGAGACGCACCCGAAGCCCACACCAGGCGCACACGAGGCGCCGCTCCACGGCGAAGAAGGTACTGCCTCTCCGCGGTGCGGATCGAAAAGGCGACATCGAAGCGACGACGAGGGCCGGTGGTGGAACGCCACGCGAGGGCTGCGGGAAAACAAAAAGGCAAGGAGGCGAACCCACTCCCTGCCACTCTCAACCTATAGCGCACCGGGGGGCTTGCGGCAAGGCCCCCGTCATGGCGCAGAATCACTGACCGTGAACCCGATGAACCACCCGATGACCAGTGTGTTCGCCCTCCCCGAACGCCTCTCCGCCAAAGCCGACCCGCACCTGATCGCCGGGGACGAACAGCACTTCGCGGCCCTCGCGGAGAGCCTCGAGCAGACGATCACCGAGCTCTCCGACCGCCGCGACGCCACCCTCAGGGCGCCCGGCGGGGTCGGCCGGGAGGCCATGGACCGGGACATCGAGGTGCACCGGCTGACCTCCCGCCTGCGCGCCCTGCGCCGCTTCGGCCTGGACCTGTGCCTCGGGCACGTCGTCGGCGCGGACGACGGCGAGCCCGTGTACATCGGCCGGCTCGGCCTCACCGACAACGCGGGCCGTCGCCTGCTGCTCGACTGGCGTTCCCCCGCCGCCGAACCGTTCTTCGCGGCGACCCACGCCCACCCGATGGGTCTCGCGAGCCGCCGCAGGTACCGCTGGACCGGTGGCCGCATCAGCGACTACTGGGACGAGGTGTTCACCGCCGACGGGCTGGAAGGGCACGCCGCGCTCGACGACCACTCCGCCTTCATCGCCAGTCTGGGCGGCAACCGGTCGGCCCGGATGCGGGACGTGCTCGGCACCATCCAGGCCGACCAGGACGCCGTCATCCGCGCGGGCTCGCGCGGCGCGCTCGTCGTCGACGGCGGCCCGGGTACGGGCAAGACCGTCGTCGCCCTGCACCGCTCCGCGTACCTCCTCTACTCCGACCCCCGCCTCGGACACCGCAGGGGCGGCGTGCTGTTCGTCGGCCCGCACCAGCCCTACCTGGCCTACGTCGCCGACGTCCTGCCCGGCCTCGGCGAGGAGGGCGTGCAGACCTGCACCCTGCGGGACCTCGTCCCCGAGGGGGCCGCGGCAACGGCCGAGACCGACCCGGAGGCGGCCCGCCTGAAATCGTCCGCGGACCTGGTGAAGGCGATCGAGACCGCCGTCCGCTTCTACGAGGAGCCGCCCACCCGGGCCATGACGGTCACCACCCCCTGGTCGGACGTCCTCCTGACCGCCGACGACTGGGCCGAGGCCTTCGAGGCGGCGGAACCGGGCATCCCGCACAACGAGGCACGCGACCACATCTGGGACGAGCTGGTCACGATGCTGCTGGACAGGCAGAGCCGCGACGATGTCTCCCCCACCCTGTTCCGCAAGGCCCTGGCCCAGAACAAGCAGCTGCTCACCGCCCTCAACAACGCCTGGCCCCTCCTCGAACCCACCGACCTCGTCTCCGACCTCTGGTCGGTCCCCGCCTACCTGCGCCTGTGCGCCCCCTGGCTCGCCCCCGACGAGGTACGCGCACTCCAGCGCGCGGACGCCCAGGCCTGGACGGTGTCCGACCTGCCCCTCCTGGACGCGGCCCGGCAGCGGCTCGGCGACCCGAAGGCGTCCCTGCGCAAGCGCCGCCACGACGCCTCGGTCGCCGCCCAGCGCGAGCGGATGGCCGCCGTCATCGACAACGTCATCGCCTCCGACGACGACGGCGAGGGCGCGGTGACCATGCTGCACGGACGGGACCTCCAGGACACCCTGATCGACGAGAGCGCCCTGCCCACCCCCGAACCGGACGCGCTCGCCGGCCCGTTCGCCCACATCGTCGTCGACGAGGCCCAGGAACTGACCGACGCCCAATGGCAGATGCTGCTCCTGCGCTGCCCGTCCCGCAGCTTCACCGTCGTCGGCGACCGCGCCCAGGCCAGGCACGGCTTCACCGAGTCCTGGCGGGAACGACTCCGACGAGTCGGCCTCAACCGCGTCGACGTGGCCACCCTGAACATCAACTACCGCACACCGGAAGAGGTCATGACGGAGGCCGAGCCGGTCATCCGCGCCGCCCTCCCGGACGCCAACGTCCCGACCTCCATCCGCAGCAACGGCATCCCCGTCGTCCACGGCCCCCTCTCCGACCTGGCCTCGATCCTCGACACCTGGCTCACCGCCCACGACGACGGAATCGCCTGCGTCATCGGCCATCCCACGTTCCGCTCCACGCCCCGCGTCCTGTCCCTGACCCCGGAACTGTCCAAGGGCCTGGAGTTCGACCTGGTCGTCCTCGTCGACCCGGACTCGTTCGGCGAGGGCATCGAGGGAGCCGTCGACCGCTACGTCGCAATGACCAGAACGACCCGACAACTCGTCATCCTCACCTGACGCCGTAGCCGGTTCCCGTACGCTCCGATCCCTGACCGCGACGTCTTCGAAACACGTCCTTGAAACAGAGGAAGCGATGAACCAGGCATTCACGCACGTTCCCCCACCACCCTCGCCGACCTGCTGGGCCGCGCGCAGGTCATGGACATCGGCATCCGCCCGCTGTGGAACGCACCGCGCGTCGCGGGGCCCGCGTACACGGTGCGGTGCGAGCCCGGCGACAACCTGATGCTGCACGCCGCGATCTACCGGGCCGCGCCGGGCTCGGTCATCGTCGTGGAGTCGGGCGACGTGGACCACGCCCTCGCCGGCGGCAACGTCTGTGCCGTCGCCCGGCGCCGGGGCGTCGCGGCCTTCGTGGTCGACGGTGTCATCCGCGACCTCGGCGAGGTGCGCGAGGCCGGCTTCCCGGTCTTCGCGCGCGGCGTCATCCCGATCCCCGGCACCAAGGAGAAGATCGGCGCGCTCGGTGAGCCGGCCCGGGCCGGCGGCGTCCTGGTGCACCCCGGGGACATCGTGGTCGCCGACGAGGAGTGCATCGTCGTCGTCCCCGCCGCACGCGAGGAGGACATCCTCACGGCAGCTCGGACGAAGCTCGCCAAGGAGGCCGAGGAATCCCTCGACACCTGGGAGTCAAACCACCGCGCCCGCATAGAAAAGGCCCTGACCGAACAGGGCTTCACCGGCTGACCGGCGTCGACGGGCCGCCTGTCCGGGACGCCGATGCGAAGGTCGAATGTCAGCGTGGACGGCTACGGTACGCCCGTGAACGAAATGACCGGTGAAGACCGCTGCCTTCCGCCCGCCCTCGCCGACGTGGCCCGCGCCGAATTCGACTACGCCGACGGTGACGGGATCGACTTCGATCCCTACGACGTTTTCTACTCGGCCGAGGAGACCACCGGCTGGCTGCGCCAGTGGACCGGAAACCCCGATGTCGACGGCGATGCCTACCGGGTCTTCGGCCAGAACGGCGCCGGTGGTCTCGCGGCCGTCTGGTACGGACGGCCCGGTCGCCCCCTCACCGAGCAGCCCGTGGTGTTCATGGGCTCGGAAGGTGAGTGCGGCGTCGTGGCCGGGAACCTGTCCGACTTCCTGTGGGTACTGGCCGACGGCACCGGACCGCTGGAGTCCGTGCTGTACGAGGAGCACGAGGCACGCCCGAACCTGGAGCTCACCGAACTCGCCGAACGCCACGCCACCACCCCGCGCCGTCCGGCCCGGGACATCATCACCGAGGCCCGCGCCGAATTCCCCACCTTCACCGACGGCATCGACGAACTCTGCCGGTGAGGAACCTCGCACGAGGTGCCCGCCTGTGACCACCCGAGCACGCGGCCTTCCACGCCCCGAAGCTCAGCCCTGCGGCCCTCGGAGCACGCGCACACCCTCTCCGGTCCAAGGCTCGTCGGCGAGAACGACACGGGACAGCTCGCGAACGCCGCTGAATGGAGAAGTGGGGCCAGGGACTGGAGATGTGCTGCGGTCGACCGGTCCACATCGCCGTCCACGTCTTCATCCTGGACACCGGTGTCTTCCCGCACCCGCCGGTCAAGCGCTGGGCACGATCATCGTCGAAGCGCGGCTCCCTGCCTGAACAGGCAGACGCCTCGGGGTTTCTCACGTGCTGAAGCGACACGACTCCGAGCGCAGGAGGCCACCCACCGACAGTCGCCGCGAGTGCGACGACGAGCAGCCGGGCGAGACGGACGGCACGGTGAACTGGTGAAGCGGGTGCACAGTGCGGCAATTCCCTGACTCACCTCACTCAAGGCGTTCGCATGAGTGCACCTCACAAAAAGGACGACGGCCGTGACCGCTCGGTGGACGCGGCCTCGCGGTGCGCGGTGTCGAGGTGGACGCTCGCACCCCGGGCGTGAACACCTGCCCAGAAGCGTGAGCACTTCGGCCACCAGTGTCCGGATGCCGCTCGTTTGAGCGCTCACGCAACACTTTCCTGCCGACTGCTCACGCTTTCCAAAGAGGTACTCACCCCCGGCCGTACACGCCAATGTCAGGTTCCCCTCGGCCCAGGTGGCGACGCAGCCGATGCAGGGGGCGTCGGCTCCCGGGCCGAGCCGCAACTCGACGCCGACGTGGGCGACGGGCTCAGCGGTCAGCTGTCCAGACGCGCGTACTGCCGCTCGACGGCCTTCGAGCTCCACTCTCCCAGCACCCAGTCGATCGCATAGGAAACCGCGAACAGCGCCAGGAACTCAGCGCTGAGGAGGGCCACCAGCCCGAGTGTGCCCTGGACATCGAAGGGGAGGGCGGAGGTCAGCTCCTGCGTGTCCCCGAGCGCGAGGCCGGCAAGACTGAGGCCGGTGAGAACCGCGGCGAACAGGAGCGCCCCGCGCAGGTAGGCGCGCCGCCTCTGACGACGGCTGGGTGCGTCCGCACCGGTGGGAAGCTCGACCCCCATGAGGGACCGAGGCGCCTCGGCGCCCAGCACGCGCTGCACCAGCGCGAACACCCCCGCGCCACCGACGAGGACCAGGATCGCCGCGGTGTTCGTCACCTCCTTGGTCCGGATGTACTCCCAGACGAGCACCCCGAGGGCTGCGAACATGACGGCGCCCAGGGCGACGAGGGCTGACCTGCCCGCCTTGATGTGCTGACGCTCATCCATGGTGTCCGTGCGCTCCTTCTTCCCAGAACAGGGAGTTGAGATCGGTGTCCAGTGCCCGGCAGATGGCGACACACAGGCTGAGGGTCGGGTTGTGAGTACCCGCCTCGATCATGGAGATCGTCTGCCGTGTGACCCCAACCTGTCCGGCCAGGTCTGCTTGGGTCATGCCGAGTGCCACCCGCTTGAGCCTCATGCGCGTGTTCACGCGCCGAGGCTCGCGGGCGCTTCGAGTCGCGGCCATGTGTCATGTATACCCGACACGATGTCGCATATACAAGACATTCCTTGAGGGCGGGACGCGGCCACGGTGCTCCGGCGCCACCCAGGGAGCGGTGCGGTTCACCGACCCGGCAGGGCTCTCCCCGCGGGCAGCCGAGCGGCCGTCACCGGGCGAGGTCCAGCTCCGCCCACACCGTCTTGGCCGGCACCGGACCACCGCGTACGCCCCAACGGTCGGCCAGTTCCTCGACCAGCAACAGGCCGTAGCCGGACTCGGCGGGTTCCGAGGAGGCATCCGGGTGGGTGGGCAGGCTCTCCCCCCGGGCGTCGGTGACCTCAATGCGCAACACCCCGTGCGCGGCGACCGTCAGGGAGAGACGGAAGCTCCGGCCGGGGACACGGCCGTGCACGGCGGCGTTCGCGGCGAGTTCGGCGACGATCAGCCGGGCCGGGTCCAACGGGAGTTCCCAGGAGCGCAGTTGCTCTATGGCAAGCAGGCGGGCGAGACGAGCACCCCGGCGGGTGGCGGAGAGCGGCACGGTGAACTGGTGGACCGAAGTGCCCGGAGCGGCGATTTCCTGATTCACATCACCCAGCGTGTTCACGCATGCGTACCGTGTGAAGTCGGATGGCCCGTGCGACCGGCGGCTGTCCGTGAGGTGTCCGGTTCCGTCCGGGCTGCCCGGGGTGACCGGGCGCGGGCAGCCGGAGTTGGTCCGGGGAAGGGCGCACGACGGGAGGGTGGCGGACATGAACGAGTGGGAAGCGGGACAGGACGACGAAGAGGCCGGGGCCGTGATGCGGACGGTCGTACGGCAGTTGAAGCTGTGGCGGGAGTCGGCCGGCCTCACCCAGGCGGAGTTCGGGACGGCCATCGGGTACGGAGAGGAACTGGTCTCCTCGGTGGAGCGAGGGCGACGGATCCCCCGACCGGAGTACTTGGACGCGGCGGACGAGGTGCTGGGAGCGAGCGGGAAGATCGCGGCGCTCAAGCAGGATGTGGCGGAGGTCCGGTACCCCAAGAAGGTGCGGGATGTGAAGCGCTTGGAGGAGGAAGCCGTCGAGATCTGCTCGTACAACAACTCGGTCATCGACGGGTTGTTGCAGACCGAGGAGTACTCACGGGCCGTATTCAACTCCCGGCGTCCCCCGTTCACGGAGGAGGAGTTGGAGCAGCAGGTGACCGCGCGGGCGGCACGCCAGGAGATCGTAGAGGGCGCCGCCGCGTTGCCGGTCTTCAGCTTCGTCCAGTGCGAGTCGACTTTACGGCGCCCCTATGGGGGCACAATGGTGATGCGCAAGCAACTCGAACAACTGTTGCGGTTGGGCGGGTTGCGGAACGTTGACATCCAGGTCATGCCTCTTGGGCGTGAGGGAAACGCCGGGGTCGACGGCCCGTTCCGAGTGCTCAGACTCAAGGACGGCACCACCGTGGGATACAACGAAGTGCAGCTCACCAGCCGTGCGATCGTCGACCCGAAACTCGTTCAGGTCCTTGAGATCCGCTATGGGATCATCCGAGCCCAGGCCCTCGACCCCGAAGAGTCCCTGGCCTTCATCGAGAAAATGCTGGGAGAGCCATGAGCTTCAAGCCCAACTCCGGGGACGGGACAGTGCCCGAGTGGATAAAGAGCAGCTACAGCGGTGCAGACACCCCCTCCTGCGTCGAAGTCGCCGCCACCCCCGAGACCATCCTCGTCCGCGACTCCAAGAACCCGAACGGCCCCCGCCTCACCCTCGCCCCCACCACCTGGGCGACCTTCCTGCCGTACGCCTCGGATGCCTCGGAGGGCTGACGCGCACGGGCCGCCCTGCCGCCCGCAGGGCACCCGCTTTCGTCGTGGTAGGCATGTGCGGTGATCGGTCGCCTTCCGCTGGACGAGCAACTCACTGCCCTGAGAACTACGTTGTCCCGCAACGAGACCCTGCTGGAGGTGCTCGACCGGACCGCGGCGCTGGATCTGCCCGGCTGGTACCTGACGGCGGGCTGCCTCTTTCAGACCGTGTGGAACGTCGTCACGGACAGGCCTCCCACCGAGGGGATCAAGGACTACGACGTCTTCTACTTCGACGACCGCGACCTGTCGTGGGAGGCGGAGGACGCGGTGATCAGCGCGGCGGCGCAGGCCTTCGCCGACCTCCCGGCCAAGGCCGAGGTCGAGGTCGAGGTCCGCAACGAGGCCCGCGTCCACCTCTGGTACGAACAGAAGTTCGGCGTCCCGTGTCCCCCGCACACGTCGACCGAGGCGGCGATCGACAGCTTCGCCGCGACCACCTGCTGCCTGGGCGTGCGGCTGGAGCCCGGTGGCCGGTGGCGCGTCTACGCGCCGCACGGACTCTCCGACGTGTTCCGGCTCGTCGTGCGCCCCAACCCGGTACTCGCGCCGCGTGCCGTGTACGAGGCCAAGACGGCACGCTGGCGTCGGCAGTGGCCCGAGCTGACCGTACTGGAGTGGCCCGCGGCCTGAGCCAGGGCGGGCGGGGCGTTCGTCAGGGGCCGCACGAGAAGTGGCGGGGTGCGCCCTCACGGAACACCCCGCCACCACCTCGCGCGTACTGCCTCACGCCGCCGCGCGGCTCACGTCGTCGACCGGCGTCTCCGGGATCCCGGGCGGCGTTCGCTCGGGCGGGTGACCGGGTCGCCCGCCTCGATCGCCGCCAGCCGGCGACGCGCACCGAAGTCCGCCAGGGCCGCCGCCAGCTTGTGCACCGACGGCTCCGGAGCCATGACGTCGACGCGCAGCCCGTGCTCCTCGGCCGTCTTCGCCGTCGCCGGACCGATGCAGGCGATGACCGTCACGTTGTGCGGCTTGCCCGCGATGCCGACCAGGTTCCGGACCGTCGACGACGAGGTGAAGAGCACCGCGTCGAAGCCGCCGCCCTTGATGGCCTCCCGCGTCTCCGCCGGCGGGGGCGAGGCGCGCACGGTCCGGTACGCCGTGACGTCGTCGACCTCCCAGCCCAGCTCGATGAGACCCGCCACCAGCGTCTCCGTGGCGATGTCCGCGCGCGGCAGGAACACCCGGTCGATCGGGTCGAAGACCGGGTCGTACGGCGGCCAGTCCTCCACCAGCCCGCGGGCCGACTGCTCGCCGCTCGGGAGCAGGTCCGGCCGCACGCCGAAGTCGATCAGCGCCTTGGCGGTCTGGTCGCCGACCGCGGCGACCTTGATCCCGGCGAAGGCGCGGGCGTCGAGACCGTACTCCTCGAACTTCTCCCGCACCGCCTTGACCGCGTTGACGGAGGTGAAGGCGATCCACTCGTAGCGGCCCGTCACCAGGCCCTTGACCGCGCGCTCCATCTGCTGCGGGGTGCGCGGGGGCTCGACGGCGATGGTCGGCACCTCGTGCGGCACCGCGCCGTAGGACCGCAACTGGTCGGAGAGCGAGGCCGCCTGCTCCCGGGTACGCGGCACGAGCACCTTCCAGCCGAACATCGGCTTGGACTCGAACCACGCGAGCCGGTCACGCTGGGCGGGGGCGGAACGCTCACCGACCACGGCTATCACCGGCCGGCCGCCGTCGGGCGACGGCAGCACCTTCGCCTGCTTCAGCGTCTGCGCGATCGTGCCGAGCGTCGCCGTCCAGGTCCGCTGCCGGGTCGTCGTACCGGCGACCGTCACCGTCAGGGAGGTGTCGGGCTTGCGACCGGCGGACACCAGTTCGCCCGCCGCGGCGGCCACCGAGTCCAGCGTGGCGGAGACGACCACCGTGCCGTCCGACGCCCCGACCTCGGTCCAGCACCGGTCCGACGCGGTACGCGCGTCCACGAACCGCACGTCCGCGCCCTCGGCGTCCCGCAGCGGCACACCGGCGTACGCGGGCACGCCGACCGCGGCCGCGATACCGGGGACGACCTCGAAGATCACCCCGGCCGCCACGCACGCCAGCATCTCCTCGGTGGCGTACGCGTCGAGGCCGGGATCACCGGACACCGCACGCACGACCCGCCTGCCGCCCCGCGCGGCCTCCATGACAAGATGTGCGGCATCCCGCACCGCGGGGGCGCCGACGGTTGTTGACGTTCCGTCAACAACCTTCAGCTGAGGCGTGCCTGTGCCCGGAGCGGACGGCGCGGAGGAGTCCGCCGCGTCCGTGTCCGTCGGCACCTCGGCGACGCCCTGCCTGGCGTGCCGGCGTACGACGTCGAGCACATCGTGCTCGGCGACGAGAACGTCCGCGTTCGCCAGCGCCTCCACGGCGCGCAGAGTGAGCAGTCCCGGATCCCCGGGTCCGGCACCGAGGAAGGTGACGTGCCCGTGTTCCGGAGGGGGTGGAAGGGTGGTGGGGCTCAATGTGCTCGCTCCCCCATCAGACCGGCCGCGCCCTGCGCGAGCATCTCGGTGGCGAGTTCGCGACCGAGCGCCATCGCCGCCTCATGCGTCTCGGGCACGGGACCGGTGGTGGACAGCTGCACCAGCGTGGTGCCGTCGGTCGTGCCGACGACGCCCCGAAGGCGCATTTCCTTGACAATCGGCCCGTCCGCCAGCAAGTCGGCCAGCGCCCCCACAGGGGCGGTGCAGCCGGCTTCCAGGGCAGCGAGCAGTGACCGCTCCGCCGTCACGGCGGCCCGGGTGAGCGGGTCGTCCAGCTCGGCGAGCGCGGCGGTCAGCTCCGTGTTGCGCACGGTGCATTCGACCGCCAGGGCCCCCTGGCCGGGAGCGGGCAAAACCGTGTCGACCGACAGGAAGTCGGTCACCTCGTCGCTGCGTCCGACCCGGTTCATCCCGGCGGCGGCCAGCACGACGGCGTCCAGCTCACCACTCTTGACGTACCCGATCCGGGTGTCGACGTTGCCGCGGATCGGCACGGTCGTGATCTCCATGCCGTGGCCGCGTGCGTACGCGTTCAGCTGGGCCATGCGACGCGCCGAACCGGTGCCGATACGGGCGCCGCGCGGCAGGTCGGTGAACTTGAGCGCGTCCCGCGCGATGATCACGTCCCGCGGATCCTCGCGCTCCGGTACGGCGGCCAGGACCAGCTCGTCGTGGGGTGCGGTCGGCAGGTCCTTCAGCGAGTGCACCGCGAAGTCCACCTCGCCGCGCACCAGTGCCTCGCGCAGCGCGGCCACGAAGACGCCCGTGCCGCCGATCTGCGCGAGATGCTCGCGTGACGTGTCGCCGTACGTGGTGATCGGAACGAGCTCGACAGGCCGTCCGGTCACCTGGCTCACGGCATCCGCCACCTGCCCGGACTGGGACATGGCGAGCTTGCTCCGCCTGGTCCCGAGCCTCAGTGCCTTCTCAGTCATGCCGGCCCTCGGTTTTCTGCGTCGCCCGCGTTCTGTGCGGACTTCGCGGTTTTCACGTTCTTCTCAGTGCTTTCCCCGGCGCGGGAGACGGAGGCCACCGTCTCCGGGTCGAGGTCGAACAGGGTGCGCAGCGCGTCCGCGTAACCGGCGCCGCCGGGTTCGGCCGCGAGCTGTTTGACCCGCACGGTCGGCGAGTGCAGCAGCTTGTCGACCACGCGCCGCACGGTCTGGGTGATCTCCGCGCGGTGCTTGTCGTCCAGGCCGGGCAGCCGCCCTTCCAGGCGGGCCAGCTCACCGGCCACCACGTCCGCGGCCATGGTGCGCAGGGCGACCACGGTCGGCGTGATGTGCGCGGCGCGCTGCGCCGCCCCGAACGCCGCGACCTCGTCGGAAACGATACGCCGGACCTGGTCCACATCGGCAGCCATCGGAGCGTCCGCCGACGCCTCCGCGAGCGCCTCGATGTCGACCAGCCGCACCCCGGGGATGCGGTGCGCGGCCGCGTCGACGTCGCGCGGCATCGCGAGGTCCAGCAGGAAGAGCACGGGCTCCGGGCGCGGCGGCTCGGCCACCGGCTCCGGACGGCGCCGCTCGGGGATCCGGCCGGCGCTCGCCGCGGTCGCGGCCAGCGCGCCGATCAGCTCGGTGTCCGCCTCGGGACCCGCACCGCGCCGGCCGCCCTGGCGGCGGTCGACGGCGCCGCTCGCGGCCCAGGCCGCGTGCTGCTCCAGCGTCGCCGCGTCCATACCGGCGACGGCCGCCTCGCCCATCACGGAGAAACCGGACGGTACGGAGGCCAGGTCCAGCGGGCAGTCCTCGTCGGTGCTGGTGGCGGCCATGGGAGCGGGGGGCAGGGCCGTCGTCCGCGCGGTCGGCGCCCTGCGCGCGTCGTGCGCCGACGCCTCCGCGGCCCCGACGGCCGCGGTGACTCCGGCGCGTCCCGTCTCCGGCTGCTGTCCGACGCGGCCCTCGACACCGGCGGCGATCGCGTCGGCCGTCAGGACGAGGCCGGTCGCGCCGGTGCAGGAGACGACGATGTCTGCACGTGTCAGTTCGTCCGCCACCGATCCCATCGGTACCGCGCGGGCGGACACACCCGTGTTCTCGGCGTGCTCAGTGTTCTCAGCGTGCTCGGCGTGCTCGGCCTCGGTGAGGATCTGCACGAGGCGCTCGGCGCGGTCGGCGGTGCGGTTGGCGATCGCGATCTCGGCGACACCGGCCCGCGCGAGCGTGGCTGCGGCCAGCGAGGACATCGATCCGGCACCGATGACCAGGGCCTTCTTGCCCCGCGCCCAGCTGTCGACGGGCGAGCCGGCGGCCAGCTGCTCCAGGCCGAAGGTCACCAGGGACTGCCCGGCGCGGTCGATGCCGGTCTCCGTGTGGGCGCGCTTGCCGACCCGGAGCGACTGCTGGAACACGTCGTTCATCAGCCGCCCGGCAGTGTGCAGTTCCTGCGCACGCGCCAGGGCGTCCTTGATCTGGCCGAGGACCTGCCCCTCGCCCACCACCATCGAGTCCAGCCCGCAGGCCACCGAGAACATGTGGTGGACGGCGCGGTCCTCGTAGTGCACGTAGAGATAGGGCGTGAGCTCCTCCAGGCCGACCCCGCTGTGCTGGGCCAGCAGCGTGGACAGCTCGGCGACGCCGGCGTGGAACTTGTCCACGTCGGCGTACAGCTCGATGCGGTTGCAGGTGGCGAGCACCGCGGCCTCACTGGCCGGTTCGGCGGCGACCGTGTCCTGCAACAGCTTGACCTGCGCGTCCATGCTCAGCGAGGCCCGGTCCAGCACGCTGACCGGCGCGCTGCGGTGGCTCAGTCCGACGACGAGAAGGCTCATGTCGGCATCACCGCGGGTACGTCCCCGTCGGGCCCCTGGTCTGTGGCGGCATCCTGTCCGGCGGCGGACGCCCGGCGCGCGGCGACGGGCTCCGGACCGGAGCCGACAGGCGGGACGACGGCCCCGGCCGCGGCCACCTCGCCGGCCTTGCGCTGCTCGTGGAAGGCGAGGATCTGCAGCTCGATGGAGAGGTCCACCTTGCGCACGTCGACACCGTCCGGGACGGTCAGCACGGTCGGCGCGAAGTTCAGGATGGAGGTGACACCGGCGGCCACCAGCCGGTCGCAGACCTGCTGCGCGGCACCGGCGGGGGTCGCGATCACGCCGATCGACACACCCTCGCCCTGGATGATCCCCTCGAGCTGGTCGGTGTGCTGCACCGGGATGCCGGCGACGGGCTTCCCGGCCATCGCGGGGTCGGCGTCTATGAGCGCGGCGACCCGGAAACCGCGGGAGGCGAACCCGCCGTAGTTGGCGAGCGCGGCACCGAGGTTACCGATGCCGACGATCACAACCGGCCAGTCCTGGGTGAGGCCGAGTTCACGCGAGATCTGGTACACGAGATACTCGACGTCGTAGCCCACACCCCGGGTCCCGTAGGAACCCAGGTAGGAGAAGTCCTTACGAAGCTTCGCGGAGTTGACGCCCGCGGCCGCCGCCAGCTCCTCGGAGGAGACGGTGGGCACCGAGCGCTCGGAGAGCGCGGTGAGGGCGCGGAGGTACAGCGGAAGCCTGGCGACAGTGGCCTCGGGAATCCCTCGGCTACGGGTCGCCGGTCGGTGAGATCGGCCAGTTGCCACGGTGCTCCTGCGGGTAGAGCGGGGCTGCAGGCGGTCATACGTCCCCGGACCGCCCGGTCGAGTGCAGGCTATGTCTTTGTGAACGCGTGCACAAAGATGGTGTCCGATTTGCCCACCCAACGTGACCGGGGTCACGCGTCCCCGGCGCAGCCGTGTGGAACCGACGCGCGGGCACCATCGCTCCCTTTGTTCTGGGGGCAAAACAGCACACCCTCCTCTGTGTATCCCGCCCCCGAGACCAAGCTGCCATCGATTCTAAGCGACTTTTCCGCCGCTTTGGACTGGTTGGTCAGTTGCGGATCAGTGGTTCTGGCCACTCCCGGCCGGGCGGCCGGTCAGCCGGTCAGGGCTTTACGGAGGCGGCCCTCGTCGACGCGCCAGAACGTGTGCTGGCGGCCGTCGACGAGAACCACGGGGATCTGCTCCCAGTACCGCTCATGCAGTTCCGGGTCCTCGGTGATGTCCTTGCCTTCCCACGCGACCCCGAGATCACCGCACACCTTCTCCACCACGACCTGCGCGTCGTCGCACAGGTGACAGCCGGGCTTACGGACGAGGGTGACGAGACGATCCTGCGGGGCTTTGCGGCGAAAGAGCGGACTCATGTCAGCCATTCTCGCCCTGCGGCGGTGCGGGGGAACCCCTCTGCGGCCACTGTGACGCTGAGTGCCGGACGAGGCCCGCGCCCCGGGGCCCGGGGGACCCCGGGCCCCGGGCCGAGCCGGTCCCGTCCGCCGGGAGGGGTGCTTTAACGACACGGACGTGCAGAGTTCACGGTGTTCAAACCTCTCGGGTCCGGAATCGCCGACCGGAATGGCTATGCTCAACGCCATGGCCGCTCTCGGATGGCTCACCCCCCGTAGGCGCTCCGCCACGGCGCGGAGCGTGTTGGCAGGCGAGGCCTCGGCGGAGGCTGCCCGCAAATCCACTCAGGAAATTTCCGCCCGCGAACCGGAGTTCCCGGTGCACGGCGACGACCGGGCCGCCGCGTTCTTCGACCTGGACAACACGGTGATGCAGGGCGCGGCCCTGTTCCACTTCGGGCGGGGCCTGTACAAGCGGAAGTTCTTCGAGACGCGCGACCTCGCCCGGTTCGCGTGGCAGCAGACGTGGTTCCGGCTGGCCGGCGTCGAGGACCCCGAGCACATGCAGGACGCACGCGACTCGGCGCTCTCCATCGTCAAGGGCCACCGGGTCTCCGAGCTGAAGTCCATCGGCGAGGAGATCTACGACGAGTACATGGCCGGGCGGATCTGGCCGGGTACGCGGGCACTGGCCCAGGCGCACCTGGACGCCGGGCAGCGGGTGTGGCTGGTCACGGCGGCGCCGGTGGAGATCGCCCAGGTGATCGCGCGGCGCCTGGGCCTGACCGGGGCGCTGGGGACGGTGGCCGAGTCCATCGGCGGCGTGTACACCGGCAAACTCGTGGGCGAGCCGCTGCACGGTCCGGCGAAGGCGGAGGCCGTACGCGCGCTGGCCGCGGCGGAGAACCTGGCCCTGGACCACTGCGCCGCGTACAGCGACTCGCACAACGACATCCCGATGCTCTCGCTGGTCGGGCACCCGTACGCGATCAACCCGGACTCCAAGCTGCGCAAGCACGCCCGCGCGATGGACTGGCGCCTGCGCGACTACCGGACGGGCCGCAAGGCGGCGAAGGTCGGCATCCCGGCGGCCGCGGGGGTGGGCGCGGTGGCCGGCGGCACGGCGGCGGCCATCGCGATGCACCGCCGCCGGCGCTGAACCCGGATGCGCTGAACCCGGCCACGCCGAGCCTGACGGCCCTGAACCTGACGGCCCCGAGCCCGGCGGCGCTCCCGCACACACCGGGCGACCGGTCAACTCGGCGGCGACGGACACCCGTACGGCCGCAGGCCTGATCAGTGGGGAACAAAAGTGGCGCCCCGCCCGCAACCCGGCCAATCCAACCGCTGTACCCCGCAACCCCGCTGTCCAGTCCTCTTGGCTGCACACGGCCACAACATGCCCCGTACCGAACCGGGAAGCGAAGCTTTTCGGTCAATATTCGGTCAACATCGGTTGCTTGAATGTGTGTCAACAGGCCACGGAAACGACGTAACCGATGATTTGAGCAACTCGGTGTAGCAGTGCCTGCACGAAGCGTTATTCTCCTCAGACGCATTCGGGTACCCCTCCGTCGCTACGACGGGTGAACAGCCCGTACTGCACGTGATGGAAGCTCTGCCTCTGGGAGTCCCGTGTACCCACACGTCGGGGTTGACGACTCGGGCCTGACCGCACTGCGCACCGCAGTCGTCACGGCCCGGGAGTTGTTGCGCGGCTTCGTCCCCACCGCGTACGCCGTCCCCGCTTTCGCCACCGCCACCGTCGGCCCCTGCTACGCCCTCGCCGACCCACCCGTCGGCCCCAGCTACGCCCTCGCCGACGACAGCGCCACGGCGGCCAGGCGCGGGCGCTCCTCGGGCTCGACCACCGCACGCCGTCCCGCCGCGGACAGTGACAGCGCCCGGATGATGGACCTCGTGGAGCGCGCCCAGGCCGGCGAGGCCGAGGCCTTCGGACGGCTCTACGACCAGTACAGCGACACCGTGTACCGCTACATCTACTACCGGGTGAGCAACAAGGCGACCGCCGAGGACCTCACCAGCGAGACCTTCCTGCGGGCGCTCCGCCGCATCGGCACCTTCACCTGGCAGGGGCGCGACTTCGGCGCCTGGCTCGTCACCATCGCCCGCAACCTGGTCGCCGACCACTTCAAGTCCAGCCGCTTCCGCCTCGAGATCACCACCGGGGAGATGCTCGACGCCAACGAGGTCGAACGCTCCCCGGAGGACTCCGTCCTCGAGTACCTCTCCAACGCCGCCCTCCTCGATGCCGTACGACGACTCAACCCCCAACAGCGCGAATGCGTCACGCTCCGATTTCTCCAGGGCCTCTCCGTCGCGGAGACCGCCCGTGTGATGGGCAAGAACGAGGGGGCGATCAAGACCCTCCAGTACCGGGCCGTCCGCACCCTCGCCCGGCTCCTCCCGGAGGACACCCGCTGAGCGAAACGGTCCCGCACCGACGACACACCTTCTGTGACAGCCAACTCACCTTCAGTGAGACTCCGTTGACTCCCTCAACCGATCCTCCGGCGCGCGTAACCCAAGTACCGCGCCGCTCGTTGTGCGGGATACAGGCTCCCTGTGGTCACTCCCCACCGACTCCGATCACCCGATCGTGTGGACAAGGTCGGGGAACGGAACCCTCAGGACCCCCTGGGGAGTCGATCGTCATGACGAGAGGAGGTGCCGCCAGTGATCGCGAAGGTATCGGCACACCGGCGGGCGAACGCCTTCGCCCAGGCCGTGGAGGAGCAGTCCGACCGGGTCACAGCGGCCGACCAGCCCGAAGGACCGGCGCCGGGACCGGCCGCCGCGGAGACGGAACAGGGGCGGCTGCTCACGCTCGCCGCCGGTCTCGGCGCGCTGCCCAAACCGGAGCTGGACCCCGAGGTGAAGGTCGTCCAGCGGGCCCGGATGGTGGCCGCCTTCGAGGCCATGCTCCAGGAAGGCACCGCCGCGGGCGAGGCAGCGGATGCGTTCGCGCCCGAACAGCGTTCACGCCGCGCCCGGGGCACTCACCGGGCGACCCCCCTGGGGAAGCTCAGACCGCGCTCACGACTGGCCAAGGGGCTCACCGCGGGCGGGCTCGGCCTCACCGTGGCCGCCGGCGCCCTCGGCGGAGTCTCCGCCGCCAGCTCCGACGCCCTGCCCGGTGACTCGCTCTACGGCCTCAAGCGCGGCATAGAGGACGTCAAGCTCGGCCTGGCCGACGGCAACGACGAGCGCGGCCGCGTCCTCCTCGACCACGCCTCCACCCGCCTCAGTGAGGCCCGCCGGCTGATGGAGCGCGAACGCAGCGGCTCCCTCGACCACGAATCGGTCGGCGAGATCCGCCGCGCCCTGTCCGGCATGCGGCACGACGCGTCCGAGGGCCATCGGCTGCTGCGCGAGGCGTACCGCCTCGCTCCGGACTCCCTGGGTCCCATGCAGGCCCTCTCCTCCTTCTCCCACTCGCACCGGCAGACCTGGGGCTCCCTGCGCGACAGGCTGCCCGCGCAGCTCGGGGACGTCAGCGAGCAGGTGTCGTCGGTGTTCGACGCCATAGACGAGGACGTCGCCCCGCTGCAGTCCCTGCTCCCCGAGTCACCGGCCCGGGACAGCGGCGACAACGGCGAGCCGCAGGACGGCTCCGGGGCCACCCCCGGCGCCCCGTCCGGTGCCGACCGCTCCCCGGCGCCCGGCACTGACACCGGCACCGACAGCCCGGACCGGGACAGCACCACCAGCAGCAGCGCCCCCAGCCGGTCCGCCGGCTCCGGGGACGAGAGCGACAGCCTGCTCGGCGGCAACGACGGCGGGCTGCTCGACCCGCCGAAGGAGACCGGCGCCAGCACCCCACCGCCGTCCGCCGGCGGCACCACCGCGCCCGCCCGGCCCGACGTCACCCTCCCGCCCCTCCTGCCGGGCCTGCTCCCGGGGTTGGGCATCGACAGCGAGTCCGTCGACTAGAGCGGACCGGAGCCGACCGGAGCGAGCTGGAACGGACCGAGCGGTAAGGCCGTACGTGGCCGGGGTGCCCCTTGCGACAAGGGGCACCCCGGCCGCGTACGCATGTCCGTCCGTGCTCTAGAAGAACACCGACCTCCGCTGGACCAGCAGCTTGTAGAGGGTGTGCTGGATCTGCTCCCGGACCTGGTCGGTCAGGTTGAACATCAGCATCGGGTCCTCGGCCGCCTCCGGCGGATAGTTCTCCGTGTGGATCGGCTCGCCGAACTGGATCGTCCACTTCGTCGGCAGCGGGATCGCGCCGAGCGGGCCGAGCCACGGGAAGGTCGGCGTCAGCGGGAAGTACGGAAGGCCGAGCAGCCGGGCGACGGTCCGGCCGTTGCCGATCATCGGGTAGATCTCCTCCGCCCCGACGATCGAGCACGGGATGATCGGCGTCCGCGCGCGCAGCGCCGTGGACACGAAACCGCCGCGTCCGAAGCGCTGGAGCTTGTAGCGGTCGGCGAAGGGCTTGCCGAGGCCCTTGAAGCCCTCCGGCATCACCCCGACCAGCTCCCCCTGCTCCAGCAGTCGTGCCGCGTCCTCGGCACAGGCCAGGGTGTGGCCGAGCTTGCGGGCGAGTTCGTTGACCACCGGCAGCATGAACACCAGGTCCGCCGCGAGCAGCCGCAGATGCCGGTCGGCCGGGTGGTTGTCGTGGACGGCGACCTGCATCATCAGACCGTCCATCGGCAACGTCCCGGAGTGGTTGGCGACGATCAGGGCGCCGCCCTCCGAGGGGATGTTCTCGATGCCCTTCACCTCGACCCGGAAGTACTTCTCGTACACCGGGCGCAGCAGCGACATCAGGACCTGGTCGGTGAGCTCCTCGTCGTAGCCGAAGTCGTCGACCGCGTAGTCCCCCGTGAGCCGGCGGCGCAGGAAGGCCAGGCCACTGGCGACACGCCGGTCCAGGCCGCCTTCGCCGTCTGTCTCCGGGCGTGCGCCGCCGCCTGCGTCACCGCCGTCGGTGACCGGCTCCCGGGGCCGTTGCGCCCGGGGTTCACGGTGCCCGCCGGGCGCCGGAGCGTCGTCCTTCGCGGACGCCCGGCCCGGCAGGGACTGGACCTCACCCATCGAGGCGGCCCCGGCGCCCTTGCGTCGGCTGCCCGCGCCACGGCGGCGCGACGGGCGCGGCGCAGCGCCCCCCGCACCGCCCGTGCCCCCCGCACCCCCGCGGGAACGGTCGTCGTCGAACGGAATGACCTTGGCGTCCGCCATCGTTGCTGCGCTCCTCAGTTGGCGCTCTGCTTCGGGGGGTGACCGCTGCCCGGCAGGGGCAGTGCGGCGATCCGGTCGACGGTCCTCGCGAGGACCTCCGGCGGAAGCAGTCCGGGGCCACGGCTGCGCACGAAGTCCGTGAACGTTTCTGCAGTCGTGTGCTTCGGTGTGAAGCCCAGTGTCTCGCGCATCTGGTCCGTCGCCACCACCCGGCCGTGTGTGAGCAGCCGGATCTGTTCCGGCGAGAAGTCCGACATCCCCAGCGTACGCACCAGCGAGCCCGCCCAGGTGACCGCCGGGAGCAGCAGCGGCACGATGGGCCGGCCGAGCCGCCGCGCGCACTGGGACAGCAGCAGGACACCGTCGCCGGCGATGTTGAAGGTGCCGCTGTTGAGCGTGCCCCGCCGGGGCTCACGCGCGGCCAGGCGCAGCACTTCGAGCACATCGTCCTCGTGCACGAACTGCAGCCGCGGGTCGTAGCCGAACACGGTCGGCAGGACCGGCAGCGAGAGGTACGAGGCGAGCGGACTGTCCGCGGCGGGGCCCAGGATGTTGGCGAACCTGAGCACGCACACGGCGACATCCGGGCGGCGGCGCGCGAAGCCGCGCACATAGCCCTCGACCTCGACCGCGTCCTTCGCGAACCCGCCGCCGGGCAGGGACTTGGGCGAGGTCGTCTCGGTGAAGACCGCCGGGTCGCGGGGCGCGGAGCCGTAGACGTTCGTACTGGACTTCACCACCAGACGTTCGACGCGCGGGGACTTCTGGCAGGCACCGAGCAGCTGCATGGTGCCGATGACGTTGGTCTCCTTGAGCGCCGTCCGGCTGCTGCCGCCGCCGCGCGGCGTGCCCGTCACGTCCAGGTGCACGACGGTGTCGGCCCCGGCCTCCGCGAGCACGCGCGCGACGGTGGGCTGCCGGATGTCGGTCTGGACGAAGTCGGCGTCACCCAGGGGGTGCGCGGGCCGGACCGCGTCCACGGCGACGACCCGTTCCACATCCGGGTCACGCTGGATCCGTCGGACGAAACGGCCTCCCAAAGGGCGGGCCACTCCCGTCACGAGCACGACCTTTCCCAAGACCAGTGCCTTCCTCTTGCCTACGTCCTGCCCGCCAACCTAACGGGTCACGGTCGCTCTGCGGTGCCCGCCCGGTACTTGAAGTGACGACGACCGGGGAGGGGCGAACAAACCCGGCCAGACGTAAAGACAGTGGCCCCCCACCTCATCGGTGGGGGGCCACTGGACACGCTTCCGCGACGTCGCTTACTTCTTGTTGCGACGCTGAACGCGCGTGCGCTTGAGCAGCTTGCGGTGCTTCTTCTTGGCCATCCGCTTGCGCCGCTTCTTGATAACAGAGCCCACGACTACCCTCGCTCACTTCTCATCACTCGGTGTTTGGGCGCCATGGGCCCACACGACCTACGAGGGGCCAGCCTACCCGCCCGAGCGCTGAGGTCGTAATCGAGGAGATCGGGGAGGCCCGCGAGTGTCCGGTACGGGTCCTCCCCGGTCCGCCGTCAGGCCGTGTCCACCCCCACGTAGCTCTCGCGGAGGTACTCGTGAACCGCTTGCTCCGGGACGCGGAAGGACCGCCCCACCCGGATCGCGGGCAGATGACCACTGTGCACCAGCCGGTACACGGTCATCTTCGACACTCGCATCACCGAGGCGACCTCCGCCACGGTAAGGAACTGAACCTCGTTCAGAGGCCTTTCGCCAGCTGCAGCCATGACACACCTGAACCTTCCGCACTCGACGGCCACCGGCTTCCCCTTCCGGTGACTCTTCGTCGTTGCGTGCTCACTCCCCAATGTAGGGGCGGGTGATGCGAGTGGGGAAGAGGTGTACCCATCGGCGGCCTACTGTGACAGACAGGCCCGATTGAGTACGTAGCGGATCAGCGGCGCATAGTGATCGGACCGCGCGCCGTCATCAAGTGGAACCACCACCGACAGGCACCCCTCGGCCTCCCCCACGAACGGGGCGGGGTCGTTCACATCGGCCAGCGCGACGGCCTCGAACCCCAGCTGACCTGCCCCGCAGGCCCATCCGTGGTCTCCGATCACCAGCCCGGGAAGCGGCCCGCCGGCCTCGGCGGCGCCGGCGAGCGCGGTCCGGACCGGGAGCGGGGAGTGCGTGTGTGCGCCGGGCTCACCACCGGGGCGTTCGGGATCCGCGCCCCTGACGAGCGCGACTCCCCGGACGTAGTCGAGGCGGTGCGTGCGTAGACCGAACCGGGTCGTTATGTCGACAGAGCGACCCCGCGCCGGGGTGAGGACGTCACATCCCGCCGCCGACAGGGCGTCTGCCAGCGCGGCGTAGAAACCGAGGAGCCGGTGCGGGTGGCCGGTGCCGAGCAGCACGGGCACACCCCTTCGGGCGGCGACCGCGAGACGCTCCGCACAGGCGTCCAGGGCCGCCAGGGTCCGCTCCGGGTCGATCACATCATGCCCGGAAACCTGGCGAGGATCGGCCGAAACACCACACCTGTCCGCCATCAACTCGATCAATTCCCGCTGGCTCCACGCCCGTTCCGGGTCCAGGCCGATCAGCAGGCGTGGATCCCGGGCGGCGAAGAGCCGGTAACTGCGCAGGCTCTCCTCCCGCGTGGTGGCCACGATCCCGGCCAGCCGGACGGCCAGCAGATGCGCGCGCAGACCGACGCGGTCGGCGGAGTCAGTGGGGCCAGTGGGGGTCGGCACGGGAGCGATGGTGCGCGGCCCGGAGCCCGGGCGCCCCGGGAAACGGGAAACACCGCACGGTTGGAGTAAGAGCCCCGAGCCTGACCCGCTGCGGAGGACAGGCCGCGGAGCCCGGCTCCGGCCCGTTCACGCCAGCAGCCCCCGCAGCGGGAACACCGCTCGGCGGGTCGCCAGCACCGCCTGGTCCAGCCGGTCCGCCGGGTCGTAGCCTGCCTCCCAGGACGCCCAGGACACCGGCCACCGGCCGTCGGTCATCCGCACCGGACCCAGTTGCCGGGTCCGGGCGTACACCTCCTGCCGCCAGCTCTCGGGGATCACCGTCGCCGGGTCCACCGGCCGCTCGGCCGCGATCGCCACCAGATGGGTCCAGGACCGCGGCACGACCTCCACCACCGCGTACCCGCCGCCGCCCAGAGCCACCCAGCGCCCGTCGGAGTGCTCGTGCGCCAGCTCGTGGCACGCCGCCTGCACCGCGCGCTGCGCGTCCAACGACACCGCCAGATGCGCCAGCGGATCCTCGAAGTGCGTGTCGGCGCCGTGCTGGGTCACCAGCACCTGCGGCCGGAAGTCCGCGAGCAGCTCCGGCACCACGGCGTGGAACGCCCGCAACCATCCCGCGTCCCCGGTCCCGGCCGGCAGGGCCACATTGACCGCGCTGCCCTCCGCGCTCTCCGCCCCCGTCTCCTCCGGCCATCCGGTCTGCGGGAACAACGTCCGGGGATGCTCGTGCAACGACACCGTCAGCACCCGCGGGTCCTCCCAGAACGCCGCCTGCACGCCGTCCCCGTGATGCACGTCCACGTCCACGTACGCGACCCGCTCGGCCCCCAGCTCCAGCAGCCGGGCGATGGCCAGCGCGGCGTCGTTGTACACGCAGAAACCCGAGGCAGCCCCCGGCATCGCGTGGTGCA
The DNA here is from genome assembly GCF_029760955.1 of Streptomyces cathayae. Taxonomy (GTDB): domain Bacteria; phylum Actinomycetota; class Actinomycetes; order Streptomycetales; family Streptomycetaceae; genus Streptomyces; species Streptomyces cathayae. The sequence continues at coordinate 3,488,146 of NZ_CP121682.1, forward strand.
GTCCGCCGGCGAAGTTCACCGCGTGCAGCGCGTCCCCGCGCCACACCGCCTCCGCCGCGCCCACCGACTGCCCCGCGATCAGCGCCGACACCTCGTGCATCCCGGTGAAGGCGGGATCGTCCGTCGTCCCCAGCCCGTACGACGGGTCCGCCGCCGCCGGATCCGCCGAGGCCGCCCGCACCGCGCGGATGTAGTCCTCGCGGTGCACCAGCCGCAGCGTCGAGTCCCCGGCCGTCTTCGCGGCGACCACCGCCACCTCGCGGTCCAGCCCGAACGCGCCCACCAGGCTCCGGGTCAGCGCGAGCCGCACCGGGTCCATCGGATGGTCCCGGCCGAAGTCATAGCCCGTTACTGCCTCGTCCCACATCAGCTGTGTGCGGCCGCTCATGCCCGCCACCGTACCGGTCGGATTCGGGCGCGAACGACCTGGCGTACACCAATGTCACCAGCACCAACACCATCGGCACCAGCATCGCCCCGCGATAACTCCAGGCATCCCCGAGCGCCCCGACCAACGGGGAACCGATCAGGAACCCCACGTAATTGAAGACGTTGAGGCGTGCCACGGCCGCGTCCGAAGCCTCCGGGCCGCCCAGCACGAAAGCACGCCGCCCCGCCGCCGCGAAGGTCTGCGGCACCAGCACACAGAGCCCCAGCCCCAGCAGTGTGAACCCCAGCATCCCCGCCCACGCCCCGGGCGCCCCGGCCACCACGGCGAACCCCGCCGCCGCCACCAGCGCCCCCACCCGCACCACCACCACGGCCCCGAACCGGCGCACCCCGAAGTCGCCGAGCGTCCGCCCCAACAGCGTGGTGACCATGTAGACGTTGTACGGAACGGTCGCCAGCTGCTCCGAACTCCCCAGCACGTCCTGGAGGTACTTCGCGCTCCAGTTCGAGACCGTCGAGTCCCCGATGTACGCCGCCGTCATCACCACACACAGCGGCAACAGCAGCTTGAAGGTGACAGCCCCGCCCGCGCCCCCGGCCTTCCCCACCGCCTCCGTCACGGGCGTGTCGGGCCCGCCTCCCCCGTCGGGCCCGCCGCCCTCACCGTCGACGTACCACCGGCTCCCGGCCAACACCGCCGGCATCAGCACCAGCACGACCGGCAGATACGACACCCACAGCGCCCACTGCCCGTGCGCCCCCACCCATGCGAGCGACGCCCCGGCGATCCCGCCCAGACTGTAGGCGGCATGGAAACTCAGCATGATGCTGCGCCCGTACGCCCGCTGCAGACTCACCCCCAGCATGTTCATCGAGGCGTCCAACGCCCCCACCGCCAGCCCGAACACGGCCAGCGACACGGCCAGCCCGGCCAGTCGCTCCCCGGCCCCGACCCCGAGCAGCGCCAGCAGCACGACCGGCTGCGACCACCGCAGCACCCGGCTCGCCGGCACCCGCCGCACCAGCCGCTCCGTCGTCACACTCCCGATACCGGCCAGGACGGGCACCGCGGCGAGGAAAACCGGCAGCAACGCGTCGGAGACCCCGTACCTGTTCTGGATGGCCGGAATCCGCGTCACGAGCAGAGCGAAGGCGACGCCCTGCACGAGGAAACCGAACGCCAACGAGGCCCTGCCGCGCCGCAGCACATCAGTCATGGCGGCGAGCGTAGGGCCCCGGTGTACTGGTGGGTAGATCCGGCCAGAGATGAATTCCGCCCGGTCTCAGCGGAGCAGTTCCGCCAACTCCCGCATGTCGGTGAAGAGTCGGGTGGCCCCGTTGAGCTTCTCGGCCGGTGTCATCGAGGCGAACCCGTACACGTCCATCCCGGCCGCGACCGCGGCCTGTACGCCAAGAGGGCTGTCCTCGACCACGACACACCTCTCCGGTGCGACACCCATCCGCTCGGCGGCGTACAGGAAGAGGTCCGGCGCCGGCTTGCCCCGTCCCACATCCTGCGAGCTGAAGATCCGCTCGTCGTCGAACCACCGGTCCAGCCCGGTCGTGCGGTGTCCCACCCGGATCCGCTCATGGCTCCCGGACGAGGCCACGCAGTACGGCACACCGTCGGCGTCCAGCCGCTCCAGTACCTCCACGGCACCGGTGACCGGCTTCAACTCCCGCTCGAACGCGGCGAAGACACGGGTGTGGAACACGTCGTCGAAGTCGGTCGGCAACCGCTGCCCGGTCCTCTGCTCCACCAGGTCGTGCACCCGGTGCATGGCGGCTCCCATGTAGTCATGGAGGGAGTCCTCGTACGACGTCGGATGCCCGAGCTCGGTGAGATAGCCGGCCAACAGCCGGTTGGAAATGGGCTCGCTGTCGACGAGGACACCGTCGTTGTCAAAAATGACCAGGTCATAGTGCATGCCCTCGACCCTAAATACAGAAAGCCCCGCACCATATCGGTGCGGGGCTCTCCCACAATTTGTTCGGCGGCGTCCTACTCTCCCACAGGGTCCCCCCTGCAGTACCATCGGCGCTATAAGGCTTAGCTTCCGGGTTCGGAATGTAACCGGGCGTTTCCCCTACGCTATGACCACCGAAACACTATGAAACACTCAACCGCACCACGCCGTGGCCCGGCATGGGGTCGTTCGTGGTTTCAGAACCAACACAGTGGACGCGAGCAACTGAGGACAAGCCCTCGGCCTATTAGTACCGGTCAACTCCACACCTTACGGCGCTTCCATATCCGGCCTATCAACCCAGTCGTCTACTGGGAGCCTTACCCCATCAAGTGGGTGGGAGCCCTCATCTCGAAGCAGGCTTCCCGCTTAGATGCTTTCAGCGGTTATCCCTCCCGAACGTAGCCAACCAGCCATGCCCTTGGCAGGACAACTGGCACACCAGAGGTTCGTCCGTCCCGGTCCTCTCGTACTAGGGACAGCCCTTCTCAAGACTCCTGCGCGCGCAGCGGATAGGGACCGAACTGTCTCACGACGTTCTAAACCCAGCTCGCGTACCGCTTTAATGGGCGAACAGCCCAACCCTTGGGACCGACTCCAGCCCCAGGATGCGACGAGCCGACATCGAGGTGCCAAACCATCCCGTCGATATGGACTCTTGGGGAAGATCAGCCTGTTATCCCCGGGGTACCTTTTATCCGTTGAGCGACGGCGCTTCCACAAGCCACCGCCGGATCACTAGTCCCGACTTTCGTCCCTGCTCGACCCGTCGGTCTCACAGTCAAGCTCCCTTGTGCACTTACACTCACCACCTGATTGCCAACCAGGCTGAGGGAACCTTTGGGCGCCTCCGTTACTCTTTAGGAGGCAACCGCCCCAGTTAAACTACCCATCAGACACTGTCCCTGATCCGGATCACGGACCCAGGTTAGACATCCAGCACGACCAGACTGGTATTTCAACGACGACTCCCCCACCACTGGCGTGGCGGGCTCACAGTCTCCCAGCTATCCTACACAAGCCGAACCGAACACCAATATCAAACTGTAGTAAAGGTCCCGGGGTCTTTCCGTCCTGCTGCGCGAAACGAGCATCTTTACTCGTAGTGCAATTTCACCGGGCCTATGGTTGAGACAGTCGAGAAGTCGTTACGCCATTCGTGCAGGTCGGAACTTACCCGACAAGGAATTTCGCTACCTTAGGATGGTTATAGTTACCACCGCCGTTTACTGGCGCTTAAGTTCTCAGCTTCGCCCCACCGAAATGGAGCTGACCGGTCCCCTTAACGTTCCAGCACCGGGCAGGCGTCAGTCCGTATACCTCGCCTTACGGCTTCGCACGGACCTGTGTTTTTAGTAAACAGTCGCTTCTCGCTGGTCTCTGCGGCCACCCCCAGCTCAGGAAGCACGTTCCCTCACCGGCGATGGCCCCCTTCTCCCGAAGTTACGGGGGCATTTTGCCGAGTTCCTTAACCATAGTTCACCCGAACGCCTCGGTATTCTCTACCTGACCACCTGAGTCGGTTTAGGGTACGGGCCGCCATGAAACTCGCTAGAGGCTTTTCTCGACAGCATAGGATCATCCACTTCGCCACAATCGGCTCGGCATCGGGTCTCACCCTGGATGAGTGGCGGATTTGCCTACCACTCGGGCTACACCCTTACCCCGGGACAACCACCGCCCGGGCTGGACTGCCTTCCTGCGTCACCCCATCACTCACCTACTGCAGGTCTGGTCCGTCGGCTCCACCACTCCCCTCAACTCCGAAGAGATCGGGGCGGCTTCACGGACTTAGCATCGCCTGGTTCGATGTCTTGCGCTTCACAGCGGGTACCGGAATATCAACCGGTTGTCCATCGACTACGCCTGTCGGCCTCGCCTTAGGTCCCGACTTACCCTGGGCAGATCAGCTTGACCCAGGAACCCTTGGTCAATCGGCGCACACGTTTCTCACGTGTGTATCGCTACTCATGCCTGCATTCTCACTCGTGAACCGTCCACAACTCGCTTCCGCGGCTGCTTCACCCGGCACACGACGCTCCCCTACCCATCACGATCCCCGTTGGGGGTTGATATCGCAATGACACGACTTCGGCGGTACGCTTGAGCCCCGCTACATTGTCGGCGCGGAATCACTAGACCAGTGAGCTATTACGCACTCTTTCAAGGATGGCTGCTTCTAAGCCAACCTCCTGGTTGTCTGTGCGACTCCACATCCTTTCCCACTTAGCGTACGCTTGGGGGCCTTAGTCGATGCTCTGGGCTGTTTCCCTCTCGACCATGGAGCTTATCCCCCACGGTCTCACTGCCGCGCTCTCACTTACCGGCATTCGGAGTTTGGCTAAGGTCAGTAACCCGGTAGGGCCCATCGCCTATCCAGTGCTCTACCTCCGGCAAGAAACACGCGACGCTGCACCTAAATGCATTTCGGGGAGAACCAGCTATCACGGAGTTTGATTGGCCTTTCACCCCTAACCACAGGTCATCCCCCAGGTTTTCAACCCTGGTGGGTTCGGTCCTCCACGAAGTCTTACCTCCGCTTCAACCTGCCCATGGCTAGATCACTCCGCTTCGGGTCTTGAGCGTGCTACTGAAGCGCCCTGTTCGGACTCGCTTTCGCTACGGCTTCCCCACCCGGGTTAACCTCGCAACACACCGCAAACTCGCAGGCTCATTCTTCAAAAGGCACGCAGTCACGACATGCAGGCAAGCCTGCATGCGACGCTCCCACGGCTTGTAGGCACACGGTTTCAGGTACTATTTCACTCCGCTCCCGCGGTACTTTTCACCATTCCCTCACGGTACTGTCCGCTATCGGTCACCAGGGAATATTTAGGCTTGGCGGGTGGTCCCGCCGGATTCACACGGGATTTCTCGGGCCCCGTGCTACTTGGGTGTCTCTCCAACGAGCCGCTGACGTTTCGACTACGGGGGTCTTACCCTCTGCGCCGGACCTTTCGCATGTCCTTCGTCTACCTCAGCGGTTTCTGACTCGTCCTGTTGCCGGCAGACAACAGAAGAGAGATCCCACAACCCCGTATGCGCAACCCCTGCCGGGTCTCACACGCATACGGTTTGGCCTCGTCCGGTTTCGCTCGCCACTACTCCCGGAATCACGGTTGTTTTCTCTTCCTGCGGGTACTGAGATGTTTCACTTCCCCGCGTTCCCTCCGCTTGCCCTATGTGTTCAGGCAAGGGTGACAGCCCATGACGACTGCCGGGTTTCCCCATTCGGAAACCCCCGGATCACAGCCTGGTTGACGGCTCCCCGGGGACTATCGTGGCCTCCCACGTCCTTCATCGGTTCCTGGTGCCAAGGCATCCACCGTGCGCCCTTAAAAACTTGGCCACAGATGCTCGCGTCCACTGTGCAGTTCTCAAACAACGACCAACCACCCGTCACCCCACTGGAGATCCAGTGAGTACACCGGGGCCGGCAACTGAGGGTTCGTTCCCTCAGACACCCAACAGCGTGCCCGTCCCGGCCCCGTCCGGTGATCATGCGTTCCACGCCCCGAAGGACAGTACTGGCAGCCACCGGCCCGAGATCCGGACCGACTAATCAACGTTCCACCCATGAGCAACCAGCACCGGACGTACGCCGGTGTACTGGCCCCTGACCGGCCCGGAGGCCGGTGAGAAGTGCTCCTTAGAAAGGAGGTGATCCAGCCGCACCTTCCGGTACGGCTACCTTGTTACGACTTCGTCCCAATCGCCAGTCCCACCTTCGACGGCTCCCTCCCGCAAGGGGTTGGGCCACCGGCTTCGGGTGTTACCGACTTTCGTGACGTGACGGGCGGTGTGTACAAGGCCCGGGAACGTATTCACCGCAGCGATGCTGATCTGCGATTACTAGCAACTCCGACTTCATGGGGTCGAGTTGCAGACCCCAATCCGAACTGAGACCGGCTTTTTGAGATTCGCTCCACCTCGCGGTATCGCAGCTCATTGTACCGGCCATTGTAGCACGTGTGCAGCCCAAGACATAAGGGGCATGATGACTTGACGTCGTCCCCACCTTCCTCCGAGTTGACCCCGGCGGTCTCCCGTGAGTCCCCACCACCCCCGAAGGGACGTGCTGGCAACACGGGACAAGGGTTGCGCTCGTTGCGGGACTTAACCCAACATCTCACGACACGAGCTGACGACAGCCATGCACCACCTGTACACCGACCACAAGGGGGCACCTGTCTCCAGGTGTTTCCGGTGTATGTCAAGCCTTGGTAAGGTTCTTCGCGTTGCGTCGAATTAAGCCACATGCTCCGCTGCTTGTGCGGGCCCCCGTCAATTCCTTTGAGTTTTAGCCTTGCGGCCGTACTCCCCAGGCGGGGCACTTAATGCGTTAGCTGCGGCGCGGACGACGTGGAATGTCGCCCACACCTAGTGCCCACCGTTTACGGCGTGGACTACCAGGGTATCTAATCCTGTTCGCTCCCCACGCTTTCGCTCCTCAGCGTCAGTGTCGGCCCAGAGATCCGCCTTCGCCACCGGTGTTCCTCCTGATATCTGCGCATTTCACCGCTACACCAGGAATTCCGATCTCCCCTACCGAACTCTAGCCTGCCCGTATCGACTGCAGACCCGGGGTTGAGCCCCGGGCTTTCACAATTGACGCGACAGGCCGCCTACGAGCTCTTTACGCCCAATAATTCCGGACAACGCTCGCGCCCTACGTATTACCGCGGCTGCTGGCACGTAGTTAGCCGGCGCTTCTTCTGCAGGTACCGTCACTTGCGCTTCTTCCCTGCTGAAAGAGGTTTACAACCCGAAGGCCGTCGTCCCTCACGCGGCGTCGCTGCATCAGGCTTGCGCCCATTGTGCAATATTCCCCACTGCTGCCTCCCGTAGGAGTCTGGGCCGTGTCTCAGTCCCAGTGTGGCCGGTCGCCCTCTCAGGCCGGCTACCCGTCGTCGCCTTGGTGAGCCGTTACCTCACCAACCAGCTGATAGGCCGCGGGCTCATCCTGCACCGCCGGAGCTTTCCGTTTCCGCAGATGCCTGCGGAAACGGGTATCCGGTATTAGACCCCGTTTCCAGGGCTTGTCCCGAAGTGCAGGGCAGATTGCCCACGTGTTACTCACCCGTTCGCCACTAATCCGCCCCGAGGGGCTTCATCGTTCGACTTGCATGTGTTAAGCACGCCGCCAGCGTTCGTCCTGAGCCAGGATCAAACTCTCCGTGAATGCTTCCCGGCGTTCCGGGGACACCACGGGAGCGGAACCGCCGGAGGAATGATCCGGCGGTTCACAGCGTCCTCGCTGTGTGTTTCAAAGGAACCGCGTCCCGGCCGGAGGCCGGAGACGGGGTATCAACATATCTGGCGTTGATTTTTGGCACGCTGTTGAGTTCTCAAGGAACGGACGCTTCCTTTGTACTCACCCTGGCGGGTTTTCCTCCGGGCGCTTCCCTTCGGTCTTGCGTTTCCGACTCTATCAGATCTTTCCGGTCCGATTTCCTCGGGGTTTCGCCTTCCGGGGCTGCGCTTTTCGCGTTTCCCTTTCCGGCGGCTCCGACTCTATCAGACCCTTTCGGGCCTGATTCCCGGTCAGAACGGGTTGTCTTCCCGGCTGTTGGGCCGTTCCGACGAGTGAGACTTTAGCGGATTCCCGGCCCCCGACCTAATCGGGGTCCTGCCCCCTTTCGGGTGCGGATTCCTCATTCCGCGAATACGCACACCATTGACGCGTCGGCAGACAGACTGCTGACGTCGATCAGGGGTGATGCTTGCGGAATGGCTGTCCGGGGACCGACCGGAGTCGGTGCTCACGTCGGACAACTCGGAGTACCTTACGGACCCGGCCGGGGTGTGTCAACCCGCTGCCGGCCCCACCCCCGCGGCGTACTGTGTTCCGCATGACGACGCGTACGTACAACCAGTTCTGGTGGGCCGCCTGACGGCGGCCGACGCTACGTACGCACTCGACGGCCGCCGCCTCGGCGGCCGTTCTGCGTTTCTCCCTCCAGGACTCCGAGGGGCGGCCGGCCGGGGACGGCGGCCTCCGTGAGGATAGGGAGAAGAGATGACACGGGTCTTCAGCGGGATCAAGCCGACCGGGCACCTGACACTGGGGAACTACCTGGGGGCCATGCGGCAGTGGGCCGCGGCCGACCAGCACCGGTCGGACGCGCTGTTCTGTGTGGTGGATCTGCATGCGCTGACCGTGGACCACGATCCCGCGCGGGTGCGCAGGCTGAGCAGGCAGGCGGCGACGTTGCTGCTGGCGTCGGGGCTGGATCCGGAGCTCTGCACGGTGTTCGTGCAGAGCCACGTAGACGAGCACGCGCGGCTGTCGTACCTGCTGGAGTGCGTGGCCACGGACGGCGAGATGCGCCGGATGATCCAGTACAAGGAGAAGGCGGCCCGGGAACAGCGGCGGGGCGGGAGCGTACGGCTGTCGCTGCTGACGTATCCGGTGCTGATGGCGGCGGACATCCTGGCCTACGGGACCGATGAGGTTCCGGTGGGGGACGACCAAGCACAGCATGTGGAGCTGACGCGGGATCTGGCGGTGCGCTTCAACCAGCGGTACGGGCACACCTTCGTGGTGCCGCGGGCCACGCATCCGCGGGTGGCGGCGCGGGTGATGAACCTGCAGGAGCCGATGTCGAAGATGGGGAAGAGCGACGACGTCGGGCCGGGGATCGTCTATCTGCTGGACGAGCCGGACGTGGTGCGGAAGAAGGTCATGCGGGCGGTGACCGACAGCGGGCGGGAGGTCGTGTACGACAGGGAGGCCCGGCCGGGGGTGGCGAACCTGCTGGAGATCCTCGCGGCGTGCTCGGGCGGGAACCCGGAGGCGTTGGCCGATGTGTACGAGTCGTACGGGTCTTTGAAGAAGGACACCGCGGAGGCCGTGGTCGAGGTGTTGAGGCCGGTGCGGGAGAAGCACAAGGAGCTGTGCGCGGATCCCGGCTACGTGGAGGGAGTGCTGCGGGAGGGCGCGGAGCGGGCGAGGGGCATGGCCCGGCCGACCGTGGATGCCGCCCATCGGGCGATCGGCCTGCTCCCGGCGGCCGAGGGGTAGCCGGCCCGGGGCCTCAGTCCTTGGTGCCGGAGGCGAGTTCGCGGCTGCGGTCGCGGGCGGCTTCGAGGGCGGCGATGAGGGCGGCTCGTACGCCGTGGTTCTCGAGTTCGCGGATGGCGTTGATGGTGGTGCCGGCGGGGGAGGTGACGTTCTCGCGGAGTCTCACCGGGTGCTCGCCGCTGTCGCGGAGCATCGTCGCGGCGCCGATCGCGGACTGGACGATCAGGTCGTGGGCCTTGTCGCGGGGCAGGCCGAGCAGGATGCCGGCGTCGGTCATGGCTTCGACCAGGTAGAAGAAGTACGCCGGGCCGGAGCCGGAGAGGGCGGTGCAGGCGTCCTGCTGGGATTCCGGGACGCGGAGGGTCTTGCCGACGGAACCGAAGATCTCCTCGGCGTGGGCGACGTGTTCGGGGGTGGCGTGGCTGCCGGCGGAGATGACCGACATGGCCTCGTCGACCAGGGCGGGGGTGTTGGTCATGACGCGCACCACCGGGGTGCCGGCGGCGAGGCGTTCCTCGTAGAAGGAGGTGGGGATGCCGGCGGCGCCGCTGATGACGAGACGGTCGGCGGGGAGGTGCGGGACGAGTTCGTCGAGGAGGGCTGCCATGTCCTGCGGTTTGACCGTGAGGATCAGGGTGTCGGCGGTCTTGGCGGCTTCGAGGTTGGAGACCGGGGTGACTCCGTGGCGGGCGCGGAGTTCGTCGGCCCGTTCCGGTCGGCGGGCGGTGACCAGGAGGTCGGCGGGGGTCCAGCCGCCGCGGATCATTCCGCTGAGCAGGGCCTCACCGATCTTGCCGGTGCCGAGGACTGCGACTTTCTGAGCCATGGCGGGGTGTGCCTTCCGGGGTGTGCGCGTCGTCCTGGTTCATCCTCGCACCCGGGTGGTCCGGGGGCGGGGTGTGTCCGGTGGGCGGACGACCGGACGACCGGTTCAGGGGCGTCCCGGGTGAGCCGCCCGGGTGGGGGCGGCCCATGGGGTCAGGCCGTCCTGCGTCGCAGGGTCGCCGCGCCCAGGGCGAGGACGAGCAGGGCGCAGCCGGTGACGATCAGGACGTCGCGTACGAAGGCGGTGGTCATGTCGGCGTGCATGAGGACCTCGTTCATGCCGTCCACGGCGTAGGACATGGGGAGGGCGTCGGAGATGCCCTCGAGGACGGGGTGCATGTTGTGGCGTGCGGTGAAGAGTCCGCAGAGGAGGAGCTGGGGGAAGATCACCGCCGGCATGAACTGGACCGCCTGGAATTCCGAGGCCGCGAAGGCCGAGACGAAGAGGCCGAGGGCCGTGCCGAGGAGGGCGTCGAGCAGGGCCACCAGGAGGAGCAGCCACGGGCTGCCGACGACGTCGAGGCCCAGGAACCAGACCGCCAGTCCGGTGGCCAGGGCCGACTGGACGATCGCGATCGCGCCGAAGGCGAGGGCGTAGCCGGCGATCAGGTCGCCCTTGCCGAGGGGCATGGCGAGGAGGCGTTCGAGGGTGCCGGAGGTGCGTTCGCGCAGGGTGGCGATGGAGGTGACCAGGAACATCGTGATCAGCGGGAAGATCCCGAGGAGCGAGGCGCCGATGTTGTCGAAGACGCGTGGGCTGCCGTCGAAGACGTAGCGGAGCAGGAGCAGCATCAGGCAGGGGACGAGCAGCATCAGCGCGATCGTGCGCGGGTCGTGGCGGAGCTGGCGCAGGACCCGGGCCGCGGTGGCGAGGACGCGGGAGATGTTCAGGGCGCTCGGCGGAGCGGAGGGGGGTGTCGTCGTACGGGTGGTGCTCATCGTGAGGTCTCCTTCGTGCGGCTTGCCGCGACCGCCGCGTCCACCAGGTGCAGGAAGGCGCCCTCGACGGTTTCGGAGCCGGTGCGGGTACGGAGGGCGTCGGGGGTGTCGTCGGCGAGGATCTCGCCCGCGCGCATGAGCAGGAGGCGGTGGCAGCGCTCGGCCTCGTCCATGACGTGGGAGGAGATCAGGAGGGTCGCTCCGCGTTCGGCGGCGAGGGTGTGGAAGAGCTGCCACAGGTCGCGGCGCAGGACCGGGTCGAGGCCGACGGTGGGTTCGTCGAGGACCAGCAGTTCGGGGGTGCCGAGGAGGGCGACGGCCAGGGAGACGCGGCTGCGCTGACCGCCGGAGAGGTTTCCGGCGAGGACGTCGGTGTGGGTGGTGAGGTCGACGTCGGTGATGGCCCGGGTGACGTTCTCGTGGCGGCGGGCGGCGGCTGCCCGGCCGGGGTCGAGGATCGCGGCGAAGTAGTCGAGGTTCTGGCGGACGGTCAGGTCGTCGTAGACGGAGGGGTCCTGGGTGACGTAGCCGATGCGGGTGCGCAGGGTGGGGTGGCCGGCGGGGTGGCCGAGGACGTCGAGGGTGCCGGTGACCTTGGCCTGGGTGCCGACGACGGCCCGCATCAGGGTCGACTTGCCGCAGCCGGAGGGGCCGAGGAGGCCGGTGACCTGGCCGTGCGGGACGGTGAAGTCGAGGCTGTGCAGGACGGTGCGGGGGCCTCGGACGACGGTGAGGTCCCGGGCGCGGACGGCGGGGGTGCCGTCGTCCGGGCGTGGAGGGCCGGAGCGGTAATTCATCATGTGATGAATAATCCTCTCGGGGGCGGTACACGTCAAGCGGCGGCGGGCGGAAGGCGGGGCGGCACGGGCTCGGGCATGCCAAAAGGACGCGTCGGCGCCTGACATCTGGCATGTCGAGGTCGTCGAACGCGTCCGAGGGGGTGCCGGGAAGGGCGGGGGCGGGGCCCGTGCTGCGGGGCGGGGCCCTACGGGCGGCGGCGCTTCCCGGGGTTGCCGGAGCGGCGGGAGATCCGCTTCTCGTACTGCTCGCGGGCCGTCCGGTACTCCTCGCGGTGGAGCTTCTCGCCGGGGGCCTCGGTGAGGGAGCGGAAGAAGTAGGCGAGGAGGGAGCCGACGAAGCCGACGCTGAGCAGACCGCGGAGGGACCGCTGCCGGTCGGGGTCGGGGCGGCGCTTGAACGCCTCCCAGGTGTGCCCGAACGCGAGGGCGCTGCAGACCGCGAACATCCCGACCGCGAGGATCCCGACGAAGCCGCCGACCTCGGCGATCTGAAGGCCCTGGTAGGCGAAGCGCAGGGCGAGGCAGGAGACGGCCGCGGCGGCGAGGGAGCCGACGGCGACGCCGATGCGGCGGGCCGCGTAGCCGTTGTCGTGGTCGACCCAGGTGGTGCCGAAGAAGCGGATGGGCTCGGGGCGGGGGCCCGCCGGGGCTCCCGTGGAGCCCGCGGTGCTGTCCGGGGTGCCGTTCTCTGCGCTCACGCATCGATTATGGCTCCGTCGGCACCGCGGGCTCCGGGCGGGCTACGAAAGGGACCCGGGCGGGGTCAGCCGCAGCGCGATGCGACGTAGCCGTCGCTGCCCGTCTTCACGTAGGCGTCCGAGACGTACTCGCCGTTGGCGATGTTGTCCCAGATGTTCGACGTGCCGTACGTGCCCGTCACTGTCTCGCCCGGTGTCTGGCAGTAGATCGCGACGCTGGCTCCGGCGGGCAGGACACGCACGAGGTTGTAGTGCGTGCCCGGACCGCTGCGGACGTTGAGACGGACGTCCGGTGCGACCGGGTAGTAACGGACAGCGGACTCGGCCGCCGTGCCGAGCACCAGGAGGAAGGCTCCGGTGAGAGCGGCGAGCAGGACGGATCTGCGTCGTTTCAAGGTCATGCGTACTCCCGGGTGAGGGGTGGCGATGACATCAGGCACAGCGCGATGCGACGTAGCCGTCGCTGCCCGTCTTCACGTAGGCGTCCGAGACGTACTCTCCGTTGGCGATGCTGTCCCAGATCTTCGACGTGCCGTACGGGCCCGTGACCGTGGTCCCCGGGGTCTGGCAGGAGATGGGGACCTTCGCCCCCTCCGCCAGGACGCGGACGACGGTGTACCCGGTGCCCGGACCGCTGCGGACGTTGAGACGGACGCCCGGTGCGACCGGGTAGTAACGCAGGGCCGCCGTGCCGACGGACTCCGTCCCGCTGGTGCCCTCTGCCTCACCGACATGGTCAACTGACATGGAAAGCCTCCCCCGTTGTGCATCCCATGACTGTCATGGGGTCCGTTCCTTCCCCCAAAACACGCCACGCACACCTGTTCATTCATGGAACACGGACACCAGCGAGCCGCCTCGGACTCGTACGTGTCATCGACTAGGCTCCGTGCGTCGCGCGCGCGGACGAACAGCACGGGGGTGGTTCCATGGCGCCACAGCGGAACGCCGGAGCGGGCGCGGAAGCGGAACTTCCCGAGTACGCCGGTCACTACCGTCTCGAGTCGCGCCTCGGCTCCGGTGGAATGGGCGTGGTGCATCTGGCCCGGAGTACGTCCGGGCTGAAGCTCGCGGTGAAGGTCGTGCACGCCCAGTTCGCGCGGGACCGCGAGTTCAGAGGGCGTTTCCGGCAGGAGGTGGCGGCGGCCCGGCGGGTGAGCGGCGCTTTCACCGCGCCGGTCGTCGACGCCGACCCGGAGGCCGAACGGCCCTGGATGGCAACGTTGTTCATCCCCGGGCCGACCCTCGCCGAGCATGTGAAGCGGAACGGCCCGATGCCCTCGCCCCAGTTGCGCAGACTGATGGCCGGACTCGCGGAGGGGCTGCGGGACATCCACCGCGTCGGAGTGGTGCACCGCGATCTGAAGCCCAGCAACGTACTGCTCGCCGAGGACGGGCCGAAGGTCATCGATTTCGGTATCTCTCGGCCAAAGGACAGCGAACTGCGGACCGAGACGGGGAAGTTGATCGGCACTCCGCCCTTCATGGCACCCGAGCAGTTCCGGCGCCCTCGTGAAGTGGGGCCCTCCGCCGACATCTTCGCGCTCGGTTCGCTCCTGGTGCACGCGGCCACCGGACGCGGGCCGTTCGACTCCGACAGCCCGTACGTCGTCGCCTACCAGGTCGTGCACGACGAGCCCGACCTGACCGGCGTGCCGGAGGGAATCACCCCGCTGGTGCTGCGCTGCCTGGCCAAGGAACCCGAGGAGCGGCCCTCCCCGGACGAGCTGATGCGGGAGCTGCGGTCCGTCGCGGCCTCGTACGACACCCGGGCGTTCCTGGCCGAGGCCTTCATACCGGCACAGCGGACGGACCCGACGGCCTCCACGAGCACCGCACCCGGCCATCAGGCGGAACCGGAACCCGACGAACCCGAAACAGCAGAGCACGGCTCCGGGCCCGGGGCGGATGCCGAGGAGCCCCCCGCCGGGCAGGCGGCGGCCCGGCGCTCCGCACGGCCTCCGCTGAGCAAGCGGGTGCTGCTCGGGGGCGGGACGCTCGCCCTCGCCGTCTTCGGCACGCTCTTCTCCGTCCAACTGCTCGGCGACGAAGTCCCGGAAAAACGGACCACCGGCGTGCGGACCGCGGCGGCCTCGTTCCAGGCGTGGGAGGTGACGCCGTCCGGGGAGCAGAGCACCCCGCAGTGCTCGTACGGAGCCGGCCGGCTGTTCTGCGCCCTGCCGGGGCAGGTGTTCGCCCTCGATCCCGACGACGGCGGCACGCTGTGGCGGCACACCGTCGCGCGGACGGACCGGAGCGGGCCACCGGCCCTGTCGGGTGGCCTCGTGCAGCCCGCGCTCAACCAGCGCCGCGGCCTGGAGGCGCTCGACCCCGCCTCGGGGAAGCCGGTGTGGCGTCAGAACACCGCCGAGTACCGCGGGCTGGACAGCGCCGGGAGCACACTGCTGCTCACCGGCGACGACGGCACGGTCACCGGCGTGGACGCCGCCTCGGGCGACACGAGATGGAGCAGCCCGATACCCGGACACGACATGCCGTACTTCGACTCGTTCGCGGGGGATCCGCTCACGTACGCGACGAGCACCTCCGCGGACGGCTCCGGCACGCGGGTGACGGCGGTCGATCCGCAGACCGGTGAGGTGCGCTGGGACGCGCGGCTGACGGGAACGCTGAAACCGGTCGGCACCATGAACGACTCGGTCGTCCTCACCTCCGAGGACGCTGTCTACGGCGAGGTGGAGGCCCTCGTCCGCTACACACCGGGCACCCGGGAGGTGCGACGGGTGGAGCTGCCCGCCCCGCTGGCGCAGGTGCAGGGCACCGTGCACGAGGGGGTCGCCCACCTGGCGGGGACCGGCGGCAGGCTCGTGGCCGTCGACATGGGGGCGCTGCGACAGCGGTGGAGCCTGGAAACCGGTGTGGCCCGTACTTCCGCGCCGGTGGCCGACGCGCGGCATGTCTTTCTCACGGCGCCCGACGGGCGGTTGCTCGCTGTGGATGCGCGGGTGGGGCGCCTCGTCGGGCAGACGGGGCCCCGGATGGCGGCTGCCTCCGACCGGGTCGTCGCCGCGCTGCCCGAGCCGGTGCTCGCCGACGGCCACGTCTACGCCACCGCCCCCGACGGCACGGTCTTCGCCGTGGACGGCCGGGACCCGGCCACCTGGTAGGGAGCACCGACGCGCGCGTGCCCCGCGGATGAGGGGCCACGCGCGCGTGGTGATGCGGTCGGGCCGGTGTCAGGCGAGCTTCGAGATGTCCCGCACCGCGCCCTTGTCGGCGCTCGTGGCCATGGCCGCGTACGCCTTCAGGGCGGCGGAGACCTTGCGGTCGCGGTTCTTCGGGGCGTACGTGCCGTTCAGCGCCTGCTCGCGGCGGGCCAGCTCGGCGTCGTCCACCAGCAGCTCGATGGAGCGGTTGGGGATGTCGATGCGGATGCGGTCGCCCTCCTCGACCAGGGCGATGGTGCCGCCCGAGGCCGCCTCCGGGGAGGCGTGGCCGATGGAGAGGCCGGACGTGCCGCCGGAGAAGCGGCCGTCGGTGATCAGGGCGCAGGCCTTACCGAGGCCGCGGCTCTTCAGGTACGACGTCGGGTAGAGCATCTCCTGCATGCCGGGGCCGCCCTTGGGGCCCTCGTAGCGGATGACGACGACGTCGCCCTCCGCGACCTGCTTGGTGAGGATCTTCTCGACGGCCTCCTCCTGCGACTCGCAGACGACCGCCGGGCCCTCGAAGGTCCAGATGGACTCGTCGACGCCGGCCGTCTTGACCACACAGCCGTCCACGGCGAGGTTGCCGCGCAGCACGGCCAGGCCGCCGTCCTTGGAGTAGGCGTGCTCGGCGGAGCGGATGCAGCCGCCCTCGGCGTCCTCGTCGAGGGCGTCCCAGCGTTCGGACTGGGAGAAGGCCTCGGCGGAGCGGACGCAGCCGGGGGCCGCGTGCCACATCTCCACCGCCTCCGGGGACGGGGAGCCGCCGCGGATGTCCCAGGTCTTCAGCCAGTCGGCCAGGGACGGGCTGTGGACCGAGTACACGTCCTCGTTCAGCATGCCCGCGCGGTGCAGTTCGCCGAGCAGGGCGGGGATGCCGCCCGCGCGGTGCACGTCCTCCATGTAGTACGTGCGGTCCCCGGCGACGTTGGGCGCCACCTTGGCCAGGCAGGGGACGCGGCGCGAGAGGGCGTCGATCTCGGTCAGACCGAACGGGACCTCGGCCTCCTGGGCGGCGGCCAGCAGGTGCAGGATCGTGTTGGTCGAGCCGCCCATGGCGATGTCCAGCGCCATCGCGTTCTCGAACGCGGCGACGGTGGCGATGCCGCGCGGCAGGACCGTCTCGTCGTCCTGCTCGTAGTAGCGGCGGGTGATGTCCATGACCGTGCGGGCGGCGTTCTCGTAGAGCGCCTTGCGGGCCGTGTGGGTGGCGAGGACCGAGCCGTTGCCGGGGAGGGAGAGGCCCATGGCCTCGGTGAGGCAGTTCATCGAGTTGGCGGTGAACATGCCGGAACAGCTGCCGCAGGTCGGGCAGGCGTTCTCCTCGATGCGCAGGACGTCGGCGTCGGAGATCCGGTCGTCGGCGGCGTCCACCATCGCGTCGATCAGGTCCAGCGTGCGGACCGTGCCGTCGACCAGGGTGGCCCGGCCGGCCTCCATCGGGCCGCCGGAGACGAAGACCGTCGGGATGTTCAGCCGCAGGGCGGCGTTGAGCATGCCCGGGGTGATCTTGTCGCAGTTGGAGATGCAGATCAGGGCGTCGGCGCAGTGGGCCTCGACCATGTACTCCACGCTGTCCGCGATCAGGTCGCGGGAGGGGAGCGAGTAGAGCATGCCGCCGTGGCCCATCGCGATGCCGTCGTCGACGGCGATCGTGTTGAACTCGCGCGGGATGCCGCCGGCCGCGACGACCGCCTCGCTGACGATCCTGCCCACCGGCGCGAGGTGGGTGTGGCCGGGGACGAACTCCGTGAAGCTGTTGGCGACGGCGATGATCGGCTTGCGGCCGATGTCCGCGCCCGGCACACCGGAGGCTCGCATCAGGGCGCGCGCGCCCGCCATGTTGCGGCCGTGGGTGACTGTGCGGGACCTCAGCTCGGGCATCGTCGCTCGCTCCTTCAGACCTTGTCGGGGTGCCGGGGCCAGAGAGTTCTGACTCCGGTCGAGCGTACGCCGGTCATCCAGGGATCGGGACAGGCCGTCCGGACTGCGAGATACGTGTCTCAGTGCGGGAGCGGTGGGCCGCGGGTGCCTCAGGGGCCGGTCAGATGCCCCTGCACCACCGGCGCCACCCGTCTGATGATCTGTTCGGGGTCCGCCGAGGCCAGCGGCTCCATCTTGATCACGTACCGGATCATCGCGATCCCGACCAGCTGGGCGGCGGCGAGCTCGGCGCGCAGCTCCGCGTCCGGCAGGTCGAGCTGCCCCGCGATCCGGCGCAGCAGCTGACCGGCGACCAGACGGCGGAAGACGCCGGCCGCGGCCTCGTTGTTGACGGCGGAGCGGACGATCGCGAGCAGCGGGGTCCGGGTCACCGGGTTCTCCCACAGCCCGAGAATCATCCGGGTCATCCGCTCGCCGACCTCCTCGACGGGAGCGTCGAGGACGGCGTCCCGGCCCTTGAGCGCGGGGGCGAAGGCGACCTCGACGGCCGCCTCGAAGACCTGCTCCTTGGTGCCGAAGTAGTGGTGGACCAGTGCGGAGTCGACGCCGGCCGACTTGGCGATCCCCCGTACGGAGGTCTTCTCGTACCCGCGTTCGGAGAACTCCTCGCGGGCGGCGTCCAGGATGCGGTCGCGGGTGCCGGCCGACTCCGTACGCGGAGGACGGCCGCGGCGCCGAGCGGTGCCGGTGCCGCTACCGCTGCCGCTGCCGCCGGGGGACGCGTCCGGGCCGCCGGGCGCGCTGACGTCGGTCATCGCCGCGGCGTCCAGAGCGCCGAGGACCCGGTGGGCCCGGTGGCCCCTGCGGGCCCGGTCGATCCGGTGGGACCGGACGCCAGGTGCAGGCGGGTGAACGCGAGCGCCTCCGCCAGGTCGGCCTCGCGCTCCGCGCTGGACATGGCGCGGCGGGTGTTGACCTCGATGACGACATGGCCGTCGAAGCCGTCGGCCGCGAGGCGCTCCAGCACCTCGGCGCACGGCTGGTCGCCGCGGCCGGGCACGAGGTGCTCGTCCTTGGCCGAGCCCCGGCCGTCGGCGAGGTGGACGTGACCGAGGCGGTCGCCCATGCGGTCGAGCATCCCCAGGGCGTCGGTGCGGGCGGTCGAGGCGTGACTGAGATCGATCGTGAAGTGGCGGTAGTCGTCCTTGGTGACGTCCCAGTCGGGGGCGTAGGCGAGCATCTCGCGGTCCCGGTAGCGCCAGGGGTACATGTTCTCCACGGCGAACCGCACATCCGTCTCGTCCGCCATCCGCCAGACTCCCTCGACGAAGTCACGGGCGTAGTGGCGCTGCCAGCGGAAGGGCGGATGGACGACGACCGTGGTGGCCCCGAGCCGCTCGGCGGCGGAACGGGCCCGCTGGAGCTTGGTCCAGGGGTCGGTGGACCACACGCGCTGCGTGATGAGCAGGCAGGGGGCGTGCACGGCGAGGACGGGCATGTGGTGGTAGTCGCTGAGTCTGCGCAGCGCCTCGATGTCCTGGCTGACCGGGTCGGTCCACACCATGACCTCGACGCCGTCGTACCCGAGGCGTGCGGCGATCTCGAAGGCCGTCGCCGTCGACTCCGGATAGACGGAGGCCGTCGACAGAGCGACCTTCGCATCCGGGATGCGCACCGCTGGTTCTGCCACGAGGGACAGCGTACGGGGTGTGTTCGACGGGCGGGACGCGAGCGATGTGCTTCGGCCGGAGCCGTTCGCCCCCGCCGAAACGGCATGTCCGCAGGGCACGGGGCGCTTGTCCGGCGCCCTCGGCCGCCGGTCCGGGCGCCGGTCCGGGCGCCCGCCGTGTGACCGACCTAACCGGACACGGGACGGCCCGCACCCCTCCGCCGCGCGGACTCGCTACACCGGACCCATGTGGTCCAGACGGCGCAGTATGACGCCCTCGCGCAGGGCCCAGGGGCAGATCTCCAGGCACTCCACGTCGAACAGGTCCATCGCGGCCTCCGCCACCAGGGCCCCTGCGACCAGCTGGCCCGCGCGGCCCTCGGAGACGCCGGGAAGCCCGGCGCGCTCGGCGGTGGTCATACCGGACAGCCGCGGCACCCAGCCCTCCAGGGACTGGCGCTTGAGCTCACGCGGGACGTACGGGCCCTCGACGGAGCGGGCGGCGCCCGTGATGCGGGCGAGCTGCCTGAAGGTCTTGGAGGTGGCCACCACGCGGTCCGGCGGGCCGAGGCGGCTGAACTCGCCGACCGTACGGGCGATCTCCGCGCGGACGTGCCGGCGCAGCGCGCGGACGTCGTCCGGTACCGGCGGGTCACCGGGCAGCCGGGCGAGGGTGAGACGGCCGGCGCCCAGCGGCAGCGACACCGCGGCGTCGGGCTCCTCGTCGAGACCGAAGGCGACCTCCAGGGAGCCGCCGCCGATGTCGATGACCAGCAGCTTTCCCGCCGACCAGCCGAACCAGCGACGGGCGGCGAGGAAGGTGAGCCGGGCCTCCTCCGCGCCGGTGAGGACCTGGAGCTTGACGCCGGTCTCCTCCCGCACGCGCGCGAGGACGTCCTCGGCGTTGCGGGCGTCACGCACCGCCGACGTCGCGAACGGCAGCAGTTCCTCGACGCCTTTGTCCTCGGCGGCCTGAAGTGCTTCCCGGACGACCGAGACCAGCAGGTCCGCCCCGTCGGCACTGATCGCCCCGTCGGCGTCCAGCAGCTGGGCGAGGCGCAGGTCCGCCTTGTGCGAGTGGGCGGGCAGCGGGCACGCCCCGGGGTGCGCGTCCACCACCAGCAGATGCACCGTGTTCGAGCCCACGTCGAGGACACCGAGTCTCATGTACGGCACGCTACTGCCCGCCGGACGGCGTGAACCCCGCTCTGCGGAACTCGAGCCGGTGCCGGACCGTGAGATGGGCGACTTACCCTGGACGGGTGCCAAAGACGAAAAAGGCGAAGAATGAGAAGACGGACATGAAGGCCAAGAAGGCCAAAAAGGCCGCCGGTCCTTCCCAGGTGCCGTCGGATGTTCCGCCGAACGACGAGAAGGGCCTCGACTTCGCGCGGGCATGGGTGGAGTTCCCCGATCCGGCCGACGACGAGCAGCTGTTCCGCTGCGATCTGACCTGGCTGACCTCCCGCTGGAACTGCGTTTTCGGCAGCGGCTGCCAGGGCATCCAAGCGGGCCGCGCGGACGACGGATGCTGCACCCTGGGCGCGCATTTCTCGGAGGAGGACGACGAGAAGCGGGTCGCGGGGCACGTCGCGCGGCTCACTCCGGACATCTGGCAGCACCACGCCGAGGGCACCCGGAACGGCTGGGTCTCCGAGGACGAGGACGGCGACCGGCAGACCCGGCCGTTCCAGGGCTCGTGCATCTTCCAGAACCGGCCGGGCTTCGCCGGTGGCATGGGCTGCTCGCTGCACATCCTCGCCCTGAAGGAGGGCCGCGAGCCGCTGGAGACCAAGCCGGACGTGTGCTGGCAGCTTCCGATCCGGCGGACCTACGACTGGATCGACCGGCCCGACGACACGCGCGTGCTGCAGGTCTCCATCGGCGAGTACGACCGCCGCGGCTGGGGGTCGGGCGGCCACGACCTGCACTGGTGGTGCACATCGGCGACCTCGGCGCACGGCGCGGGTGATCCGGTGTACGTCTCCTACCGGGCGGAGCTGACCGAGCTGATGGGCAAGGCCGGCTACGACCGGCTGGCCGAGCTGTGCGAGGAACGGCTGGCCTCGCAGTTGCCGCTGGTGGCACCGCATCCGGCGGATCCGGCCTGATCCTCGTCACGTCTCCCGGGGCGCCGGGCTCCGGGCCTGCGGGGCACGGAGCACACGGCGCACGCGGTGCACGCGTCAGGACGCGGACGGGCTCGCGTCGCCGCCGGCGGCGGACGGTGACGCCGAGTCCGCCGGGGTGGTGGAGGCCGGGCCCGTCGAGGCCGGGTCGCCCGGTGTCGGGCCGGGAGGCTCCGGCTCGATGAATTCCGGGTCGGCGGGTTCCGGCTCGGGGGACGGGGGCGGCCCGCTCGGGCCGGGCTCCGACGGGGCCGGTGACGTGGGCGTCGGATCCGGGGCCCGGGACGGCGGCGGCGGCCCTTCCGGCTCGCCGGAGCTCGGGGGAGGGGCGCTCGGGGAGCCGGGGTGCGCGGACCCCGGGCTTCCGGGATGGCCGGGGCCACCGGAGTGCGACCCGCCGGGGGCGGAGGGGCCGGGGGCCGGACCGTGGCCGGTGATGGTCACCACCGCGCCGGCGGGTGAGACCGCCACCCGCGCGCTCCAGTGGCCGGACGGCTCGCGCAACTGGTCGACGTACACCCTGATCGTCCATGACTGGCCCGGTCGGAGCGTCCCCGACGACTGGCTCAGGTACAGCCAGGACACACCCGTCGACGCGGACCAGCGGACCGGGGCGGAGCCCCTGGCGGTCAGCGTGATCAGCGTGGTGTCACCGCTGCGAGCGGCTGTGACGCCCAACGCGTCGGCGCCCGTACGGCCGTCCCCGGCGACGCCGACGACCTCCACGGACACGTCGGCGTCGCCGTCCCCGCCGTCCTCGCCGTCCCTGCCCTTCTTACCGTTCCTGCCCACCTTGCCGAAAGGGCCGTCCGGCCGGGTGCTGGCGTTGCCGGCGTTCTCGTAGCCGCCCGCTCCCTCGCCGTCGAGGTCGACGGGCGTGTCGGCCTCCCGCGCGGAGGCGGAGCGGCCGTCCCCGGCCTCACCGACCGAGGTGCCTCGGTAGGCGGCCCACAGCGCGAGCACGGGGGCCGCGACGACGGTGGCGACGACGGTCGTCGTGACGGCGCGCGCGCGCAGCCGCTCTCTTCGCGCGATCCGGTCCCTGGGATCCATCGGGAAGCCGCGCCGGTCGAAGCGGGGCGCGGCACCACGCGCGCGTCGCTGCCGCGCCATCGCCGCGTGCAGGGCGGCGTCGGGAACCGCCAGGACGGGCAGTTCGTCGGGGGTGACGCTGGTGCCGGGCCAGCGGCCGGGGACGGCGTGCTCGGCGGTACGGCGGCAGCGCGGGCAGTCGTCGACGTGCCGGACGAGTTCGCGGCGCAGCATACTGCTGAGCACGAGCCGGTCGTCGCCGGCGAGGTGCGCCACGCCCCGGCAGGCACCGGACTCGACGACGGCGAGCGCCGCGCGGGTGCGCTCGACCTCGCAGGCGGCGGAGGCGAGCAGTTCGCGGGCGGCGACGGGTTCCATGCCGAGCACGGCGGCGACCTCGTGGGCCCCGAGGTGGTGGCGGACGGCGAGTTCGAGCACCTCGCGCTGCTCCGGTGCGGTGCCCGCGGCCTCCGGCCAGGCCAGCAGGGCCAGCTCACCGCGCCGCTGCTCCTGGACCTCCTCGGAGACGGCCGGGGCGGTGGCGGTCCGGTCCGGTCCTCTCCGGCCGCCGCGGCCCGCCGCATGGGTGACCTGCCGTTCCTGCCGGGCCTCGGCCAGCTTGCGCAGACACGCCCAGCGGGCCAGCGCGTACAGCCAGGCCCTGCGCTCCCCGGCCGCGTCCGGCACCTGCCGTCCGCGGCGCTCCGCGAGCGTGAGGACCTCGGCCAGGGCGGCGGTCGCCGCGTCGTGGTCGCACAGCACGGAGAGGCAGTAGGTGAACAGGCCGTCCAGGTACGGTTCGTGGCATACCGACGGCCGGTGCGCCAGCGTGCGGGCGGCCCCCCGGTCGCGCACCTCCCGGTGCGCCCGGTGTACGCCGGTCATGCGGGTCGGGATCTCCGGGCCACTGCTCATCATTCGGCGACCGTAGGCGGCCGGGGGTGGCCCCTTCCGGAGCCCTGCGCAGTTTTAATCCGTACGGGTGAAACGATCCCTCAATCGGGGACAGGAACCTTTCGCCTCACGGCCGGCGTGGGTTCCGTGCGGCGGGCTCCGGTCCCCGGTTGTCAGTGGCGGGGGCTACCGTTTCGACCATGGCTGCCCGTACCAAGACCACCAAGGACCGACCGTCCTACCGCTGCACCGAGTGCGGCTGGCAGACGGCCAAATGGCTCGGCCGCTGCCCCGAGTGCCACGCCTGGGGGACGGTCGAGGAGTACGGCGTGCCCGCGGTCCGTACGACGACCCCGGGGCGGGTCACCACCTCCGCCCTGCCCATCGGCCAGGTCGACGGCCGTCAGGCCACGGCCCGCTCCACCGGTGTCCCCGAGCTGGACCGGGTGCTCGGCGGCGGGCTGGTCCCGGGCGCCGTCGTCCTCGTCGCGGGCGAGCCGGGCGTCGGCAAGTCCACGCTCCTGCTGGACGTCGCGGCCAAGTCGGCGAGCGACGAGCACCGCACGCTCTACGTGACGGGCGAGGAGTCGGCGAGTCAGGTCCGGCTGCGGGCCGACCGCATCCACGCCATCGACGACCATCTGTACCTCGCCGCCGAGACGGACCTGTCCGCCGTGCTCGGCCACCTCGACGCGGTGAAGCCGTCCCTGCTGATCCTCGACTCGGTGCAGACGGTCGCCTCCCCGGAGATCGACGGGGCGCCGGGCGGCATGGCCCAGGTCCGTGAGGTGGCCGGCGCGCTGATCCGGGCCTCCAAGGACCGCGGGATGTCCACCCTCCTGGTGGGCCACGTCACCAAGGACGGCGCGATCGCGGGCCCGCGGCTGCTGGAGCACCTGGTGGACGTGGTCCTGAGCTTCGAGGGCGACCGGCACGCGCGCCTGCGCCTGGTCCGGGGCGTCAAGAACCGCTACGGCACGACCGACGAGGTCGGCTGCTTCGAACTGCACGACGAGGGCATCACGGGCCTGGCCGACCCCAGCGGGCTGTTCCTCACCCGCCGTGCGGAGCCGGTCCCGGGCACCTGTCTGACGGTGACGCTGGAGGGCCGCCGCCCCCTGGTCGCCGAGGTGCAGGCGCTCACGGTCGACTCGCAGATCCCCTCCCCCCGCCGCACCACGTCCGGACTGGAGACCTCACGCGTCTCGATGATGCTCGCGGTCCTCGAACAGCGCGGCCGCATCAGCGCCTTGGGCAAGCGCGACATCTACTCCGCGACGGTCGGCGGGGTGAAACTCTCCGAACCGGCGGCGGATCTGGCCGTCGCGCTCGCCCTGGCGTCGGCGGCGAGCGACACCCCGTTGCCCAAGAACCTGGTCGCGATCGGCGAGGTCGGCCTCGCGGGCGAGGTGAGGCGGGTCACGGGCGTGCAGCGCAGACTCTCCGAGGCACACCGCCTGGGCTTCACGCACGCGCTCGTGCCGGGCGATCCGGGCAAAATCCCGTCAGGAATGAAGGTTCTGGAAGTCGCGGACATAGGGGACGCCCTGCGCGTCCTTCCCCGCTCCCGTCGCCGAGAGGCCCCACGGGACGAGGAGGACCGCCGGTAGACTTTGCCCTGGTCTCGCCCGTCCGTACGAACCGAGTGCGCGAAACAGGGGCGCCCCAGTACATCGCGACCGGAGGAGTGCAGTGGCAGCCAACGACCGGGCAGCAGCTCCCGGAAAGTCCGGCGGGAGCGCCGGTTCCGATCGCCAGATGCGCGCCTCACTGAGTGCCGTGGCACCCGGTACCGCCCTCCGTGACGGTCTGGAGCGCGTCCTGAGGGGCAACACCGGTGGTCTCATCGTGCTCGGTTCCGACAAGACCGTGGAGACGCTGTGCAGTGGCGGCTTCGTCCTGGACGTCGAGTTCACCGCGACCCGGCTGCGTGAGCTGTGCAAACTGGACGGCGGCATCGTCCTGTCGTCCGATCTGTCGAAGATCCTCCGGGCCGGCGTCCAGCTGGTGCCGGACCCGACGATCCCGACCGAGGAGACCGGTACCAGGCACCGCACCGCCGACCGCGTCTCCAAGCAGGTCGGCTTCCCGATCGTCTCGGTCTCCCAGTCGATGCGCCTGATCGCGCTGTACGTCGACGGCCACCGCCGCGTCCTGGAGGACTCGGCGGCGATCCTGTCCCGCGCCAACCAGGCGCTCGCGACGCTGGAGCGCTACAAACTCCGCCTCGACGAGGTCGCCGGCACCCTGTCGGCGCTGGAGATCGAGGACCTGGTGACCGTGCGGGACGTGTCGGCGGTCGCGCAGCGGCTGGAGATGGTGCGCCGCATCGCCACCGAGATCACCGAATACGTGGTCGAACTGGGCACCGACGGCCGCCTCCTCTCCCTCCAGCTCGACGAGTTGATCGCGGGAGTGGAGCCGGAGCGCGAGCTGGTCGTGCGGGACTACGTCCCCGAGCCCACAGCCAAGCGCGCCCGCACCGTCGACCAAGCCCTGCACGAGCTGAACGCGCTCCCCCAGGCCGAGCTCCTGGAACTGTCGACGGTGGCCCGTGCCCTGGGGTACACCGGGTCCCCCGAGACACTGGACTCGGCGGTCTCCCCGCGCGGCTTCCGGCTGCTGGCCAAGGTGCCGAGGCTGCCCGGAGCGATCATCGACCGCCTGGTGGAGCACTTCGGCGGCCTGCAGAAGCTGCTCGCCGCCAGCGTGGACGACCTCCAGACGGTGGACGGCGTCGGCGAGGCCCGCGCCCGCAGCGTCCGGGAGGGCCTGTCGAGGCTGGCGGAGAGTTCGATCCTGGAGCGGTACGTCTAGCGGTCGGCCCGGCCCGTCCGGACCGCTCCCGGATCCGGCCCGCTCCGGCCGCTCCGGTCCGGGTGAACCTCAGGCGTTCTCCAGCACGAAGGACGTCTGCACCTTCGCGAACCCCGGTGCCTTCGCCTCCACCAGATACGTACCGGCCTTCGCCGACCCCGCCGGCGGCGTCGCGCACTGCGCGGCGCTCGGCTTGCGGTCCCACTTCACGCCGTACGTGATGCTGTCGCCGGCGGGCACCCGGAAGACGAGGCTCCGCGGGCCCTTCGGACAGTCGTCCGACGCCCAGTACGCCTCGTCACCGTCCGCCTGAGTGATCGTCAGCACCGCGCTCTCCGGCCCGAGGTCGACCTTGCAGTCGCTGCCGGAGATGTTCCGCGCGGTCAGCCGGAAGGCGGGCTCCGCGTCGGGCTCGTAGGCGTTGCGGACGCTGCGCAGACTGAACTTCACCGCGCTCGGGGTGCAGTCGGGCAGTCCGGACCCGGCCGGCAGCGCGTCCCCCGCGCCGACCCCCGCCGAGGCACCGCCCGCGGAACCGTCGGCATCGCCACCACCGGTACCGCTGCCGCCGTCGCCACCACCGGTACCGCCGTCCGAGCCGCCGCCGGAGTCACCGGGGTCGCCGTTCGCCCCGTCGTCCTCCGCACCGGCCCCGGACGAGGCGCCGCCCGAGCCCTCACCGCCCGACTCGTCCCGTCCGCCCGGCGCCTGACTGATCGCCGGCCCCGAACTCGAGGGCCCCGGGGCGATGGTGGACGGCGCGGGATTCTTGCCGTTGGCCCCGTTCTCGTGTCCCCCGTCGCCCCCGTCGCCGGAGACGACGATCCAGGTGACGAGCAACGCCAACACCCCCAGCAGGGACAGCAGTACTGCCCTCCTACGCCAATAGATGGAGGAGGGAAGCGGCCCGACCGGATTGCGCAGAGATCCCACGGCGCAAACTGTACGAGAGATCCGGGCCGGCACCGGCCCCACCCGCCGCCAAGAGCCACAACTTTTCAGGATCATCATCCCGGAAACCGCCCGCTGCGCCCGCCTCTCGCCGGGCGCGGTGCGCGATGATCGCACGGTGTGACCGTTTCGGCATCCTGGACACGATCCGTGACCGCGGGCTTCGCGGGCGGCGAGCGGCACCGTCGACGCGGCACTCCGACGCGGCACTCCGACCCCCCACGCGTTCGCGATCGCGGCGCTTGCACCTCTGGCCAGAACCCTGTCGCCCGCTTGACGGGGTGGCGGAGTGCCCGTTCCCGTGGGTGGTCGTGGCAGGATCGAGGTGCCATGACTGCTCCCACCAGGCCCCCGCACAGCGGCACCGCCGAGACCACCGAGCCCACCCGGACCACCGAGACCGCCGACACCTCCGCCGACGACACAGCGCCCCAGCGTGCTCCCGGAGAGCCGCTGCACTCCCCCGTCATCGACTGGTTCGACGAGCACGCCCGGGATCTTCCGTGGCGGCGCCCGGAGGCCGGCGCGTGGGGGGTGATGGTCAGCGAGTTCATGCTCCAGCAGACCCCGGTGAACCGGGTCCTGCCCGTCTACGAACAGTGGCTGGCCCGCTGGCCGCGCCCCGCCGACCTCGCCGCCGAGGCACCCGGTGAGGCCGTCCGCGCCTGGGGCCGGCTCGGTTACCCGCGCCGCGCACTGCGGCTGCACGGCGCCGCCGCCGCCATAACGGAACGGCACGGTGGCGACGTACCCACCGACCACGCGCAGCTCCTGGCGCTGCCCGGCATCGGCGAGTACACGGCGGCCGCCGTGGCGTCGTTCGCGTACGGGCAGCGGCACGCGGTGCTGGACACCAATGTCCGCCGGGTGTTCGCCCGCGCGGTCACCGGTGTGCAGTACCCGCCGAACGCCACCACCGCCGCCGAACGCCGGCTCGCCCGCGCGCTGCTGCCCGAGGACGAGTCGACCGCCGCGCGGTGGGCCGCCGCCTCCATGGAGCTGGGGGCGCTGGTGTGCACGGCGAAGAACGAGGCGTGCCACCACTGTCCGATCGCCGCGCAGTGCGCCTGGCGGCTCGCGGGCAAGCCGGCGCACCAGGGACCGCCACGCCGGGGCCAGACGTACGCGGGCACGGACCGTCAGGTCCGCGGGCGGCTGCTGGCCGTGCTGCGGGAGGCGCACGGCCCTGTCCCGCAGGGGGTCCTGGACCGGGTGTGGCACGAGCCGGTGCAGCGCGCGCGTGCGCTGGACAGCCTCGTCGCCGACGGCCTGGTCGAACCCCTGCCCGGCGGGCTGTACCGGCTGCCGCTGACCTGACGCGCCGGCGGGCCGCCCGCTCCCCGCGTACGGGGGTCCGCCGGCACCCCGGCGCGGCCATATCGCCCCACACTCCCCCCAACCGCCCCACTCCTTTACCTCGTTCCTACTTCCGTTACACAACCGACGGACAGCCGACGGCCGGCCGCAGGCTGCCCCGCACAGTGCCGTGACAACACCTCCGTAACTTCGTTCCCGTGCCCTCCAGTCAGGGACACGACGACCGCGGATCACAGCGGTGGGGACCGGACCGCACGGGCGGGCCGGCGCGGGGAGCGGAAGGGCGGAACACCATGACGCAGGGCGAGGTGCTCGGGTTCGAGGAGTACGTCCGCACCCGGCAGGACGCGCTGCTGCGCAGCGCCCGCCGTCTGGTGCCGGACCCCGTCGAGGCGCAGGACCTGCTGCAGACCGCGCTGGCCCGGACCTACGGCCGCTGGGACGGCATCGCCGACAAGCGGCTGGCCGACGCCTACCTGCGCCGCGTCATGATCAACACGCGGACCGAGTGGTGGCGCGCCCGCAAGCTGGAGGAGGTGCCGACCGAGCAGCTCCCGGACGCCCGCGTGGACGACGCCACCGAGCAGCACGCCGACCGCGCACTCCTGATGGACGTGCTGAAGGTGCTCGCCCCGAAGCAGCGCAGTGTGGTGGTGCTGCGACACTGGGAGCAGATGTCCACGGAGGAGACGGCCGCCGCCCTCGGCATGTCGGCGGGAACGGTCAAGAGCACGCTGCACCGGGCGCTCGCCCGGCTCCGCGAGGAGCTGGAGGCCCGCGAACTGAACGCACGCGCGCTGGAGCATGAGGAGCGGGAGCGTTGCGCGGCCTGACCGGCGCGGGGCCCGACCGGGCCCGGAAGACCGCCCGGGCGGCGACCACGGTGACGTCCGTGCTCGCCGCTCTCGGCCTTGTCGCCACCGCCTGCGGTACGGGCGGCACCGGCGCACGGGACGAGGGGCCCGCGCACGCGGAGTCGGCGGCCGACGGCCGGTCCTCGGCTCCGTCCTACGCGGCCTCGCGCATGCCGGTCACGTCCGGTGCCCGCGTGGACGCGGTGCGGCTGGTCAAGGGCGACCCGACGGTCTCGGCGGCGGTCAAACAGGAGCTGAAGCCGTGCGTGGCCGACGAGTACCCCGTCGACGTGAGCTACGGGAACCTCACCGGAGGGACCGTGGACGATGTCGTCGTCAACGTGCTGACCTGCAGCGACGCGGTGGGCGTCGGCTCGTACGTGTACCGCGGCCAGGGCGGCGCGTACCGGAACGTGTTCAGGACCGAGGAGCCGCCGGTGTACGCGGAGATCGACCGCGGGGACCTGGTGGTGACCCTGCAGGTGTACGAGCGGGGCGACCCCGTGTCGAGTCCCTCCGGCGAGAACGTCATCACCTACCGCTGGACCTCGGACCGGTTCGCCGAGAAGTTCCGCACCCACAACGACTACGGCAAGGTGGCGGGCACGGAGCCGACGCCGGTGCCCGACAGCTGAGGAGCACCGGTATGGCAGACCAGACCCACGTGCTGTTCGTCGAGGACGACGACGTCATCCGTGAGGCCACCCAACTCGCCCTGGAGCGGGACGGTTTCGCGGTCACCGCGATGCCCGACGGGCTGTCCGGCCTGGAGGCGTTCCGGGCGGACCGGCCCGACATCGCGCTGCTGGACGTCATGGTCCCCGGCCTCGACGGGGTCAGCCTGTGCCGGAGCATCCGCGACGAGTCGATGGTTCCGGTGATCATGCTGTCGGCGCGCGCGGACTCCATCGACGTCGTCCTGGGCCTGGAGGCGGGCGCCGACGACTACGTGACCAAGCCGTTCGACGGCGCCGTCCTGGTCGCCCGCATCCGTGCGGTGCTGCGCCGCTTCGACCGGGCGAACGGCGGCCGGCGGGATCCGGCGGCCGCGGACGACGGGGGCGTCCTGGCCTTCGGCGAGCTGGAGATCGACACCGTGGGCATGGAGGTGCGGCGGGCCGGGGAGCCCGTGTCCCTGACACCGACCGAGATGCGGCTGCTGCTGGAGTTCTCGTCGGCGCCGGGCACCGTGCTCTCCCGCGACCGACTGCTCGAACGCGTGTGGGAGTACGGCTGGGGCGGCGACACCCGGGTCGTCGACGTCCATGTGCAGCGGCTGCGCGGGAAGATCGGCCAGGACCGCCTCGAGACGGTCCGCGGCTTCGGCTACAAACTGAAGGCCTGAGCAGGGACATGCGGGGGTACTTCCGGCGCCCGGTGCGAGCGGTTCTCGACCGGGCGGGCATCCGGACCGGTCTGCGATGGAAACTCAGTGCCGCCATCGCCCTGGTCGGCGCGCTGGTGGCGCTCGCGCTGAGCCTGGTGGTGCACAACGCGGCCCGGGTGTCGATGCTGGACAACGCGCGCGATCTCGCCGACGAACGCATCATGATCGCCCAGCGCAACTACGAGCTGTCCGGGCGGCTGAACTTCCCCAACACCAGGATCGACGACCCCGAGCTGCCGGCCGAGCTGCGGGCCAAGGTCGAGGCGGGCCGGCGCGCGACGTACGTGGCCGACCGGCCGGGCGGGACGCCGGACATCTGGGCGGCCGTACCGCTGCAGGACGGGCATGTCATGTCCCTGCACTCGGGCTTCACCGACCGCAGCTCGAACATCCTCAGGGACCTCGACCGGGCCCTGGTGATCGGCTCCATCGCGGTCGTCCTGGGCGGCAGCGCGCTCGGGGTGCTGATCGGCGGCCATCTGTCCCGTCGGCTGCGCAACGCGGCGAGCGCCGCCCACCGGGTCGCCAAGGGGGAGAGGGACGTCCGGGTGCGCGAGGCCATCGGCGGGGTCGTCCTGGACGAGACCGACGACCTGGCCAGCGCGGTGGACGCGATGGCGGACGCGCTGCGGCAGCGGCTGGAGGCCGAGCGCCGGG
Organism: Streptomyces cathayae; assembly: GCF_029760955.1. GTDB lineage: Bacteria > Actinomycetota > Actinomycetes > Streptomycetales > Streptomycetaceae > Streptomyces > Streptomyces cathayae. The sequence continues at coordinate 3,519,547 of NZ_CP121682.1, forward strand.
TCACCGCCGACATCGCGCACGAACTGCGCACCCCGGTGACCGGTCTGCTGACCGCCGCCGAACTGCTGCCGCCGGGCCGGCCGACCGAACTGGTGCTGGACCGGGCGAAGGCCATGCGCACCCTGGTCGAGGACGTCCTGGAGGTGGCCCGGCTGGACGGCGCCTCCGAGCGGGCCGAACTGCAGGACATCCTGCTGGCCCGGTTCGTCACCCGGCGGATCGCGGCGAAGGACCCGGACGTCACGGTGCACGTGGTGCACGAGTCGGAGGTCACCACCGACCCGCGGCGGCTGGAGCGGGTGCTCTTCAACCTCCTCGCCAACGCCGCCCGGCACGGCAGGCCGCCCATCGAGGTCTCCGTCGAGGGGCGGGTCGTCCGGGTCCGCGACCACGGGCCCGGCTTTCCCGCGGACCTGCTCGCCGAGGGGCCGAGCCGGTTCCGCACCGGCAGCGCGGACCGGGCCGGCCGCGGCCACGGCCTGGGGCTGACCATCGCGGCCGGGCAGGCCCGGGTGCTGGGGGCGCGGCTCACCTTCCGCAACGTACGACCGGCCGGAGCCCCGAAGGACGCGCCGGCCGAGGGCGCGCTCGCCGTGCTGTGGCTGCCGGAACACGCGCCGACGGACACGGGGAGCTACCCGATGCTGTCCCAGTGAGGGACCGCCGCGGCGGGCACGCGGGTGCCGAAAGCCCTCCGGACGGGAGAACCCGACGGAGGGCTTGGAAGACATACGCGGACGGTCGGACCGGCTCGCTCATCGCGGTGCCGGGACCGGATCGCCGTCCTTCGATCCGGTCGCTCAGGCCCTCCGGGGCACCGGAGGGTCCTGAGACCCCGGGTGCCGGGTGGGCCGGGCCACCCGGGAGGGTGCGCAGCACCGGGTACACGACACTGGGTACCCGGGGCCGGCTCTCACCACGGGGTTCTCAGAGCCGGACGCCCTTGCCACTCAGGAACTTCACCGGGTCGATGGCGGAGCCGTAGCCCGAGCTGGTCCGGATCTCGAAGTGCAGGTGGGGACCGCTGGAGTTGCCCGTGTTGCCGGACAGGGCGATCTTCTGGCCGGTCTTGACGACCTGGCCGGGCTGCACGTTCACCTGGGAGAGGTGGGCGTACTGGGAGTACGTGCCGTCGCCGTGGTTGACGACGACGGCGTTGCCGTACGCCGGACCGTCGCCGGCGCCGTTGCCGCCCGCCTTCACGATCGTGCCGCCGTGCGTGGCCACGACCTCGGTGCCGCTCGGCACGGCGTAGTCCTGGCCGCTGTGGGCGGACTGCCACATGCCGCCGGCCTGGGCGTAGCTCGCGGAGACCGTGTAGCTCTTCACCGGGCTGACCCAGGACGCCGCCTTCTTGGCGGGCTGGGCGGCCTTCTTCGCCTCGGCCGCCTTCTTCGCCTCGGCCGCCTTCTTCGTCTCGGCCGCCTTCTTCGCCTCGACGGCCTTGGTCTGCGCGGCCTTGGCCTGGGCGGTCGCCTGGGCCTGCACGGCGGTGGCGCTGGCGCTGGCGCTGGTGGTGGCGGTGGTGGCGGTGGCGGCCGTGTTGCTGGCGGCGGCCGCGATCCCGACTCCCGCGACAGCCGAGACCCCGACACCGGCGGCCAGCACGGCAGCACGGGTGCGGAGGTGGGAGGCGAGGAAGGAACGGGACGTGACGCGCTGGAACATCGAAACCTCATGGGGGAGGGAGCAGAGGAAAACCACCCGGCGAACAGGTCCGCGCTGCAGTGGCCATTCCTTGGTAACCCGACCACCCACAAAGCCACAAAGGGGGTCATCTACGACGGAAGTTCGTACTTCTGTCGTGAGATGCACGTCTCTTGACACAGCCGACAGGCGGGGCGAAAGCCCCATTTAAGGCTGATCGATCAGAGATTTAACCCAAATATCCGCTTTGCCCCATAGCCTCTTGCCACTATTTCGGCTAGTACCGGACAAAACGCCTGTGCAGCATGTCACCGGGAGCCCGGAGCGGACATTCCATAAATGTGGCGTACGCCTCTAGCCGCCTACCGCCCGGTAACCCTACGGTTCCCCTCGCGCCACCCTCACAGACGAACATGCACACGACATGTTGACAGCGTTATGAGCGTGAGAGGACCCCTCACCCCATGAGAAGCCGACGCCCCTGGCTGCGCCGTGCATCGGTGACCGCCGTGTCCGCCGCGGCCCTGATGGCCCTGGCCGTCCCCGCCCAGGCCGCAAGCACCTCCGGCACTCCCGCGACCACCACCACGACGGCTGCCGACTCGACCACCACCCCGGCAGCCACCACCGCCGCCGCGGCCACGACGGCCGCCGCAGCCGTCGACCACGAGACCTGGCAGCGGGACTGCCGGGCGGTCATGGACCAGGCCCTGCCCCAGCTGAAGCAGCGCATCGCGGCCCCGCGGCCGGGCGAGAAGCAGGCGATCGTCCTCGACATCGACAACACCGCGCTGGAGACCGACTTCGGGTTCAGCTTCCCGCAACCGGCCAACAAGCCGGTCCTGGAGGTCGCCGAGTACGCCCAGGAGCGCGGTGTCGCGGTGTTCTTCGTGACCGCCCGGCCGGGCATCATCCACGCCCCCACCGCCTTCAACCTCGACCACGCCGGATACGAGTCCGCCGGGCTCTACGTCCGCGGCTTCTTCGACCTGTTCCGGAACGTGGCCGAGTACAAGACGGCACAGCGCGTCGACATCGAGTCGAAGGGCTACACGATCATCGCCAACATCGGCAACAGCGCCACCGATCTGTCGGGCGGCCATGCCGAGAGGACCTACAAGCTGCCGGACTACGACGGCCGGCTGTCGTAGGCACGGGGCGTCCGGACATCCGGACGTCCGGGCATGCGAGAGGGGCCGGTGCCCTGCTCGGGCACCGGCCCCTCTCGGCTGCCGTGACGCTTACGCTTCCTTGCTGAGGTTCGGGCCGGCTCCACCGGCCGCCTGCTCGATCGGCGGGACGTCGGGCAGGGCCGACTTCTCCTCACCGCGGAAGGTGAAGGTGGCGGTCTCGCCCTCGCCCTCGATGTCCACGACCACGATGTGACCGGGACGCAGCTCGCCGAAGAGGATCTTCTCCGACAGCGAGTCCTCGATCTCGCGCTGGATGGTCCGGCGCAGCGGCCGGGCGCCCAGCACGGGGTCGTAGCCCCTCTTGGACAGCAGCTCCTTGGCGGACTGGGAGAGCTCGATGCCCATGTCCCGGTCCTTCAGGCGCTCGTCCACCTTGTCGATCATCAGGTCGACGATCTTGAGGATGTCGTCCGGGGTGAGCTGCGGGAAGACGACCACGTCGTCGACGCGGTTGAGGAACTCGGGACGGAAGTGCTGCTTGAGCTCGTCCGACACCTTGTTCTTCATGCGCTCGTAGTTGGTCTTCTTGTCGCCCGCGGCGGCGAAGCCCAGGTTGAAGCCCTTGGAGATGTCCCGGGTGCCGAGGTTGGTCGTCATGATGATGACCGTGTTCTTGAAGTCCACGACCCGGCCCTGGGAGTCGGTCAGGCGACCGTCCTCCAGGATCTGCAGCAGCGAGTTGAAGATGTCCGGGTGGGCCTTCTCGACCTCGTCGAAGAGGACGACCGAGAACGGCTTGCGACGCACCTTCTCCGTCAGCTGACCGCCCTCCTCGTAGCCCACGTAGCCGGGGGGCGAACCGAAGAGGCGCGAGACCGTGTGCTTCTCGCTGAACTCCGACATGTCGAGGGAGATCAGCGCGTCCTCGTCACCGAAGAGGAACTCGGCGAGGGCCTTGGACAGCTCGGTCTTACCGACACCGGACGGACCGGCGAAGATGAACGAGCCACCGGGACGCTTCGGGTCCTTCAGGCCGGCACGCGTACGGCGGATCGCCTTGGACAGCGCCTTGACGGCGTCGATCTGGCCGATGACCCGCTTGTGGAGCTCGTCCTCCATGCGCAGCAGACGCGAGGACTCCTCCTCGGTCAGCTTGAAGACCGGGATGCCGGTGGCCGTGGCGAGGACCTCGGCGATCAGGTCACCGTCGACCTCGGCGACGACGTCCATGTCGCCGGCCTTCCACTCCTTCTCCCGCTTCGCCTTGGCGGACAGGAGCTGCTTCTCCTTGTCCCGCAGCGAGGCGGCCTTCTCGAAGTCCTGCGAGTCGATCGCGGACTCCTTGTCCCGGCGGACGCCGGCGATCTTCTCGTCGAACTCGCGCAGGTCCGGCGGCGCGGTCATCCGGCGGATGCGCATCCGGGAACCGGCCTCGTCGATCAGGTCGATCGCCTTGTCCGGGAGGAAGCGGTCCGAGATGTACCGGTCGGCCAGCGTGGCCGCCTGGACCAGCGCCTCGTCGGTGATGGAGACGCGGTGGTGCGCCTCGTACCGGTCGCGCAGACCCTTGAGGATCTCGATGGTGTGCGGCAGGGACGGCTCGGCGACCTGGATCGGCTGGAAGCGGCGCTCCAGGGCCGCGTCCTTCTCCAGGTGCTTGCGGTACTCGTCCAGCGTGGTCGCGCCGATGGTCTGCAGCTCACCGCGGGCCAGCATCGGCTTCAGGATGGAGGCCGCGTCGATGGCGCCCTCGGCGGCACCCGCACCGACCAGCGTGTGCAGCTCGTCGATGAACAGGATGATGTCGCCGCGGGTGCGGATCTCCTTGAGCACCTTCTTCAGGCGCTCCTCGAAGTCACCGCGGTAGCGGGAGCCGGCGACCAGGGCACCGAGGTCCAGGGTGTAGAGGTGCTTGTCCTTGAGGGTCTCGGGCACCTCGCCCTTGACGATGGCCTGGGCGAGGCCCTCGACGACGGCGGTCTTGCCGACGCCGGGCTCACCGATCAGCACCGGGTTGTTCTTGGTGCGGCGGGACAGCACCTGCATGACCCGCTCGATCTCCTTCTCGCGCCCGATGACCGGGTCGAGCTTGGACTCACGAGCGGCCTGGGTGAGGTTCCGGCCGAACTGGTCGAGGACCAGGGACGTGGAGGGGGTGCCCTCGGCAGGACCGCCGGCGGTGGCGGTCTCCTTGCCCTGGTAACCGGAGAGCAGCTGGATGACCTGCTGCCGCACCCGGTTGAGATCTGCGCCCAGCTTGACCAGGACCTGGGCGGCGACGCCCTCGCCCTCGCGGATCAGGCCGAGCAGGATGTGCTCCGTGCCGATGTAGTTGTGACCCAGCTGCAGCGCCTCGCGGAGCGACAGCTCGAGCACCTTCTTGGCACGGGGAGTGAAGGGGATGTGGCCGGAGGGCGCCTGCTGCCCCTGGCCGATGATCTCCTCCACCTGCTGGCGGACCGCCTCGAGCGAAATCCCGAGGCTCTCAAGGGCCTTGGCGGCGACACCCTCACCCTCGTGGATCAGGCCCAGGAGAATGTGCTCGGTGCCGATGTAGTTGTGGTTGAGCATCCGGGCTTCTTCCTGAGCCAGGACGACAACCCGCCGCGCGCGGTCGGTGAACCTCTCGAACATCGTTAATCGCTCCTCAGAGCGGTCAGGCAGTGGGGGGAACTTCCCCTCCCTGTCCTTCCGCAGCTTAGTCCCGCAAGCGGGGACCGCTCATTCCTACTGCCGACACCCTCGATGGCCTCCTGACCCCGAACGCCGACATATGCTTCAACCCGATGGTGCGAGACGATGTTCCCGCAGGCCAGGTAGTTACCCCCATCTCCAGTACGCCCATGGCGAACGGAATGCGTCCCCGCCCTGCGTGTCGTCCCCTCCCACTAGGGATGTCTTACCCGCTGCCACCGACCATCCATGCCGAGTGCACGGGTTCCCTCCGCTACGGGCGAACAGCCTTGTGTCTCCCCACATCCCCTCACAGCCCTCATTCGACACTCTGTGCGCATATGCGTACACCTAGCGTAACCCGAATGGTCTTCCGACGGTTGCACTTGGCATGGTCGGCCCGAGCACGCCAGGCGAACCGAACGGACCCAGCGGCCCGGTCGGACCGGTCGATCCGGTCCGGCACTGGTACGAGAACGAACAGGGCTGGCCGACGGTGCCCGGGGACCCGGTCCGACTGGCGGTGGGAGTGCGCTTCGACGTCCTGGACGTACCCGCCGAGGCGGGACACGCGGCACTGGAGCGCCTGCGGGGGGACGGGCGGACGGGACCGGCGGCCGCGGGTTTTCCGGTGGCCCTGCAGCGCGGCCGGATGCTGCTGCTGATGGCCGCGGGCAGCGCGGAGGAACTGCCGGGACTGCTCGACTGGCTGGAGTGGGGCACGCTGGCCCTGGATCTCACCGCGATCGGCGCGGGCGGCCTCATCGACGCTCCGCCGCCCCCCGCGGCCGGCCCCGGTGCTCTCCGGCCGCCTGCGGTCCGCGCCGGTTCACAGGGGGCCGCCGTCTGGCTGCGACCCCCCGGTCCGGGGCGCGAGGGCGAGGCCTCGCTGCCGGCACTGTCGGCGACGGGGGGCCGGGGCGACGCCCCCGATCTCGTACGACTGGTGAGCACGGTGGCCACTCAGTGCCACCGCGTTCGACTGCTGCGCGCCTGCGACCGGCCGCCGGCCGGCATGCGCGAGGCCGGTCGAACCGACGCTCAGCCGTTCGCCCGCTCGTAGGCCTCGCGAATGGCCGCGGGTACACGGCCGCGGTCGTTGACCTCGTGGCCGTTCGCCTTCGCCCAGGCGCGGATCGCCGCGGTGTCCTGGTTGCCGGCGGAAGAGGCGCGGGCCTTTCCACGCCCGCCCGAAGCACGGCCTCCCGTCCGACGGCCGCCCTTCACGTAAGGCTCGAGAAGGCCGCGGAGCTTGTCCGCATTGGCGGTGGTGAGATCGATCTCGTATGTCTTGCCGTCCAACGCGAACGTCACGGTCTCGTCCGCCTCGCCGCCGTCGAGGTCGTCGACAAGAAGGACCTGAACCTTCTGTGCCACCGGATTTCCTTTCATCGACAACTTGAGGACCGGGATGTACCGGCATCCGCCGTATCGCCGTCCCCTTGTTATATGAACTACTGCAGTACCTCGGAAAGCAAACCGCTTTTGACGAAAAAACACAAACCCCGGGGAGAGGTCCGTCGCCGTCCGACGGCCCGGAAACGTGCGCGTTTCGGACATAGGGAACGAGGTCAAGGCACGATGCGGAATACGTCTTGGCGTTGTGCGCGGGGCCCTCCGCCGCATGGCATCGGGCACGGAACACGGGCCCGGAACGGCGACGATCACAGATGCAGAAGCATGCGGCTGTTGCCCAGGGTGTTCGGTTTCACTCGTTCGAGACCAAGGAACTCCGCGACTCCCTCGTCATAGGAACGCAGCAGCTCGGCGTACACATCGGTGTCGACCGGCGTCTCACCGATCTCCACGAAGCCGTGGCTGCCGAAGAAGTCGACTTCGAAGGTCAGACAGAAAACCCGGCGAACACCGAGCCAGCGGGCGGTCTGCAGCAACTTCTCCAGCAAGTGGTGGCCCACACCGGCGCCCTTCAGACCGGGCTTCACGGCGAGAGTACGGACTTCCGCGAGGTCTTCCCACATCACATGCAGCGCGCCGCAGCCGACCACCTCGGCGTTGTCGTCCCGTTCCGCGATCCAGAACTCCTGGATCGCCTCGTAAAGCGTCACCGTTGCTTTGTCGAGCAGGATGCCCTTGCGGACGTAGGCGTCCAGGAGGCGGCGCACGGCCGGGACGTCGCTGGTGCGGGCCCGGCGGACGGTGATGGCTTTTGCGGTGACATCGGGGCTGTCTGCTGACATGAGCGGACGCTATCGCCCGCTGCGGCCCTCTGCGGAGGCGGGGTTCTCACCCGGGGGTTCCGCCGGGCCGGATCGTGGAACGGATCCGGGTTGTTCGGCCGGGCGGGGTTGTTCGGCCGGGCGGGGTTGTTCCGTCGTTTCCGGCAGCCCGACAACGCGTACCGCGTCCCGGAGGGACTGACGCTGTTCCTCGCTCATCATGCCGAAGAAGGCGACGAGTGCGGCGGCCCCGTTGTCGCTCTGCGACCACGCCTCGTTCATCAGCGCGGCGGCGTAGGCGGCGCGGGTGGAGACCGCCTCATATCGATAGGCCCGGCCTTCCGCCTCACGGCGCACCCAGCCCTTCTGATGGAGATTGTCCAGAACGGTCATCACCGTGGTGTACGCGATGGACCGTTCCTTCTGCAGATCTTCCAGGACTTCCCGAACGGTCACCGGGCGGTTCCACTTCCACACCCGCGTCATGACCGCGTCTTCGAGTTCTCCCAATGGGCGAGGCACAACTGCACAGTAGTGGGAAATACCGCCCGCTGCTTACCGAACGCACTTGAACACTGGTGAACACCGGTGAACGCGGACAAAAAGGGCGCACGGTCCGCGCCCGACCACGCCCGAGCCGTACGCCCGGACCGGCCCGCCTCGCCCGCCGCGCCTGTCGCGCTTCCGCGCTCTCGCGCTTCCGCGCTCTCGCGCTCCCGGTCAGCCGTCGGCCCTGGTGGAGGGCTGCCGGGCGCCCTCCGCGCGGGCGAGGGCCGCGTCCACGGCGGCGTCCTCCTTGGCCTTGTTGGCGCCGCCCTGGGTTTTCACGATCACCCGGATCACAGCGATGAAGAGGGCGGCCATGACGGCCGAGGGCAGCAGCGCGGCGACGTATTCCATGGGTCCAGAGTAGCCAGGGCGCGGCGGACGGCCGGGCCGGGGTGGGCGCGGTCCGGCGGGTTTTTCAGCCCGCGGCCAGCCGCCGGCCCGACGGGGGCGGAACCGGCTTGCGGCGGGGGAAGACCTCGCCCGGGGTGGGAAAGGGCCGGCCGGGCTTCGGCGCACCGGGGGCGGGGGCCGGGTCGGGGACGGGCTCGGGCCGCGGGGCGGACGGCTCGCGCTCCGGCTTCTTCTTGCCCCTCTCGGACTTCTCGGCCTTCTCGGGCTTCTCGGCCTTCTCGATCTTCTCGGACCGCTCCGGCTTCTCCGAGCTCTCGCCGCCCTCGGCACCCTCCACCCCTTCGGCCCCCTCAGCCTGGCCGCCCGGCAGGGCGAGGAGCCGGAGGCGGGAGACCGGGGCGCCGGGCAGGGGGTCGGCGACAGGGACCGCGCGGCCGGCCAGGCGGGCGCGTACGTCCTGCTCGGCGAGGAGCCGGCAGCGGTCCAGGAGGGCGGCGGCGGTGGGGTTGCCGCGCAGCGCCCGGAGCGCGGCGAGATCGTCGGGGTCGGGGCGGTATCCGGCGCCCAGCGCCTCCTCCAGGAGCACGAGATAGCCGGCGGCTGTTCCGGGCAGGGCGGCGCGGTAGCGGCCGAGGTCGGCCACCAGGAAGGCGCGCAGCCTGGCGCACTCCCGCATCGCCTCGTCGAGGGAGTCGGCGAGGCGGAGGCAGTCCTGGACGTCTTCGGCCGAGGCGGACATGGGGTGCAGGGCGAGGGCGAGGGCGCGGCGGAGCACACGCAGCTCCTCCGCGCCGAACACCATGCCGCCGCGCGTTCCGTAGGGCGTGGGCATGCCGTGACGATACGCGCTAATCAGACAAACCCCGCATAACGGACGGGTGTGGCGTGGGGCGGCCACCCGGGTGGAAGGCGTCCGCCCGCTCCCTCACATCCGCGACACGTTCCGTTCGTAGACCAGGCGCAGGCCGATGAGGGTCAGCCAGGGCTCGTGCTCGTCGATGACCTCGCTCTCGCCCAGGACCATCGGCGCCAGTCCGCCCGTCGCGATGACGGTCACCTGCTCGGGGTCGTCGGAGAGCTCACGGGCCATCCGGCGGGCCACACCGTCCACCTGGCCGGCGAAGCCGTAGACGATGCCGGACTGCATCGCCTCGACCGTGTTCTTGCCGATCACGCTCCGGGGCCGCGCCACCTCGATCTTGCGCAGTTGCGCGGCCCTGACCCCGAGGGCCTCCACCGAGATCTCGATGCCGGGGGCGATGACCCCGCCGACGTACTCCCCGCGCACCGAGATCGCGTCGAAGGTGGTGGCGGTGCCGAAGTCGACGACGATCGCCGGACCGCCGTAGAGCTCGTTCGCCGCGACCGCGTTGATGATGCGGTCGGCGCCGACCTCCTTGGGGTGGTCGAACTGGATCGGCACGCCCGTCTTCACGCCCGGCTCGACCAGTACCGCGGGCACGTCGCCGTAGTAGCGGCGGGTCACCTCACGGAGTTCGTGCAGGACGGAGGGGACCGTCGCGCAGATGGCGATGCCGTCGATACCGTCCCCCAGTTCGTCGCCGAGCAGGGGGTGCATGCCCATCAGGCCCTGGAGCAGGACCGCGAACTCGTCGGCCGTGCGGCGCGGATCGGTGGAGATCCGCCAGTGTTCGACGATGTCCTCGCCGTCGAACAGACCCAGGACGGTGTGCGTGTTGCCCACGTCGATCGTCAGCAGCATGGCCGGCCCCTACTCCGCTGCCCGCAGGTCCAGGCCGATGTCCAGGATCGGCGAGGAGTGGGTGAGGGCTCCCACGGCGAGGTAGTCGACTCCCGTGCCGGCGTACGCCTTGGCGTTGCCGAGGGTGAGCCGGCCGGACGCCTCCAGCGCTGCCCGGCCGGCGACGACGGCCACGGCCTCCTCGCACTCACCGGGCGTGAAGTTGTCCAGCAGGATCAGGTCGGCGCCGGCGTCCACGACCTCACGGAGCTGGTGCAGGGTGTCGACCTCGACCTCGATCGGTACGTCGGGGAAGCGCTCCCGGACCGCCTGGAAGGCCTGGGCGACACCGCCCGCGGCGACGACGTGGTTGTCCTTGACCAGGGCCGCGTCGGAGAGCGACATGCGGTGGTTGACGCCGCCGCCGCAGCGCACGGCGAACTTCTCCAGGGAACGCAGGCCCGGGGTGGTCTTGCGGGTGTCGCGGACCTCGGCCCGGGTGCCCTCCAGGGCGTCCGCCCACGCGCGCGTGGCCGTCGCGATGCCCGACAGACGGCACAGGAGGTTCAGGGCGCTGCGCTCCGCCGTGAGGAGGTCCCGGGTGCGGGCGGTGACGGAGAGCAGCTTGTCACCGGCCTCCACCCGGTCGCCGTCCTCCACGTGCCGTTCAACCTCGAACTCCGACGTGCAGACCACCGACATGACGGCCTCGGCGATCCTCAGGCCCGCCACGACGCCCGCTTCCCGCGCGGTGAAGTCGGCGGTGGCGACGGCGTCCTCCGGGATGGTCGCGACCGTCGTCACGTCCACACCGCCCGCCAGGTCCTCCTGGATGGCGACCTGGGCGATGTCCTCGACCTCCACCGGGTCCAGACCGGAATCGGCCAGGAGCTGGGCGAGCGCGGGGTCGAGGCCGCACTCCGTGTAATCGTCATAGCTGTCGTATCCGTCGGGGGCTTCGCCGCAAGCGCAGCCGTCACCGCAGCCACCGGACGGGGCGAGGGGAAGATCTGGGGTGGTCACGGCAGTCACTGCTCCTGAGGGGCCTGAAGGGGGAGGGTCGGGGGGAAGTCTGTGGTGTCGGTGGTGTGCGCCGCCAGCGTGCGGTCCGGATTCAGCCGTACGACGATGTGCCGGCGCCAGGCGGTGTCGTCGCGCTCGGGCCGGTCCTCGCGCCAGTGGCAGCCGCGGGTCTCCTCGCGCTGCCGCGCGGCGGCGACCAGGACGCGGGCCACGCACAGGAGGTTGGTGGCCTCCCAGGTGTCGACGCCGGGCTCGGCGGTCTTGCCGTTCTCGTCGAGGGCGTCGCGGGCGTCGGCGTGCAGCCGCCGGAGCCCGTCGGCGGCCCGGTCGAGCGAGTCGGCGGAGCGCAGCACACCGGCGCCCCGGGTCATGATCCGCTGGATGGTGAAGCGGGCCTCCGGGGGGAGCAGGGGGTGCCGGGGGCGGCCGGCCTGCGGGAGGGGCTGGGGCACGCGCGCGTGGAGGGTGTCCCCGGTCCGGCTCGCGGCGATGTCGGCGACGATGCGCTCGGCGTAGACCAGGCCCTCCAGGAGGGAGTTGGAGGCGAGCCGGTTGGCGCCGTGCACGCCGGTGCAGGCGACCTCCCCGCACGCGTACAGACCGGGGACGGTGGTGCGGCCCCGGGAGTCGGTGCGGACGCCGCCGGAGGCGTAGTGGGCGGCCGGGGCGACCGGGACGGGCTCGGTGACCGGGTCGATGCCGTGGGCGCGGCAGGCGGCGAGGATCGTCGGGAAGCGGTGCTCCCACATCTCGGCACCGAAGTGGCGGGCGTCGAGGTACATGTGCTCGGCGTCCCGCTCCCGCATCCGGCGCATGATGCCCTTGGCGACGATGTCGCGCGGGGCGAGTTCGGCAAGCTCGTGCTGCCCCGTCATGAAGCGCACGCCGTCGGCGTCGACCAGGTGGGCGCCCTCGCCGCGTACCGCCTCGGAGACCAGGGGCTGCTGGCCCTCCGCGTCGGGGCCGAGGAACAGGACGGTCGGGTGGAACTGGACGAACTCGAGGTCGCTGACCTCGGCGCCCGCGCGCAGGGCCAGCGCCACACCGTCGCCGGTGGAGACGGAGGGGTTCGTGGTCGCGCTGAACACCTGGCCCATGCCACCGGTCGCGAGCACCACCGCGGGGGCGTGCACGGCCCCCACGCCGTCGTGCTGGCCCTCCCCCATGACGTGCAGGGTCACACCCGCAGTGCGGCCCTCGGCGTCCGTCAGCAGGTCCAGGACGAGCGCGTTCTCGATGGTGCGCGTTCCGGCCGCGCGCACGGCCTCCACCAGCGCGCGGGAGATCTCCGCGCCGGTGGCGTCCCCGCCCGCGTGCGCGATGCGCCGGCGGTGGTGACCGCCCTCCCGGGTCAGTTCCAGGCCGCCCTCGGAGGACTCGTCGAAGTGGGCGCCGGTGGCGATGAGACGGCGTACCGCGTCGGGGCCCTCGGTGACGAGGAGGCGGACCGCTTCCTCGTCGCACAGGCCCGCGCCGGCCACCAGGGTGTCGTCCCGGTGCTGCTCGGGGGTGTCGCCCTCGCCCAGGGCGGCGGCGATGCCGCCCTGGGCCCAGCGGGTGGAGCCGTCGTCGAGCCGGGCCTTGGTGACCACGACGGTGGTCAGTCCGGCGGCCTCGCAGCGCAGCGCCGCGGTCAGTCCGGCGACACCGGAGCCGACGACCACGACGTCGGCGTCGATGGACCACCCGGGCGCGGGCGCGTGCAGTCGTATGCCGGTGCTGGTCACGAGGTGGCTCCGAGGGTGCCGAAGGTCAGGGGGAGGTTGTCGATCAGGCGGGTCGTCCCGACCCGGGCGGCCACCGCGAGGACGGCCTCGCCGGTGAAGTCGGCGCCGATCCCGGTGAAGTCCGAGGGGTCGACCAGGGCCAGGTAGTCCAGGGTGAGCGGCGGGGTGAGGCGGGCTGCCCCGTCGAGGACCTGGCGGGCGGCGGCGAGGACGGCCGCCGGGCCGGCCGCCGTGGCGACGGCGTGCGCGTCGGCCGCCGCGCGGGACTCGCCCAGCGCGTTGAGCGCCTCGGCCCGCGCGTGCGTGGAGGGCACTTCGCGGGCCCGCGCGCGCAGTGCCTCCTGCGCGGCGTGCCGGTCCCGGCCGGCGAACAGCGCGCCGGACAGCGCGAGGGCGGTGCGCCGCTCCGCGGCGGAGAGGTAGCGGTTGCGGCTGGACAGGGCCAGTCCGTCCTCCTCGCGGACGGTGGGGACCGCGACGATGTCGACGCCGAAGTTCAGGTCGCGCACCATGCGGCGGATCAGGGCGAGCTGCTGGGCGTCCTTCTGGCCGTACAGGGCGACGTCGGGGCGCGTGAGGTGCAGCAGTTTGGCGACGACGGTGAGCATGCCGTCGAAGTGACCGGGGCGGGTGGCGCCCTCCAGGCGTTCGCCCATGGGGCCGGCGCTGATCCGGACCTGGGGCTCGCCGCCCGGGTAGACCTCGTCGGCCGACGGGGCGAAGACGGCGTCGGCGCCCGCCCGCCCGGCGACGTCGAGGTCGGCGTCCAGGGTGCGCGGGTACCGGTCGAGGTCCTCGCCCTCGCCGAACTGCAGCGGGTTGACGAAGACGGTGGTCACCACCTCGCCGTCGGCGCCCACGAGGTCGCGGGCGGCGCGGATCAGGGTGGCGTGGCCCTCGTGCAGGGCGCCCATGGTCATCACCACGGCGCGGCGGCCCGTGCGCGCGCGTGCGTGCAGTTCCCCGGCGGTGCGCAGCAGGGTGGTCGTCATCGGGATTCCCCTCCGCCGTCGCCTTCGCCGTCGCCTTCGCCGGGGGCTCCCGTGCCGCCGGTGGTGTCCGTCGTCCCGCCGGCGAGTACCCCGAGCAGGTCCTCGGCGAGCTCCGGCTTCAGCAGGCCGTGGGCGAGGGCGCGGTCCGCGGTCGCGCGGGCCATCGCCAGGTAGCCGGCGACGGCCTGCGGGGCGTGCCGCCGCAACTCGGCGACGTGCGCGGAGACGGTGCCGGCGTCACCGCGCGCGACGGGGCCGGTGAGGGCCGCGTCGCCGGAGCGCAGGGCGTTGTCCAGGGCCGCGCCGAGCAGCGGGCCGAGCATCCGGTCGGGTGCCTCGACCCCGGCGGTGCGCAGCAGTTCCAGGGACTGCGCGACCAGGGTGACCAGGTGGTTGGCGCCCAGGGCGAGGGCCGCGTGGTAGAGCGGGCGGTTCTCCTCGGCGATCCACTCCGGTTCGCCGCCCATCTCGATCACCAGCGCCTCGGCGGCCAGCCGCAGCTCCCCGGGCGCCGTCACGCCGAAGGAGCACCCGGCGAGCCGCTGCACGTCCACGGGGGTGCCGGTGAACGTCATCGCCGGGTGCAGGGCCAGCGGCAGCGCCCCGGCCCGCAGGGCGGGGTCCAGCACCTTCGCGCCGTACCGCCCGGAGGTGTGCACGAGGAGTTGGCCCGGCCGCACCGCCCCCGTCCCGGCGAGTCCGGAGACCAGCTCGGGCAGCGCGTCGTCCGGGACGGTCAGCAGCACCAGCTCGGCCCGCGCCAGCACCTCGGCGGGCGGGACCACCGGTACGCCGGGGAGCAGTTGCTCGGCCCGCCCCCTGGACGCGGCGGAGACGGCGGAGACGGCCACCGGTCGGTGTCCGGCGAGTCGGAGGGACGCGGCCAGGGCCGGGCCCACCCGCCCGGCGCCGACGACGCCGACGGTGAGCCGCGCGGGGCGGTCCCTGGGATCCGGTTGTGGGGCTGTGTTCACGCGACGGCGGCCTTCCCGTTCCAGTCCGCTCGGGGTACCGGACGATTTCTCGTCATGTTAACGCGATCGGTTCCCCGGGTGTTCGGTCGCGCCGTCGTGTGCGGAACGCGGAACGCAGAACACGGAGCGCAGAACTCAGAACGCAAACCCTGATGCCCCCGCTCCCCCGCGCGGGGGATGATCCCGGGCATGGGTGATACGGCGGACAACGGCATGGCACCAGCGGAACAGGACGAGCGGCGCACCGGTGGGGAGGGGCACCGCGAGCTCCGCGAACGGCGGGTCGCCGCCTATCGCGCCGCCCCGCGCGTCCTCGCCCGCCCCGGGTTCCTGGGCACGCTCCGGGAACGGCTGGCGCTGCTGGCGGAGGCGGACGGCCGGTACGACCTGGACGAGGCGTCCGACCTGTACGGCGACGGTGTCGTCGAGGCGCTGGAGGAGCGGGTCGCCGGGCTCCTCGGCACCGAGGCGGCCGCGTTCTTCCCGACCGGCACGATGGCCCAGCAGGTGGCGCTGCGCTGCTGGGCGGGCCGTACCGGCAGTCCCGTCGTCGCCCTGCACGGGCTCAGCCACCCCGAGGTCCACGAGCGGAACGCGTTCAGCCGGGTCGCCGGGCTGCGTCCGGTGCGGGTGACGAGCGAGCCCAGGACGCCGACCGCCGCCGAGGTGCGGGACTTCGATGAGCCCTTCGGCGCGCTGATGCTGGAGCTCCCCCTCCGGGACGCCGGTTTCCTGCTGCCCACCTGGGAGGAGCTCACCGAGGTGGTGGCCGCCGCGCGGGAACGCGAGGCCGTGGTGCACTTCGACGGGGCCCGGCTGTGGGAGTGCGTCGTCCACTTCGGCCGGCCGCTGGACGAGATCGCCGGCCTGGCGGACAGCGTCTACGTGTCGTTCTACAAGTCGCTCGACGGCTTCGGCGGCGCGGCCCTCGCCGGTCCCGGGGCGCTGGTGGCGGAGGCGAAGGCCTGGCGGCACCGGTACGGCGGCACCGCCTTCCAGCAGTTCCCGACCGCGCTGTCGGCCCTGATCGGTCTGGAGCGGGAGCTGCCCCGGCTGCCGGAGTACGTCACCCACGCGCGGGTGGTGGCCGCCGCGCTGCGCGAGGGCCTGGCCACGGCCGGGGTGCCGTGGGCCCGCGTCCATCCCGAGGTGCCGCACACCCACGACTTCCAGGTGTGGCTGCCGTACGACGCGGAGACCCTCGCACAGTCGGCGATCCGCACGGCCGAGGAGACGGGGACCATGCTGTTCGCCAACGGCTGGGATCAGCGGGGCCCCGGCCTGGCGCTCACCGAGGTGTACGTGCGGGCGGCCGGCCTGGAGTGGACCCCCGACGACGTGCGGACGGCGGCCGCGGAGTTCGTGAACCGGCTGACGGAGACGGTGCCGACGCCGGGGACGGCCGGAGGGTAGTGCCCGCGGGGCCGGCGGCGCCCGCATCGCCGCGGCGCCGGCGGGAGCCTCAGTCGAAGCGGATGTGCCGGAGCCCGACGCGCGCCTGCCGCAGCCGGGTGCGCAGCGGGCCCTCGTGGTGGGGGCGCAGCTCCAGCCCCGCCAGTACGGCGATGCGGTCCGCCGTCTTCGGCACGGTGGTGCGGTCCGTCCACAAATGCTCGGCGAACTCCGGTCCGGCGAGCCGCTCCAGACAGTGATCGAGCTGCTGCACGGCCCGACTCTCCCGGTGCGGGCCCGCGTTCTTTCCCGCGACGGAGCGCAGCAGGCGTCCGAGGCCGCGTTCGCGCAGCCGCCTCAGCACCGTCTCCCGTTCGGCGAGGAGGGCGAAGTGGTGGACGTCGTGGCCGAGTTCGCGCAGCCGGCCGACCGTCTCGGCGAAGTGGCCGGAGTCCGTGACCGTCATCGGCGCGATCACGACGCCGTCGTGCCGGGTGAGGACGAGGTCGAGGACCTCGACGACGCCCTGCCGCCAGGAGGTCAGCTCCCGGAAGTCTTCCCGCAGTTCGGGCGGCAGCATGCGGCGCAGCCCGAAACCGGCGTGCTCCGGGTCGCAGACGACGCTGCCCGGGAGACGACGGTGTATCTCGTACGCGGTGTGTGTCTTACCGCCCCCGAAAGGGCCGTTGATCCACAGCAGCATGCGCCGACCCTACCGACGCCGGGGCCCCCGGTCAGCCGTTTCCGCCGGCCCGTACCAGTCCCGTCTCGTAGGCGAGGACCACCACCTGCACCCGGTCCCGCAGCCCCAGCTTGGTCAGGATGCGGCCCACGTGCGTCTTCACCGTCGCCTCCGACAGCACCAGCCGGGCCGCGATCTCGCCGTTGGACAGGCCCTGCGCGACCAGCACCATGACCTCCCGCTCCCGCCCGGTGAGCCGCTCCAGCGCCTTGTGCCGGGGCTGCTCGGCGGTGGTCGGCAGCATGGGGGCGAAGCGGTTCAGGAGCCGGCGGGTGGTGGACGGCGCGACCACGGCGTCGCCGCTGTGCACCGCGCGGATCGCGGCGAGCAGTTCGCCGGGGGGCACGTCCTTGAGCATGAAGCCGGAGGCGCCCGCCTTCAGCCCGGAGAAGGCGTACTCGTCGAGGTCGAAGGTGGTCAGGATCAGCACCTTCGGCGGGTCGGTGTCCGCGCAGATCCGGCGGGTCGCCTCCACCCCGTCCAGCTTCGGCATCCGGACGTCCATGAGCACCACGTCGACGGCGGTGGCGCGCAGCACCTGGAGGGCCTCCACACCGTCGCCCGCCTCCGCCACGACCTCCATGTCCGGTTGGGCGTCGAGCACCATCCGGAACCCGGTGCGCAGCAGCACCTGGTCGTCGACGAGCATCACGCGGATCGCCATCGGGTCCTCTTCCAGTCCGGTTCCAGGCCAGTGTCGCAGTGGTCGGCACAGGGCGTGCGCGAGCGTCCGGGTGTCAGGGGCCGGGTTTGAGCGGCAGCAGGACACTGATGCGGAATCCTCCGCCCGGCCGCGGACCCGCGTCCAGGGTGCCGCCGACCATACCGACCCGCTCGCGCATGCCGATCAGACCGTGGCCCTGGCCGTCGAACCCGCCCTCCTCGTACAGCTCGTGCGGGGCGCCCTTGCCGTCGTCCTCCACCAGCAGGCCGAGACCGTCGTCGAAGTACACCAGGCGCACGCTGGCGCCCGTGTCGGGCCCGCCGTGCTTGCGGGTGTTGGTGAGCGCCTCCTGCACGATGCGGTACGCGGTGAGTTCCACACCGCTGGGCAGCGGACGCGGGGTGCCCTCGATCTTGAAGTCCACCGGCAGTCCGGCCTCCCGGCACTGCTCGACGAGGTCCTCGATCTGCTGCGCGTCGGGCTGCGGCACGTACTCGCCGGCCTCCTCGTGCTCGCCGGTGCGCAGCACGCCGAGCAGGCGGCGCATCTCGGCGAGGGCCTGGCGGCCGGTGGAGGAGATGGTCTCCAGGGCCTTCTTCGCCTGGTCGGGCGCGGCGTCGAGGACGTAGGCGGCGCCGTCGGCCTGGACCACCATCACCGACACGTTGTGGGCGACGACGTCGTGCAGTTCACGGGCTATGCGGGCGCGTTCGGCGGCGACCGCGACCTTGGCCTGCGCCTCGCGCTCCTTCTCCAGCCGGGCGGCGCGCTCCTCCAGTTGGGCGAAGTAGGCACGCCGGGTGCGCATGGAGTCGCCGAGCACCCAGGCGAGGGCGAAGGGCACGGTCTGGAAGATCACCATGGCGATGTTGCCCGCCACGCTCACGTCCTCGAACGGCCAGCGCGCCTGCGCCACGGGAGCCGCGCACAGGCCGGCGACCAGCGCCAGCCGGGAGGCCCAGCGGGCGCCGACGGTGGCGACCGTGTAGACGATCACCAGCAGGGCGAAGTCGGCGGGCACCGTCGCCACGTTCAGGATCACCTGGAGCACGCCCAGCACGACGGCCAGGACCAGCATCCGCTCCGGCATCCGGCGGCGCAGCGCGACGACCAGCGACAGCAGCAGCGTGACCGTCACGGCCAGGGCCGTCGGCGGGGTCCCGTGGCCCTCCTCGACGGGTGCTCCGCTGAACAACGAAATCCCGAACAGGACCACGGCCCAGAAGCCGTCCACCCCTGTCGGGTGTCTGCGGAGAAAATCATAGAAGCGCTGCACGTGACCCAGCGTAGGGAAGCAAACTGCGTGCAGGGGTCAACCGGAGGGCCGATCCCCGGTCGGCACGTGTACTCCGCAAGGTGGAGGCCCGGCATATCCGCGCGCTTAACCTGGCTCCGTGACAGCGACGACGAGCGGCGGGGGGCGCCGGTGACGGCGGTGACGGAAGGCGGCTGGCGCGGTTGGGGAGCGGCGGCCCGGGCCGCCCTGTACGGGCCGGACGGCTTCTACCGTCGGCCGGAGGGCCCCGCCGGGCACTTCCGTACGTCGGTGCACGCCTCACCGCTGTTCGCCGGGGCCGTGGCACGGCTGCTGTGCCGGGTCGACGAGGTGCTGGGCCGGCCCGCGGTGCTCGACTTCGTGGACATGGGGGCGGGCCGGGGCGAACTGGTCACGGGCGTCCTCGCCGCGCTGCCCGCCGGGGTGGCGGCGCGCGTGCGGGCGTACGCCGTCGAACTCGCCGGCCGTCCCGGCGGACTCGACCGCGGCATCGAGTGGCGGACCGAGCCCCCGGAAGGGATCACCGGGCTGCTGTTCGCCAACGAGTGGCTGGACAACGTGCCCCTGGAGGTCGCCGAGGTGGACCCGGCGGGCGCCTTGCGCCGGGTGCTGGTGCGGAAGGACGGCACGGAACGGCTCGGGGCGCCGGTCACCGGTCCGGAGGCCGAGTGGCTGGCCCGCTGGTGGCCGCTGCCGGGCGGGGAGGGGCTGCGGGCGGAGATCGGGCTGCCCCGGGACCTGGCGTGGGCGGCGGCGGTCGGGACGCTCGAGCGGGGGCTCGCCGTCGCCGTGGACTACGCGCACTCGGCGGACGCGCGCCCGCCGTTCGGGACCCTCACGGGCTTCCGGGAGGGGCGGGAGACGACGCCCGTGCCGGACGGGTCGTGCGACATCACCGCGCACGTCGCCCTCGACTCCTGCGCGGCGGCCTGCGCGCTCCCCGGTGCCCGCCTGCTCCCTCAGCGGGCGGCCCTGCGCTCCCTGGGCCTCACCGGCGCGCGCCCCCCGCTCACGCTGGCGTCCGCCGACCCCGCCGGCTACGTGCGCGCCCTCGCGGGCGCCTCCCAGGCCGCCGAACTCACCGCGACGGGCGGACTCGGCGACTTCGGGTGGCTGCTGCAGCCCGTGGGCATCCCGGACGTCCTCGCGGACTGACCCCCGCGGGCCGGCACTGTTCTTCGATCACCCGGAGCACCCGAACTGCTCGGATGATCCGGATCACCCGGATCACCCGCCGTTGCCTGTCCCTACTTGTCGATGTCTCCCACCACGAAGAACATCGACCCCAGGATCGCCACCATGTCCGAGACCAGCGTCCCCGGCAGCAGTTCGGTGAGCGCCTGGATGTTGTTGTACGACGCCGAGCGCAGCTTCAGCCGGTACGGCGTCTTCTCGCCCTTGCTGACCAGGTAGTACCCGTTGATGCCGAGCGGGTTTTCGGTCCACGCGTAGGTGTGCCCCTCGGGTGCCTTGAGGACCTTCGGGAGCCGCTGGTTGACCGGTCCCGGCGGCAGGCCGGCGAGCCGGTCGAGACAGGCGTCGGCGAGGTCGAGGGAGTTGTAGGTCTGCTCCAGGAGGCACTCGAAGCGGGCGAGGCAGTCGCCCTCCTCGCGGGTCACGACCTTCAGGACGTCCCCCAGTTCGCCGTAGGCGAGATACGGCTCGTCGCGGCGCAGGTCGAAGTCGACGCCCGAGGCACGGGCGATCGGTCCGCTCACGCCGTACGCGTGCACGACGTCCGCGGAGAGGACGCCCACCCCGCGGGTGCGGCCCCGGAAGATCTCGTTGCCGAGCACCAGGTCGTCGAAGCGGTTCATGCGGGAGCGCACGTCGGCGACCGCGTCGCGCGCGCGGGTGGTCCATCCCGCCGGCAGGTCCTCCTTGAGGCCGCCCACGCGGTTGAACATGTAGTGCATGCGACCGCCGGAGACCTCCTCCATGACGTGCTGGAGCTCCTCGCGCTCGTGGAAGGCGTAGAAGATCGGCGTGATGCCGCCGAGCTCCAGCGGATAGGAACCGAGGAACATCAGGTGGTTGAGCACCCGGTTCAGCTCCGCGAGCAGCGTGCGCAGCCACACCGCGCGCTCGGGGACCTCCATGCCGAGCATCCGCTCCACCCCGAGGACCACGCCCAGCTCGTTGGAGAACGCCGACAGCCAGTCGTGGCGGTTGGCCAGCATGATGATCTGGCGGTAGTCGCGCGCCTCGAACAGCTTCTCCGCGCCCCGGTGCATGTAGCCGATCACGGGCTCCGCGTGGTGGATGAGCTCGCCGTCCAGGACGAGCTTCAGCCGCAGCACGCCGTGCGTGGACGGATGCTGGGGCCCGATGTTGAGCACCATGTCGGTGCTCTCCGCGGCGCCGCCGATGCCGACCGTGGTCTCCGTCGTGGGAGTCATGACCCCAGTCTCCCCCACGTACGCCGGGGCGTACGCACTCCGGGGCCTACGTACGCTGGGGCCATGGAGACGGGCAACCCGCACGACACGGGGACAGCGGTGGAGCCGGTGGGCCCCGGCGACGGACCGCAGTGGATCGCGCTGCCGCCAGGGCTGTTGAAGCTGCGCCGGCTGATGCTCGTGGTGTGGCTGGGGCTGCTCGCCCTGGCCGCCGGGCTGGTCCCGGGCCTGCTGGCCGGGCCCGTCTGGGCCGGCTTCGCCGTGCTGCCGCTGGCCGTGCTGGCCTGGGGCTGGGTGATGCTGGAGCGCAACTGGCGCTCCTGGCGGTACGCCGAGCGCGCCGACGACCTGCTGATCAGCCGGGGCGTCCTGTGGCGCCAGGAGACGATCGTGCCGTACGGGCGGATGCAGCTGGTCGAGGTCACCTCCGGTCCCGTCGAACGGCACTTCGGGCTGGCCAGCGTGCAGCTGCACACGGCGGCCGCGGCGACCGACGCCACCATCCCCGGCCTCGACCCGGCCGAGGCCGAACGGCTGCGCGACCGGCTCACGGAGCTGGGCGAGGCCCGATCGGCGGGGCTGTGACGGCCCCGGAGGTCCACGAGGACGTACGCGAGCGGCGCCCGGTGACCGAGCGCCGGCTGCACCCCGTCACGCCGCTCAGGCGGGCGTGGGCGCCCATAGCGGTCGTCATCGGGTGGGCGCTGCACGATCCGGACCAGGCGCAGCGTCAGCTGACCCGGCTGACCACGACGACCCTGCTGATCGGTCTCGGCGTCCTCATCCCGGCCGCCGCCCTCTACGGCTTCCTGACCTGGTGGTTCACCCATTTCGCGGTGACCGACAGCGAACTGCGCATCCGCACCGGGCTGTTGTTCCGCCGCACCGTCCACATCCGGCTGGAGCGGATCCAGGCCATCGACGTCACCCAGCCGCTGCTCGCCCGGGTCGCGGGCGTGTCGAAACTCAGACTCGACGTCATCGGCACCGACAAGAAGGACGAGCTGGCCTTCCTGGGTGCCGACCACGCCCGCGCGCTGCGCGCCGAACTGCTCGCGCGGGCGGCGGGTTTCGCCCCCGAGACGGCGCACGAGGTCGGCGAGGCGCCGTCCCGGCAGCTGCTGCGCGTGCCGCCCGGTGTCCTCGCCCTCTCCCTCGTGCTGACCGGCGGGACCTGGGTCTGGCTGATCGCCGCCCTCCTCGTGGTGCCGCCGCTGTGGATGGCCACCCACAACCTGTGGACGCTCCTCGCCGCCGCCGTACCGCTGTTCGGCGCGGCGGGCGCGAGCAGCGTCGGCCGGTTCGTCACCGAGTACGACTGGACCCTGGGCGAGTCGCCCGACGGACTGCGGATCGACCACGGGCTGCTGGACCGGGCGCACGAGACGGTGCCGCCGGGGCGGGTGCAGACCGTGCGGATCGTGGAGCCGCTGCTGTGGCGGCGCCGGGGCTGGGTGCGGGTCGAACTCGACGTGGCCGGCTCGTCCAACTCCCTGCTGCTGCCGGTCGCTCCGCGCGAGATCGCCGAGTCCGTCGTCGCGCGCGTGCTCCCCGGCGTCCGCGTGCCGTCGCACGCGGAACTGTCCCGGCCGCCGCGGCGCGCCCGGTGGTGTATGCCGGTGTGGTGGCGCGGCTACGGGCTCGCCGTCACCGACACCGTGTTCGCCGCGCGGCACGGTCTGCTGAGCCGGACCGTCGCCCTGGTCCCGCACGCCAAGGTGCAGAGCGTACGGCTGACCCAGGGGCCCTGGGAGCGCGCCCGGGGCGTCGCGGACGTCCATGTGGACACCGGGGCCGACAAGTCCGTGACGGCCCGGCTGCGGGACGCCGACGAGGCGGCGGAGCTGCTGCGGGCCCAGGCGGAACGTTCCCGGACCGGCCGCAGGGACGCCCGCCCGGACCGCTGGATGGCCTGACCCCAGAACCCCAGAAACGCGTGCGGTGCCTCAGGAGACCGCGCTGCGCAGTCCCTTGGTGCCGGCCGCGTCGGCTGTGCCGACTGTGCCGGCCGTACCGTGCGGGTCGGCGGTGGCGTCCGGGCCGGTCTCTTCCGGCTCGTCGTGCGCGGTCAGGTCGATGACCCGGCCGACGGTCCGCGCGTCCTCGCCGGACGGCTCGGACTCGGTATCGGTCTCGGCATCGGCCTCGGTCTCGTGCAGAGCCAGGGCCTCCTGTCCGACGACATCGGCGAGGTCCTCGCCCTGGACGCCCTCCCGGCCGGGCTCCTCCTCCTTCTGCGTACCGAAGAAGTCGAACCCTCCGTCGGTCACCGGACGCCGGACGGGCTCCGTCGGCGGTACGACCGCGACCGCGGTCGGCACGGTGAAGTGCCCGGGGGGCCGCACCGAGCGGCCGGACGGGGCCGGCGGGGCCGACTGCTCGGGCCGGGACGGCTCCTCGGGCGCGGTGCCGGTGGTGATGTCGGTGCCGGTAGCGGTGCCGGTGCCCGGGTCGGAGGAGGCCGCGCGCCCGTGCTCGCCGACCGCTCCCGGCTGCCCCTCCGTCCCGTCCTCCTGCGGCTGCTGCGGCTTCCGCTTCTTCGCGGGCTCGGGGCCGTCGTCCTCGGGGGAGTCGTCCTCGGAGGCGTGGTTCTTCGCGGCGTCGTTCTCGGGAGTGCCGTGGTGCTTGTCCTGCGCACCGTCGCCGAGCCGGTCCAGCGCCGCCTCGGCCCGCAGGAACAGCTCGGAACCCTCGGGTGAGAAGACCGAGGGAACCGTCGGCTCCGCCCCGACCGCTTCCGCCCCGGTCGTTTCCTCCACCGGGGCCCCGCCCCCGGTTCCGTCCTCGCTCCTGGCCGCCGGCACGGACGCCGTCCCGGCGGTCTCGTCACCGGACCGCGCCGAAGGCCCGGCCGGCAGCGCGCGGGCCGGGACCGCCGCCTCTATCTCGAGCACCCGGCGCTCCTCCAGCACGCTCGCCCGCCCGGTCTCCGCGGCGGCGTACCGCCGGAGCAGTGCCGCGTGCTCGGTGCGCAGTCCGGTCAGCTCCGTGCGCTTGGCGCGCATCCGCTGCTCCAGCTTGACCCGCAGTTCGCGCGACTCCTCGAGCTCGGCCTCCAGTTCGGCGACCCGCTCCTCGAACCGCCACTCGTCACCGGCCCGCGCGCGCGTGAGGTCGGCGACCTGCTTGCCGGCCAGGGTGTCCCAGTGCCGCATGACGACCGCACCGGTGATCGCCGTGGCCGCCGCGACGGCGGCCAGCAGGCGAAGCGTCGTCGGTTGTGTGAACACCCAGGGCCCCAGGGCGCAGACGAGGGAGACGCCTGCGATCGCCGACGGGGGCAGCATCCTGTGCAGGGGCGGGGAATGACGGTGACGTCCACGTGGCATGGCCAGAAACTTACCGCGCGTAGGCGAATGATGGGGCCCCGCCCCGTGAAAACAAAGCCACACCGGGGCTTTCACAGGACGTCAGGGAACTTCGCCGAACCGTGAATAGACCCGGCACGCGAATATGCAAGATCATTTTGCGGCGAGGGGCGGGTTACCGCTTTCCGGGAAGACCGACGAGATCCGCCGGGGAAATACCGGACGGGGGCACGGACCCCGCTCCCTTCCGGGCTTTCCGGGTCTTTTGGACCGTCCAGATCTTCCGGACCGTCCGGGTCCCCAGGGTCCGGGTCTCCCGGGCCACGCCCGGGGCATACGCTGAACATATGAGCAGCAGCAGCGGACAGCTCCACGTCGCGGGCCTTCCCCACTGGGACCGCTGCGCGGTCATGGGCGTGGTGAACGTGACCCCCGACTCCTTCTCCGACGGTGGCCGCTGGTTCGACACGACGACCGCCGTCAAGCGCGGCCTCGACCTGGTCGCCCAGGGCGCCGACCTGATAGACGTCGGCGGCGAGTCCACCCGCCCCGGCGCCACCCGCGTCGACGAGGCCGAGGAGCTCAAGCGCGTCATCCCCGTGATCCGCGGTCTCGCCTCCGAGGGCGTCACGATCTCCGTCGACACCATGCGCGCCTCGGTCGCCGAGCAGTCCCTCGTGGCCGGCGCCGCGCTCGTCAACGACGTGAGCGGCGGTCTCGCCGACCCCGACATGCTCCGCGTCGTCGCCGCCTCCGGCGCCCCCTTCGTCGTCATGCACTGGCGCGGCCTGCTGGAGGGCGGCAACGTCAAGGGCGCGTACGACGACATCGTCACCGAGGTCGTCGACGAGCTCCACGCGCGTGTGGCGGCGGTGCTGGAGAGCGGCGTCGCGGCCGACCGCGTGATCGTCGACCCCGGACTCGGCTTCTCCAAGAACACCGACCACGACCTCGCCCTCCTCGCCCGGCTCGACCGCCTGCGGGCACTCGGCCACCCGCTGCTCGTGGCCGCGTCCCGCAAGCGGTTCCTCGGCCGGGTCCTGGCCGGACCCGGCGGCACGCCCCCGCCCGCCCGGGAACGGGACGCGGCCACCGCCGCCGTCTCCGCCCTCGCCGCACAGGGCGGCGCCTGGGCGGTCCGCGTGCACGAGGTGCGCGCCACCGCGGACGCCGTACGGGTCGTACGCGCCGTCGAACAGGCGCGCACCCCGGACGGCACGCGCTCCGAACCCGCCCCGCACGGTGCGGAAGGAGCCCGGTGAGCGCGCCTCACACCGACGTCGAGCAGGTCGAGGCCACCAACGCCGCCTTCTACGAGGCACTCGAGCAGGGTGACTTCGAGGAGGTGGCGTCGCTCTGGCTCACCCCGGCCGACCTGGGCGTCGACGAGACCTACCACGACCCGGCGGACGCCGGGGTGGTCTCCTGCGTGCACCCCGGCTGGCCGGTGCTCACCGGCCGCGGCGAGGTGCTCCGGTCGTACGCCCTGATCATGGCGAACACCGACTACATCCAGTTCTTCCTCACCGACGTGCACGTCTCCGTCACCGGCGACACCGCCCTGGTGACCTGCACCGAGAACATCCTCAGCGGCGGTCCCGCGCCGAAGGCGGGCGAGGAGCTCGGCCCCCTGGTCGGCCAGCTGGTCGTCGCCACCAACATCTACCGGCGCACCCCGGCGGGCTGGAAGCTCTGGTCCCACCACGCCTCCCCCGTCCTCGCCGAGAACGGCGAGGACGAGCCCCCCGCCTCCCCCGACGACACCGACACCCCCACCTGAGACCCGCCCGGGGGGAAACGCGGGGTGAATCCTCCCGTGCCGGTCCGGACCGACGCCCCCTCGGGGCCGGTGCTGTCGGTGCCCGCGGGTAGATTCGACCGCGGCAACCGAGGCAGGGGTGCCACCCGGACGGCACCGACCGGCCGGACGGCTGACCGACCAGTTGAACGACTGACAGGAGTGGATTCGTGTGGATCGTGTCGCGCTGCACGGCCTGAAGGCCCGTGGACACCACGGGGTGTTCCCCAAGGAACGCGAGGAGGGCCAGACCTTCGTCGTCGACCTCGTCCTCGGCCTGGACACCCGGCCGGCCGCGACCGACGACGACCTGACGCGGACCGTGCACTACGGAATCGTGGCGGAGGAGGTCGTGGCGGTCGTCGAGGGCGAACCGGTGAACCTCATCGAGACGCTCGCCGAGCGCATCGCCCGGGTCTGCCTCGAGCACGCCGTGGTCCAGGAGGTCGAGGTCCGCGTCCACAAGCCGGACGCGCCGATCACCGTACCCTTCGACGACGTGACCGTCACCATCACCCGGAGCCGCGTATGACCAGGCCTTCCGCCCAGGGCCACACCGACCCGACCGTTCAGCCGGTCCCCGCCTCCGTGACGGAGCGGGTCGACGCCGCCGACAGCACCCTGCAGAACCCGAAGCGGGCCGTGGTCGCCCTCGGCGCCAACCTCGGCAACCGGCTGGAGACCCTCCAAGGGGCCGTCGACGCCCTGGAGGACACCCCGGGCATCCGTGTCAGAGCGGTGTCCCCCGTGTACGAGACGGAGCCGTGGGGCGTCGAGCCCGGCAGCCAGCCCTCGTACTTCAACGCGGTGGTGGTCCTGCAGACCACCCTCCCCCCGTCCTCCCTGCTGGAGCGGGCGCACGCGGTCGAGGAGGCCTTCCACCGGGTCCGCGACGAGCGCTGGGGCCCGCGCACCCTGGACGTGGACATCGTCGCCTACGCGGACCTCCTGTCCGACGACCCGCGGCTGACCCTTCCCCATCCCCGCGCCCACGAGCGCGCCTTCGTCCTGGCCCCCTGGCACGACGTCGACCCCGAGGCCGTTCTCCCCGGACGCGGCCCGGTCGCCGCCCTGCTGGGCGCGGTCGGCCGAGAAGGCGTCCTGTCCCGGGCCGACCTGGAACTCCGGCTGCCCGAATAGCCGTTAAGGTCGACACGACCGCATTCCGGGGCACCGGGAACCGAAGGGACACCGTGAGAGAGCTGCGCATCAGGGTGCTGGCCGGCGTCTTCGTCGTGGCCGGGATCCTGTCCTGGGCCGTCGCCCGCCTCTGGAACTCCCTCGGCACGCTGCCGAGCGTCCCGGTGGCCGCGCCCATCGTCCTCGCCCTGATCGCCGTGGTCCTCACGGCCACGGCGCTCTCTCTCCGCGCCCGCCTCAAGGCCCAGCGCGAGCGCCGTCCCGAAGCCAAGGGCGTCGACCCCATGATGGCGGCCCGCGCGGTCGTCTTCGGCCAGGCCAGCGCCCTGGTCGCCGCCCTGGTCGCCGGGATGTACGGCGGCACCGGCGTCTTCCTCCTGGGAGCCCTCGACATTCCGGCCCGCCGCGACCAGGCCATCTACGCCGGCGCCTCGGTCCTGGCGGGGATCGCCGTCATAGCGGCCGCCATCTTCCTGGAGCGGGTCTGCAAGCTCCCGGAGGACGACGACGACCACAACGGCAGGGGCACGGCCCCGGCGGCCTGAGACGCGTTCCGGAGAACGGCCCCGGCCCCCCAGGGGGCCGGGGCCGTTCCCGCGCGGGCGCCCCGCCCCGGTCAGCGCGCCATGATCAGGCTCATCGCCTCGTTGCGCGTCGCCGCGTCCCGCAGCTGGCCGCGCACGGCCGAGGTGAGGGTCTTCGCGCCGGGCTTGCGGATGCCCCGCATCGACATGCACATGTGCTCGCACTCCACGACCACGATCACTCCGCGCGGCTCCAGGATCTTCATCAGGGAGTCCGCGATCTGAGTGGTGAGCCGTTCCTGCACCTGCGGCCGCCGGGCGTAGACGTCCACGAGCCGGGCCAGCTTCGACAACCCCGTGATCTTGCCGCTGGTGGCCGGGATGTAGCCGACGTGGGCCACACCGCGGAACGGCACCAGATGGTGCTCACACGTCGAGTACACCTCGATGTCCTTCACGAGCACCATCTCGTCGTGCCCGAGGTCGAACGTGGTCGTCAGCACGTCCTCGGGCTTCTGCCACAGGCCGGCGAATATCTCCTTGTACGCCCGTGCCACCCGAGCCGGGGTCTCCTGCAGCCCCTCCCGGTCGGGGTCCTCACCGACCGCGATCAGCAGCTCGCGTACGGCGTTCTCGGCTCGCTTCTCGTCGAACTCGCCGAAGGTGAAATCGCCGTCCAGCGTCACGGGGTCGGTCATGTGGTGCCTCGTTCCTGTGCCTGCGCGCGTCAGGGGTACGCGTCTCGACTGCGGATACACAAAAGCCGCGCCCCCCAGGCTAGAACCTGGGGGGCGCGGCGTTCATTCCGGGCCCGGGGGCCGCCGGGAGAGCCGGTCAGCTCTCGGGGCGGTCCTCCGGGGTCCGCTCGGGCGCCGGCGCGGGTTCCGCGGCGGTGCTCTTCACGGTGGAGATGGCCGGCGTCACGCCGTTCGCCCCGTTCGTCAGTGCCAGCTCCTTGGGGGAGAGCACCGGCGGACGGGTGGACGGCGTACGGCGGGAGGAACCGGTCCAGGCGGGCCGGGGCGGGCGCTTGACGATCGGCGCGAAGATCTCGGCGATCTCCTCCTTGCCCAGCGTCTCCCGCTCCAGGAGCGCGAGGACCAGGTTGTCGAGCACGTCCCGGTTCTCGACCAGCATCTCCCACGCCTCGTTGTGCGCGGTCTCGATGAGCTTCTTGACCTCTTCGTCGACCAGCGCGGCGATCTCTTCCGAGTAGTCGCGCTGGTGAGCCATCTCACGTCCGAGGAACGGCTCGGAGTTGTCTCCGCCGAACTTGATCGCGCCGAGACGCTCGGTCATGCCGTACTGCGTGACCATCGCGCGGGCCAGACCGGTGGCCTTCTCGATGTCGTTGGCCGCACCGGTCGTCGGGTCGTGGAAGACGAGCTCCTCGGCCGCCCGGCCGCCCAGCATGTAGGCCAGCTGGTCCAGCATCTCGTTGCGCGTGGTCGAGTACTTGTCCTCGTCCGGCAGCACCATCGTGTAGCCGAGGGCACGGCCCCTCGACAGGATCGTGATCTTGTGGACGGGGTCGGCGTTCGGGGAGGCCGCCGCGACCAGGGCGTGTCCGCCCTCGTGGTACGCGGTGATCTTCTTCTCCTTGTCCGACATGATCCGGCTCCGCTTCTGCGGGCCCGCGACCACACGGTCGATCGCCTCGTCCAGCATGTGGTTGTCGACCAGCTTCTGATCGCTGCGCGCGGTCAGCAGCGCGGCCTCGTTCAGCACGTTGGCCAGGTCGGCACCGGTCATGCCGGGGGTGCGCCGGGCGACGGCCGCCAGGTCGACGTCCGGGGCGACCGGCTTGCCCTTCTGGTGGACCTTGAGGATCTCCAGCCGGCCCTGCATGTCCGGGCGGTCGACCGCGATCTGGCGGTCGAAACGGCCGGGCCGCAGAAGGGCCGGGTCGAGGATGTCGGGCCGGTTCGTCGCGGCGATGAGGATCACACCGCCCTTGACGTCGAAGCCGTCCATCTCGACGAGGAGCTGGTTCAGGGTCTGCTCGCGCTCGTC
Source organism: Streptomyces cathayae (assembly GCF_029760955.1). Taxonomy (GTDB): domain Bacteria; phylum Actinomycetota; class Actinomycetes; order Streptomycetales; family Streptomycetaceae; genus Streptomyces; species Streptomyces cathayae. The sequence goes on from NZ_CP121682.1 coordinate 3,549,751, forward strand.
GTGACCACCGCCGAGGCCGGCGCCGCGGTGGCGGCCGACCGCGTCGATCTCGTCGACGAAGACGATCGCCGGGGCGTTGGCCTTGGCCTGCTCGAACAGGTCACGGACCCGGGAGGCACCGACACCGACGAACATCTCGACGAAGTCGGAACCGGAGATCGAGTAGAAGGGGACCCCGGCCTCGCCCGCGACGGCACGCGCGAGCAGGGTCTTGCCGGTTCCGGGCGGGCCGTACAGCAGCACGCCCTTGGGGATCTTCGCCCCGACGGCCTGGAACTTCGCCGGCTCCTGCAGGAACTCCTTGATCTCGTGGAGTTCCTCGACCGCCTCGTCCGAGCCCGCGACGTCGGCGAACGTCGTCTTCGGGGTGTCCTTGGTGATGAGCTTCGCCTTGGACTTGCCGAACTGCATGACGCGGGAGCCGCCGCCCTGCATCTGGTTCATCAGGAACAGGAAGACCACGACGATGAGGACGAAGGGCAGCAGCGACAGCAGAATGCTGACGAACGGGTTCTGCTTGGACGGCGAAACCGTGTAGCCGTCCGGGATCTGCTTGTTCTGGTACTTGTCCTGCAGCGTGTTGGCGATGGTGACGCCCTGGTCACCGATGTAGCTCGCCTGGATCTTCGAGCTGTCCTCGATCTTCTCACCGGACTTGAGCTCGACCTTGATGATCTGCTCGTCGCCGGTGGTCAGCTTGGCCGACTCGACTTTGTTCTGGTTGATCGCCTGGACCACCTGGCCGGTGTCCACCGTCTTGTAGCCGCCGGACGAGCCGACGACCTGCATCAACACGACCACGGCGAGGACGGCCAGCACGATCCACATGACCGGCCCACGGAAGTATCGCTTCACGTCCATCCATACGGAGCGGTGCCGCCCCGTCCCTCCTGCCATAGTGAGTTTGATAAAGACTGTTCTTCGGACGGTACCCCAGCATCACCCGCCGAAGCGGCGTGAGACTGCCGACAATCGCGTCCACGCATGCTCCAACGGAGCGGAACCCGCCGGGGTTCCCGATCTGCATACGGCGTTCCGGGCCGGGTGACTCAGCCGCCGTAGACGTGAGGCGCGAGCGTACCGACGAACGGGAGGTTGCGGTACTTCTCGGCGTAGTCGAGGCCGTATCCGACGACGAACTCGTTGGGAATGTCGAAACCGACCCATTCCACGTCGATGTTGACCTTGGCGGCCTCGGGCTTGCGCAGCAGCGTGCACACCTTGAGGGAGGCGGGCTCGCGCGAGCCGAGGTTCGAGATCAGCCACGACAGGGTCAGGCCGGAGTCGATGATGTCCTCGACGACCAGGACGTGCTTGCCCTTGATGTCGGTGTCGAGGTCCTTGAGGATCCGCACCACACCGGAGGACTGGGTGCCCGCCCCGTACGAGGATACGGCCATCCAGTCCATGGTGACGGGGGTGGACAGCGCTCGGGCGAGGTCGGCCATGACCATCACGGCGCCCTTGAGAACTCCGACGATCAGCAGTTCCTTGCCCGCGTACTCCGCGTCGATCTTCGCGGCCAGCTCAGCCAGCTTGGCGTCGATCTCTTCCTTGCTGATGAGCACCTTCTCGAGGTCGGCACCCATGTCTTTCGCGTCCACCCGCATCACTTTCGGTCGTCCCAGCGGCTGTCCCGTACCGTCCGCGGCGTTGCCGGGGGTACGTTTTTCAGCCTTGCCGAATCACCAGTCTGCCACCCTGGCGGCGGGCGACGACCCGGCCGGGCAGATTGATGGCCCCCTGACCGCGCCAACCGGTGATCAGCCGGTCGACCTCCTCGATGTGCCGGGCGAACAGCGAACCGGCCGGGGCTCCCGCGTCGATGGCGGCCCGGCGCAGCACACGGCGGCGCACGGCGGGCGGGAGGGCGTGGAGCCCGGCGCATTCCAGGCGGCCGTCCGCGTCGCGGACGCCGGCCTCGGCCCGGCCGGCCCAGGCGTCGAGTGCGTCGGCGTCGTCGCGGGAGAGCTGGGCCGTCCGGGCGAGCGCCTCGACGACGCCCTTGCCGAGCGCCTTCTCCAGGGCGGGCAGGCCCTCGTGACGCAGTCGGGAACGGGTGTAGGCGGGGTCGGTGTTGTGCGGGTCGTCCCAGACGGGGAGAGACTGGGCCAGGCAGGCCGTGCGGGCCGTCTGCCGGTCGAGCCGGAGGAACGGCCTGCGGTAACGGCCGGCGGCCCCCGAGACCGCGGCCATTCCTGACAGGGAACGGATGCCGGAGCCGCGGGCGAGGCCCAGCAGGACGGTTTCCGCCTGGTCGTCGCGGGTGTGTCCGAGCAGGACGGCGGCGGCCCCGTGCCGTTCGGCCGCGGCGTCGAGGGCGGCGTAGCGGGCGTCGCGGGCGGCCGCCTCGGGTCCGCCTTCGCGGCCGACGGTGACGGCGACGGACTCGGCGGGTGCGAGGCCCAGTTCGCGCAGGCGCAGGATCACTTCGGCGGCGCGCAGATCGGAGCCGGCCTGGAGGCCGTGGTCGACGGTGACGCCGCCGGCCCGCAGGCCCAGCCGCGGGGCCTCGAAGGCGAGGGCGGAGGCGAGGGCCATGGAGTCGGCGCCGCCGGAGCAGGCCACGAGCACGAGGGGGGACGGCTCTCGGTTGTACGGGGGGGCGTACGCGGGGTCGTGCGGGGACCGGCCGGGGGTGCGGCCGGTTTCGTCGGGGGTTCGGCTGTGTTCGTCGAGGATGTCGTGGAGGACGCGGCGGACCGCCAGGCGTATCGCCGCGACCGCAGGATGGGGACCCATGTCCGGTTCCCTTCATGAAGTTGTCAGAGGGCGTGGGCTCGAGTCGGTCACTCAGAGTGTGTAGATGGTGACAGAGTCGGGCCGTTACCCGAGCATTGCACGCCTACTCTTCGCTCACGGTCCCTCGGACGGGTGATTACCGGGTCATCCGCCTGCCGTCGGCCGGATCGGCTCCCTGGCGGACGCGCGCCGACTGCACGAGGAGGGACGCGCGCCTGCCTCGCGCCGGGCGCGCGCCGGGTCCACGACCGCCGGGTTCACGATTCGGGTTTGCGGTGCACGCGCGTGATCCATTCCGCCGGTTTGGCGATCTCCGCCTTGGTGGGGAGCGTGTTGGGCGAGGTCCACACCCGGTTGAAGCCGTCCATGCCGGCCTCGTCGACGACCGCGCGGACGAAGCGTTCGCCGTCGCGGTACTGACGGAGCTTGGCGTCCAGGCCGAGCAGTTTGCGCAGCGCCAGGTCCAGGCGGGAGGCGCCCTTCGCACGGCGCTGCTGGAACTTCTCGCGGATCTCGGCGACGCTCGGCACGACCTCGGGTCCGACGCCGTCCATCACGAAGTCGGCGTGCCCCTCCAGCAGGGACATCACCGCCGTGAGGCGGCCGAGGATCTCCCGCTGGGCGGGGGTCTGCACGAGTTCGACCAGGGAGCGTCCCTCGTCGGCCGCCTCGCCCTCCTCCCCCTCGGGGCGGCCTCCGGCGAAGGACTGGACGGCCTGGCGGACGCGCTCCAGAACGGTCATCGGGTCGACGTCGGTCTCCGCCAGGAACGACTGGATCTCGCCCTCCAGGTGGTCCCGCAGCCAGGGCACGGCGGAGAACTGGGTGCGGTGCGTCTCCTCGTGCAGGCACACCCACAGCCGGAAGTCGTGCGGGTGCACGTCGAGTTCGCGTTCGACGTGGACGATGTTGGGGGCGACGAGCAGCAGCCGGCCGCCGCCGTTCGGGGCGTCGGCGGGGCCGCCGGCCGGCAGGTCGCGGGTGGCGGGGGCGAAGGTCTCGTACTGGCCGAGGACGCGTGAGGCCAGGAAGGACAGCAGCATGCCCAGTTCGACGCCGGTGACCTTGCCGCCGACGGTGCCGAGGAGCGCCCCGCCGGGGGAACCGCCGCGCCGTTCCTGCATCTTGTCGAGCAGCGGTTTGAGGAGTTCGCGGAAACCGGCGACGTTGGCCCGCACCCAGCCCGGGCGGTCGACGACGAGGACCGGGGTGTCGTGGATCTCCTCGGTGCCCAGCCGGGTGAAGCCCCGGACGTGCTCCTCGGACGCCTTCGCGTGCCGGCGCAGTTCCGTGACGACGGCCCTGGCGTCGTCACGGCTCACATCGGGGCCCGGCCGCATGAGCCGGGTCGCGGTCGCGACCGCGAGATCCCAGTCGACCATCCCGGAAGAGGCAGCACCACCGAAACTCGTCATGGTGCAACGGTACGTGAGTACGGCGGTGCGGGGCAGGGCGAAGAGGCGGCCGTCCCGGCCGCCCCGCGGGTCACCGGCAGCCGCACGCCGCCAGGGCCGTGGCCGCCCTGTCCAGGGCCGTCTGGGCCGCCGTGGGGTCGCTGGTGCCGGTCGCCAGGAAGGCGAAGGCGAGCAGTCGGCCCTCCTCGTCGACGACGGTGCCCGCCAGGGTGTTGACGCCGGTGAGGGTGCCCGTCTTGGCGCGGACGAGGCCGGCCGCCCCGTCGGCGTAGCGGCCGGTGAGGGTGCCGGTGAAGCCCGCGACGGGCAGGCCGGTGAGGACGGACCGCAGCTCGGGGCGGGCGGGGTCGGCGGACTTCACCAGCAGCGCGGTGAGGAGGCGGGCGGTGAGCCGGTTGTTGCGGTCGAGCCCGCTGCCGTCCTTGAGCACGGTCCCCTCCAGGGGGACCCGGAGCTCGGCGAGCCGGGTGCGGAGGGCGGCCGCGGCGCCCGCGAAGTCGGCGCGTTCGCCGGTCGCGATCGCGGTATGGCGGGCGAGGGCCTCGGCGAGGTCGTTGTCGCTGTTGGTGAGCATCCGTTCGACCAGGGTGGCGAGCGGAGGAGAGGACACCGTGGCGAGGGTGCCGGCCCGGGTCGTGGACTTCGACGGGCCGGGCGGTGTGGCCTTGACGCCGTGCGCCTTCAGGAACTCGCCGAACTTCCGCGCCGCGTCGGCCGCGGGGTCGGCGACGCGGTTCGCGGGGCCGCTGACGGAGTCGTCGACCCGGGCCTCGTCGGCCATCAGGGGGGTGACGGTGGCGATGTTGGGGTTGATTCCGATCGGGTGCCTGTCGCCGCCCGGGTAGAGGGTGGTGTCGTAGGACAGGGTCACCTCGCGTACGCCGCGTTCGGCCAGGGCGGCGGCGGTCCGCCCGGCGAGGTCGCGCAGGCTCGCCGAGCCCGTGTCGTTCTTCTCCCGGGCGGTGAGGGTGGGGTCGCCGCCGCCGACGAGGATGACCTCCTTCGTGTCGGGTTCGAAGGTGGTGCGGGTGGTCAGGCGGTGGTCGGGGCCCAGCGCGGTGAGGACCGCGGCGGCGGTGACGATCTTCGTGGTGGAGGCGGGGGTGAGCGCGTCGCCGGAGCCCTGGGCGTACAGCTCTCCGCCGGTGGAGACGTCGACCACGACGGCGGAGTGACGGCCCAGCTCCGGGGCCTTCAGCAGCGGGGTGAGGATGCCGGCGAGGGCCTTGCCGCCGGGCGCCGACCGCGCGGTGGCGGCGCCGCCGAGACCGGCGAGCACGGAGGGGGCGCTGGGCGCCGCCCGGGGGCCGCGCGGCGGCGTGCCGGCGTTGCCGCGGGTGCCACCGTGATCTGTGCCACGCACGGCCCCCAGGGCCACGGCCCGGTCCCGCTCGGCCGTACGCTGACCGGTGGAGTCCCAGGGACCCGCGGCGGTCACCGCACCGGCGGCCAGTGCCATCCCGGTGGCGGCCGCGACCACGGTGAACCGCCAGGTCTTCGGCCAGGTGCCCGGCCAGGCCACCGGCCGCGCGATCCGTGGCCCGGCGGCCGTGACGACACGCGCCAGACGCGGCCGTACGGTCGCCGCGACCCGTGCGAGACGCGGTCGTACGGCGTCCGCGACCCGCACGACATGCGGTCTCGCGGCCCGCCAAGGCCTCAGCTCTGGCACGACCACCAGCCCCTTTCGCGATCACACACCTGCGTGAGGGACACTTAATCACCAGAACTATGTGCTGATCATGGAGGAGCGTCCGGTGGAGTTCGACGTCACGATCGAGATCCCGAAGGGTTCGCGGAACAAGTACGAGGTGGACCACGAGACGGGTCGGATCCGCTTGGACCGTCGACTCTTCACCTCGACCGCCTACCCGACCGACTACGGCTTCGTCGAGAACACCCTCGGCGAGGACGGCGATCCGCTGGACGCGCTGGTCATCCTCGACGAACCGACGTTCCCCGGCTGCCTGATCCGCTGCCGCGCGATCGGCATGTTCCGGATGACGGACGAGGCCGGCGGCGACGACAAGCTGCTCTGCGTCCCCTCGACGGACCCGCGCGTGGAGCACCTGCGTGACATCCACCACGTGTCGGAGTTCGACCGTCTGGAGATCCAGCACTTCTTCGAGGTCTACAAGGACCTGGAGCCGGGCAAGTCGGTGGAGGGCGCCAACTGGGTCGGCCGGACCGACGCCGAGATCGAGATCGAGCGGTCCTACAAGCGCTTCAAGGAGCAGGGCGGCCACTGAGCCCGTTCCCCACGAGACGCGCGACGGGGCGCACGCGGACGCGTGCGCCCCGTCGCGCGTCTCCGTGCGCATACTGGCCCCTGGGGGTCCGTGCACCGGGCCCCGACGGGGAAGGCAGAGCCCACGGACGGCGTCGTACAGGGAGCGCAACGCAGGTGAGGGACACGCAGGAGCGCAAGCCGCAGTCGGACGAGGCGAGGAGTGCCTTCAACGCTCCCGCGGGGGCGGCGGCCCCGGCCGACTCGGAGTCGGCGACGACGTCGGAGTTCGCCGTCCCGGAGGGACTGGAGGTCTCCCCGGCCGGCACGGAGTCCGAGACGACCTCCGAGTTCACCGTTCCGGAGGGACTGGAGCTCCCCCCGGTCGGCACGGAGCCCGACACCACCTCCGAGTTCACCGTTCCGGAAGGGCTGGAAACCGCCCCGCAGCCGGCCGAGGTGGAGGGGTCGGCGTTCAACCCGCCGAGCACGTACAGCGCCCAGCAGGCGCCGGCGGCGTTCACCCCGCCCGGCGGGATGCCGTCCATCGCCCTGCACCGGGACGTGCCCTGGCAGGACCGGATGCGCACGATGCTGCGCATGCCGGTGACCGAGCGGCCGGCGCCGGAGCAGGTGCAGCGGCACGACGAGGCGGGGCCGGCCGTGCCGCGCGTACTCGACCTGACGCTGCGTATCGGTGAGTTGCTGCTGGCGGGCGGCGAGGGCGCGGAGGACGTGGAGGCGGCGATGTTCGCCGTCTGCCGCTCCTACGGCCTGGACCGCTGCGAACCGACCGTCACCTTCACCCTGCTGTCGATCTCCCATCAGCCGTCCCTGGTGGACGACCCGGTGACCGCGTCGCGCACGGTGCGCCGCCGCGGCACCGACTACACCCGCCTCGCGGCCGTGTACCAGCTGGTGGACGACCTCAGCGACGACGAGACGCACATCTCCCTGGAGGAGGCCTACCGGCGCCTCGCGGAGATACGCCGCAACCGGCACCCCTACCCCGTCTGGGTGCTGAACGCGGCGAGCGGACTGCTGGCGGGCTCGGCCTCGATGCTGGTGGGCGGCGGGTTCCTGGTGTTCATCGCCGCCGCGGGCGGTGCGATGCTCGGCGACCGGCTGGCCTGGCTGCTCGCCGGGCGCGGGCTGCCGGAGTTCTACCAGTTCACGGTGGCCGCGATGCCGCCGGCCGCGATGGGCGTCGCGCTGACGCTGGCCCACGCGGACGTGAAGGCCTCGGCGGTGATCACCGGCGGGCTGTTCGCCCTGCTGCCCGGACGGGCCCTCGTCGCGGGGGTGCAGGACGGTCTGACCGGCTTCTACATCACCGCCTCCGCGCGGCTCCTGGAGGTCCTGTACTTCTTCGTGGGCATCGTGACCGGCGTGCTGGTGGTGCTCTACTTCGGGGTTCAGCTGGGCGCCCAGCTGAGCCCGGACGCGGCACTCGTCCTCACCGAGCGGCCGGTGTGGCAGATCGCCGCGTCGCTCGGGCTGTCGCTGGCCTTCGCGGTGCTGCTCCAGCAGGAGCGGTCCACGGTGCTGATGGTCACCCTCAACGGCGGGGTCGCCTGGGTGGTGTACGGCGCGATGTACTACGCGGGCGACATCTCACCGGTGGCCTCCACGGCCGTGGCGGCGGGGCTCGTGGGGCTGTTCGGGCAGTTGCTGGCCCGGTACCGGTTCGTTTCGGCGCTGCCCTACACCACGGCGGCCATCGGCCCCCTGCTGCCCGGTTCCGCCACGTACTTCGGTCTGCTGGCGATCGCCCAGAACGAGGTGGACGCGGGGCTGGTGTCCCTCTCGAAGGCGGTGGCGCTCGCGCTGGCCATCGCGATCGGGGTGAACCTCGGTTCGGAGATCTCCCGGCTGTTCCTGCGGATCGGCTCCGCCGAGAAGCGCAGGGCGGCGAAGCGGACCCGCGGCTTCTGACGCCGGATGCCCGGGTCCTCGGGACCCGGGCATCCGGCGGTGCGTTCGGCGGTGCTGTTCGGCGGTGCGGCTCAGTAGCCCTGGTTGTAGGGCTGCTGCCGGTTCTGGTCCGGCCCGTGGCCCTGGGGGTGCCCCTGACCCTGGCCCTGGGGGTGCCGCGGGTCGAAGTACGGGTCGTAGCCGCCCTGGCCGTTGCCGTACGGCGGCTGGGGCTGCGGGCTCTGGGGCTGGGGGCTCTGCTGCTGCGGGTAGCCCTGGTTGCCGTAGGGCTGCTGGGGCTGCTGGGCCCGCTGCGGCGGCTGACCGTCCGGGGTGATGCGGCGCAGCTGGGTCGTGGCGTCGTCCATGACCGGCGGCTGGGCGTACGGGGTCTGCTGGTCGTACCGGTTGTGCTGGTCGTGCTGCGGGGCGGCCGGGTCCTCGGCGGCGGCGCGCTTCTTCTTGCCGCGTTCCCGCAGGTACTCGACGATGATCGGGACCACCGAGAGGAAGACGATCAGGATGAGGATCGACTCGACGTTGTTCTTGATGAAGGAGATCTGGCCCAGCCAGTAGCCGGCGACCGTGATGCCCGAGCCCCAGGCGACGCCGCCGATGACGTTGTACGTGAGGAACGTGCGGTACTTCATACGGCCGGCGCCGGCCGTGATGGGGGCGAAGGTGCGCACGATCGGCACGAAGCGGGCCAGGACGATCGCCTTGGGGCCGTACTTCTCCATGAACTCGTGGGCCTTCTCCAGGTTCTCCTGTTTGAAGAGCTTGGAGTTGGGACGGCTGAAGAGCTTGGGTCCGAAGAACTTGCCGATCATGTAGCCGACCTGGTCACCCAGGACGGCGGCGATCACGATCAGCGTGCACACCAGCCACAGCGGCTGGCTGATGTAGCTGCCCTCCGCCACGAAGAGGCCCGCCGTGAACAGCAGGGAGTCACCGGGCAGGAACGCGAAGAATCCGGACTCGGCGAAGACGATCAGCAGGATGCCGGTCAGGCTGAAGGTCTCGATCAGATAGTCCGGGCTCAGCCACTCGGGGCCGAGCGCAAGGGTGGTCACGGGATTGTGGCTCCTGCTGCTTGAGGGGGACGGGCGAGGCTGGCTGCCAAAACCTATCAACGCAGCCGTCCCGGCCCGGGTTCCACGGGGCGTACCCAGGATTGCACCGTGCCTCCTCCCCGGCGAAGCTGGGGCCATGGGCATCGAAGAGTACGGCGGTGGGCAGGGCCCCGGGCCCGACGTCCTGGTGGTCACGACGAACGACGTCCCGGGGCACCGGGTGCAGGAGGTCATCGGCGAGGTCTTCGGGCTGACCGTGCGGTCCCGGCACCTCGGCAGCCAGATCGGCGCCGGTCTGAAGTCGATGATCGGCGGCGAGCTCAAGGGGCTGACCAAGACGCTGGTGGAGACCCGGAACCAGGCCATGGAGCGCCTGATCGAGCAGGCACGCGCGCGGGGCGCCAACGGCGTACTGGCGTTCCGTTTCGACGTCACGGAGGCGGCGGACGTGGGCACCGAGGTGTGCGCGTACGGCACGGCGGTGGTGCTCGTGCGCGAATGACGACCGCGCGGGTGCGCCGCCCGTCCCCCGACAGGACGGGCGGCGCACCCGCGCGGTACGGGCTCAGCCTCCGTGCCGGGCCGCGTTCGCGACGATCGCGTCGCGCAGGTAGACCGCCAGACCGGGCCGGATGTCCTCGTACGTCCGGGTGAAGCGCGGGTCGGCGACGTACATCTCGCCCAGGCCGGTGTGCATCTCGTGCCCGCAGTCGTAGTACGCGCGGGTGATGAACCGCCGGTGCTCCTCCGCCGTGTCCATCGCCTCCTCGGCGTCGGCCGGCACCCCGGCCGCCATCAGGTCGGCCATGCGCAGATGGAGGGCGTCGAACTCCTCGGTGACGCGTTTCCAGTCGTCCTTGGTGTAGGACGCGGTCCGCTGCCGGGACTGCCGGTAGGCGTCGGTGCCGCCCCAGCGCTCCCGCACCTCGTCCTCGTACTGGTCCGGGTCGAAGTCCCCGAACACCTCGAACTTCTCCTCGGGCGTGAGATCGATGCCCATGTGGTGTGCCTCCATGGCGTGCTCCACGGCCGCCGCCATCTTCCGCAGCCTTTCGATCCGGGCGGTCAGCAGGTCGTGCTGCCGGCGCAGGTGCGCGCGCGGGTCTGCCTTTCCGGTGGCCTGATCGTCGAGCAGGGCGGCGACCTCCTCGAGCGGGAAGCCGAGCTCCCGGTAGAACAGGATCTGCTGCAGCCGGTCGAGGTCGGCGTCGCTGTAGCGCCGGTGCCCCGCGCGGTTGCGCTCGCTCGGGGCGAGCAGGCCGATGTCGTCGTAGTGGTGCAGGGTGCGCACCGTGATCCCGGCGAAACCGGCGACCTGTCCCACGGAGTAGCTCACTTCCGCTCCCTTCTCGGTACGCACTCCACCCTGGGACCTCACGCCACGTGAGGTGCAAGTCGGTTTCCCGGACTTGACACCACAACCGCCTCATCCGTTTCGTTCGCTTTGCCCGCATGTGGCGGCTTGATCCGTCTATCGTGTGCGCGTGGCCCAGGACAGCGTGCAGCAGGAACCCTCCACCGCCCCGGCGACCCGGGCACGCGACCTGCTGCCGACCGTCGTCCCCGCGCTGGTCGTGGGGGTGGCGGCGAGCCTGCTGCTGGTGGGCGTGAGCCGGGCGGCCGAGGAACTCCAGGACGTGCTGTGGCAGAACCTGCCGGACGCGCTCGGGGTCGGCGGGTACTCCGTGCTGTGGATGTTCGTGATGCTCGTCGCCACCGGGATCGCGGTCGGTCTGGTGGTGTGGAAGGTGCCGGGCCACGCCGGCCCCGATCCGGCGACCACCGGCCTCGAGGCCCCCGTGCTGCCGCCCGTGGTGCTGCCGGGGCTGCTGCTGGCCACCGCCGTGATGCTGGCCGGCGGGCCGAGCCTCGGGCCCGAGAACCCGATCATCGCCGTGAACGTCTCCCTGGCGGTCCTGCTGGGCACCAGGGCGTTCCCCCGGACCCAGGAGCACGGCTGGGTGGCGTTGGCGGAGGCGGCGACGATCGGCGCGCTCTTCGGTACGCCGGTGGCCGCGGCGCTCGTCATCTCCGAGGCGCTGACGGGCCGGCAGGTCAGGGGACAGCTCTGGGACAGTCTCTTCGCGCCGCTGGTCGCCGCGGGGGCCGGTGCGCTCACCGTCTCCCTGGTGTCGCGGCCGAGCTTCGACCTGGACCTGCCGCCGTTCGGCCGGCCCGGCTGGGCGGACCTGCTGTCGTCGCTCGCCGTCGCCTCGGCGGGCGCGCTGCTCGGCCTGTGCGCCGTCTACGCCTTCCCGTACGTCCACGGGGCGTTCCGGCGGCTGCGGCACCCCTTGCTGATGCTTCCGGCCGGCGGGGTGGTGCTGGGCGCGCTGGCGGCCCTGGGCGGGCATCTGACGCTGTTCAAGGGGCTCGACGAGATCACCGTGCTGGCGGCCGACCCCGGAGGCTGGTCGGCGGGCCAGTTCGCCACGATGACGGTGGTGAAGCTGGCCGCCCTGCTCGTCGCCGCGTCCTGCGGGTTCCGGGGCGGGCGGATCTTCCCGGCCGTGTTCGTCGGCACCGCGCTCGGGCTGTGCGCCCACGCCCTGGTGCCCGGGGTGCATCCGGCGGTCGGTGTGTCGGCGGGGGTGCTGGGGGTCCTGCTGGCCATCACCCGCCAGGGCTGGGTGAGCCTGTTCGTCGCCGCCTTCCTGGTCGCCTCGCCGGGCATCCTCGCCCTCCTGTGCATCGCCTCGCTCCCGGCCTGGCTGCTGGTGACGGGACGCCCGCTGATGCAGCTGCGACCGGACGGAACCTCCGCCCGATGACCCCCCGCCCTCCCCCTCTCACCCCTCTCGCCCCTCTCACTTCTTTCACCGTCACCGCACGAACCCCCGGAGGCACCCATGCCGCTGCACACCAAACCCCGGCGCGACGAGCGCCCCTTGTCCGTCAACCCCTTCCTGGGGGCGGCGAACCCCGTCGGGGACATGACCGAGGCGCCGCCCAAGCACCGGATGCCCGACACTCCGATGGCGCCCTCGACGGCGTATCAGCTGGTGCACGACGAGCTGATGCTGGACGGCAACGCGCGGCTGAACCTGGCCACCTTCGTCACCACCTGGATGGAGCCGGAGGCCGGCGCCCTGATGGCGGAGTGCCGGGACAAGAACATGATCGACAAGGACGAGTACCCGCGCACCGCCGAGCTGGAACGGCGGTGCGTGTCGATGCTCGCGGACCTGTGGCACGCGCCCGACCCGGCGGCCGCCGTGGGCTGTTCGACGACCGGCTCGAGCGAGGCGTGCATGCTCGCCGGGATGGCGCTCAAGCGCCGCTGGACGCGGGACAACGCCGGCCGGTACCCGTCGAAGGACGCCCGGCCGAACCTCGTCATGGGCGTCAACGTCCAGGTCTGCTGGGACAAGTTCTGCACCTTCTGGGAGGTGGAGGCCCGCCAGGTGCCCATGGAGGGCGACCGGTTCCACCTCGACCCGCGGGCCGCCGCCGAACTGTGCGACGAGAACACCATCGGCGTCGTCGGCGTCCTGGGCTCCACCTTCGACGGGTCCTACGAGCCGATCGCGGACCTGTGCGCGGCGCTGGACGAGCTCCAGGAGCGCACCGGCCTCGACGTCCCGGTGCACGTCGACGGGGCGTCCGGCGCGATGGTCGCGCCCTTCCTCGACGAGGACCTGGTGTGGGACTTCCGCCTCCCGCGCGTGGCCTCGATCAACACCTCGGGGCACAAGTACGGACTGGTCTACCCGGGCGTCGGCTGGGCGCTCTGGCGGAACGCGGACGCCCTGCCCGAGGAACTGGTCTTCCGGGTGAACTACCTGGGCGGCGACATGCCGACGTTCGCCCTGAACTTCTCCCGGCCGGGCGCCCAGGTCGTCGCGCAGTACTACACCTTCCTGCGGCTGGGCCGCGACGGCTACCGGGCCGTGCAGCAGGCCGCGCGGGACGTGGCCACGGGCCTCGCCGAGCGGATCGGGGCACTCGGCGACTTCCGGCTGCTGACCCGGGGCGACGAACTGCCGGTGTTCGCGTTCACCACCGCGCCGGAGGTGACGGCGTTCGACGTCTTCGACGTGTCCCGGCGACTGCGGGAGAACGGCTGGCTGGTGCCCGCGTACACCTTCCCGGCGAACCGTCAGGACCTGTCGGTGCTGCGGGTGGTGTGCCGCAACGGCTTCTCCGAGGACCTCGCCGACCTGTTCGTCGAGGACCTGACCCGCATCCTCCCGGACCTGCGCCGGCAGCCGCACCCCCTCACCCACGACAGGAGCGCGGCCACCGGCTTCCACCACTGACCGTCACCGGCTGAGCCGCGCGAACCTCCGTACCGCCAGCGGGAAGAACACGGCGAGCAGGGCCAGGGGCCAGGCGACGGCCGCCCACACGTGCCCCGGCTCGCCGTCGGAGCCGCCGAACAGGTCGCGTACGGCCGTGGCGGTGTGGGACATCGGGTTCCACTGGACGACCGCGCCGAGCCAGCCGGGCATGGACTCGGGCGTGGCGATGGCGTTGGACAGGAAACCGACCGGCCAGACCAGGATCTGTACCGCCTGCACCATCTCCGGCTTCCCGGCCACCAGCGCCAGGTGGATGCCGATCCAGAGCATCGCGAAACGGAACAGCAGGAGCAGTCCCACGGCGCCCAGGAAGCCGGCCGCACTGCCGTGAGCGCGCCAGCCGAGCGCGGTGGCGACGGCGAGGAGCACCGCCAGTCCGAGCGCCGACTGCAGCATGTCGGCGGCGGAACGGCCCACCAGGACCGCGCCGTCGGCCATGGGCATCGAGCGGAAGCGGTCGATGACGCCCTTGTTCAGGTCCTGGGTGACGGCGATCATCGTGCCCTCCAGGCCGAAGGCCATGGTGAGCGCGAGCACGCCGGGGAGCAGGTAGTCGAGGTAGTCGCCGCTCACGCCCCGGCCGCCGCCGATCAGGTAGCCGAACATCAGCAGCAGCATCACGGGGAAGACCAGGTTCACCACCACCGCCACCGGCTGGCGGCCCCAGCGGGCGAGTTCGCGGCGGGTCATGGTCCAGGAGTCGGTCAGGGCGTACGTCATGGTGGTCAAGCGGCCTCCTTCACTCGGTCGTCACGCCCGGTCAGGCGCAGGAACACCTCGTCGAGCGTGGGCCTGCGCAGGGCGATGTCCTCGGCCTCGATGCCCGCCGCCTCCAACGCCCGGACGACGCCAGCGAGGGCCGCCATGCGGTCGGTGACCGGGGCGCTGAGCAGCCGTCGGTCCGGATCCACGGTCACCGTGTCCTTCGGTACGGGCAGCAGGGCGACGGCCGCGCCCAGCTGCCCGGCGTCGCGCAGGACGACGTCGATACGGTCGCCGCCAGTGGCTGCCTTGAGCTCGTCCGCGGTGCCGTCGGCGATGACCCGGCCGGTGTCGACCAGCGAGATGCGGTCGGCGAGCTGGTCGGCCTCCTCCAGGTACTGGGTGGTGAGCAGGACGGTCGTCCCGCCGTCGACCAGGGAACGGACCGAGTCCCACACCTCCGCACGGCCGCGCGGGTCCAGGCCGGTGGTCGGTTCGTCCAGGAAGAGCACCTCCGGTTCGGTGATCAGGGAGGCGGCGAGGTCCAGGCGGCGCCGCATGCCTCCGCTGTACTGCCGTACCGCCTTGCGGCCGGTGTCGGCGAGGTCGAAGCGCGCCAGGAGTTCGTCGGCCCGCACGCGGGCGCGCCGCGCGCCCAGGTGGTGCAGCCGGCCGAACAGTTCGAGGTTCTGCCGGCCGCCGAGTTCCTCGTCGAGGGCCGCGTGCTGGCCGAGCAGGCCGATGCGCCGCCGTACCGCGTACGCCTCGCGCACCACGTCGTGGCCCGCCACCTCGACCCGGCCCGCGTCGGGGCGCAGCAGGGTGGCCAGGATCCGGACCAGGGTGGTCTTGCCCGCGCCGTTCGGGCCGAGCACCCCGTGCACCGTGCCGCGCGCGACCGTGAGGTCGAGCCCGTCCAGCGCGGGGCCACTGCTGCCGCCCCGGTATGTCTTGCGTGCTTCCTCGACGATGATCGCCGCGTCGGACACAGAAACTCCCTCACTAGTCAAAGTTGACTACGAATGCGGACCGTACAACCCGACCACCTATTGGTCAAACTTGATTAGCGGGAATCTCCGGGGTGCCGCTCCTCCGTCGCGTACGGGTTCTCCTGGTCCTCGGCCAGGACGCCGACGAACGGCTCGCCCTCCCCGGCGAAGGTGTAGGCCCCGGCCTCGATCCGTCCGACCAGCCCTCTGGTCCACGCGGCCTCGGCGTCGGCCGTGTGCACCCACAGGTTCATGATCTCGCCGATGTGCCCCAGCTGCTCGGGGCCCTCCTCGGGCACGTAGTGCTCGAGGACGGCGGCCCGCCACTCCTCGATGCGCCGGGTCCGCTCCTCGAGCAGCGCCGTCGCCTCCTGTCGTGGCAGATCGACGACGAAGCCGATGGCCGCCGACTTCACGTCCATCTTCTGGTCGTAGGAGACGAGGGCCTCGCGCAGCAGCCTGAAGTACTCCTCGTCGCCCGCCGCCGTGATCTCGTACTCGGTGCGCGGCGGGCCGCCGGCCGTCGAGGGCGCGATCTCGTGCGCGTGCAGCAGTCCCTGCTTCGCCATCTGCTTCAGGGCGTGGTAGATCGAGCCGGGCTTGGCGTTGGACCACTCGTGCGCGCCCCAGTACTCCAGGTCGTTGCGCACCTGGTAGCCGTGGGCCCGCCCGTGCTGGCGCACCGCGCCGAGCACGAGGAGACGGATCGCTGACATGCGCCCCAGCGTAGGACGCCACGGCTCACTCCCAGGAGCTGCCCTGCTCCTTGGCGACCAGTTCGAAGGCCGTGGCCCCGTCCAGGGATTCGCGGACGATGTCGGCGTGGCCGGCGTGCCGGGCGGTCTCGCGGATCAGGTGCAGGCACAGCCAGCGCATCGAGAGCCACTCCTCCTTCGGGTTCCAGGACGTCCTCTCCAGCAGGAAGGTGTCGTCGAGGCTGGGCACCGAGCGGATGAACGACTCCGTCTCGGCGGCCACCTTCTCGTAGGACGCGAGAGTGGACTCCACGGTCTCGTCGCCGACCAGTCGGAAGCACTCGTGCCAGTTCGACTCGTCCCGGTGGACGGCCGGCGGCTCGCCCTTGGCCCGGGCGATCCAGCCCTGCTCGACCTCGGCGACGTGCTTGAGCAGCCCGGCCAGGGACAGTTCACTGGCACTGGGGCGGGAGGACGCCTGCTCCTCCGTGAGGCCGAGCAGTGCCCGCCGGATGCCGCCGCGCTGCTCGGCGATGAAGGACAGGAGCGCGCCCCGCTCGTCGCCCCGCTCCTCTGGACCCACGTGAGTGACCATGACCGTCTGCCTTCCGTCGTTCCGCCGCAGGTGGCCCCTGCCGGCTGACACCGACGACGCTACGGGCCGATGAGGACAGGTCCTGTCCTCATCGGCCCGGGCGGGAGGAGAAGGGGGTCAGAACGGGAACCCGCTCCTGCCGTGCTGCACCGAGATCCACTTCGTCGTGGTGAAGGCGTCCAGCATCGTGTCGCCGTTCAGCCGGCCGATGCCGGAGTGCTTCTCGCCGCCGAAGGGGACGATCGGCTCGTCGTGCACGGTGCCGTCGTTCACGTGGAACATCCCCGTGTCGACCTGCTTGGCGAAGTTCACCCCGCGCTCGATGTCACCGGTGTGCACGGCCCCGCTCAGGCCGTACGGGGTGTCGTTGACGAGGCGGACGGCCTCCTCCTCCCCGTCGAAGGGGATCAGGAAGACGACCGGGCCGAACACCTCCTGCTGGAGCAGGGCCGAGTCGGCGGGGACACCGGTGAGCACGGACGGCTCCAGCAGGTTGTCGGTCCGCGTGCCGTGCACCGGCGCGGTCGCGCCCTCGGCGAGCGCCTGCTCGACGACACCGGCCAGGGCGTCCGCCTGCTGCGAGTTGATCACCGGGCCGATGACGGTCTCGGGGTCGCGCGGGTCGCCGACCTTGAGGGACTTCACCTTGGCGACGAACTTCTCGGTGAACTCGTCGGCCACCGCCCGGTCCACCAGCACCCGGTTGGCGGCCATGCAGACCTGCCCCTGGTGGACGTACCGGCTGAAGACGGCCGCGTCGACGGCGTAGTCGACGTCCGCGTCGTCGAGGACCACCAGTGCGCTGTTGCCGCCGAGTTCGAGGACCGAGCGCTTGAACAGGGAGGCGCAGACGGTGGCGACATGACGGCCGACCTTGTCGGAGCCGGTGAAGGAGATGACCTTCGGGACCGGGTGCTCCAGGAAGGCGTCGCCGATCTCCGCGATGTCGGTGATCACGACGTTCAGCAGGCCGCCCGGCAGGCCGGCGTCCTCGAAGATCCTGGCGATCAGCGAGCCGCCGACGATCGGGGTGTTCTGGTGCGGCTTGAGCACCACGCCGTTGCCGAGCGCCAGCGCCGGGGCGACCGACTTCAGCGACAGCAGGAACGGGAAGTTGAAGGGGCTGATCACACCCACGACGCCGACGGGCACGCGGTAGACGCGGTTCTCCTTGCCGTCCACCGGCGAGGGGATGATCCGGCCCTCCGGACTCAACGCCAGGTGCACCGCCTCGCGCAGGAACTCCTTGGCGAGGTGGAGCTCGAAGGCGGCCTTCAGGCGCGTACCGCCGAGTTCGGCGACGATCGCGTCGGAGATCTCCTCCTCGCGCTCCTCGACCAGCCTGAGCGCCTTCTCGAACACCGCGCGGCGGGCGTAGGGGTTGGTCACCGCCCACTGCTTCTGCGCGCGGGCCGCCGCACGGTACGCCTCGTCGACCTCGTCGACGGTGGCTATCGTGATCGACGCCAGCTTCTCGTCGTCGTACGGATTGAAGTCGATGATGTCCCAGGAACCGGTTCCCGGGCGCCACTCACCGTCGATGTACTGCTGGGCCAGGTCGGTGAAGTACGACGACATGTGATCCCTCAACCCCTCGATCCCTCGCTGCCGGACCGGGCCCGCCCCGACCGGCCTCATGCTGCTGATCGTTCGTCATCGTACTTGTGTTTCAAGAGAGTTGAAGGAGTCCTCGGAGAAGGTCCCGGCTCTCCGAGAGCCCCGGGCTGTCCTGCTGGAGCTCCTTGAGCGCCTTCTCGTACTGGGCGACGTCCTCGGCCTTGTCGAGGTACAGCGCGCTCGTCAGCTGCTCCAGGTAGACGACGTCCGACAGGTCGGACTCGGGGAAGCTGAGGATGGTGAACGCGCCGGACTCGCCGGAGTGGCCGCCGAGACCGAACGGCATGACCTGCAGCCGGACGTTGGGCCGCTCGGAGACCTCGATCAGATGCTGGAGCTGGCCCCGCATCACCTCGCGGTCCCCGTACGGGCGGCGCAACGCGGCCTCGTCGAGGATGATGTGGAACTCGGGGGCGTTCTCGGAGAGCAGGTACTTCTGCCGCTCCAGGCGCAGCGCCACCCGCCGTTCGACGTCGGCCTCGCTCGCGCCCTGCATGCCGCGCCGGACCACCGCGCGCGCGTACCCCTCGGTCTGCAACAGGCCGTGCACGAACTGCACCTCGTACACCCTGATCAGCGTGGCGGCGCCCTCGAGGCCCACATAGGTGGGGAACCAGCTGGGCAGCACGTCCGAGTAACTGTGCCACCAGCCCGCGACGTTGGCCTCCCGGGCCAGGGCGAGGAGCGAGGCGCGCTCCTGCTCGTCCGCGATGCCGTACAGCGTCAGCAGGTCCTCCACGTCCCTGGTCTTGAAGCTCACCCGGCCCAACTCCATCCGGCTGATCTTCGATTCGGAGGCGCGGATCGAATACCCCGCGGCCTCTCGCGTGATCCCCCGAGCCTCACGCAGTCGCCTGAGTTGTGATCCGAGCAGCATGCGCCGCACCACCGATCCCGGCTCTCCCGCGCTCACGTTCGCCAGCCTCCCCAACGTCTGCCAGGGCCCGAAGTCTGCCACTAAAACACTCCGAGCAGTACTCGGGCGGTTACGGAAACGGAATCGAGCCAGGGGTTCCGTTCGGGAAGGAACACGGTTCGGGCAACAGGAGGGGCTGAGGGGACGGAAAGACGACGGAAAGGTGACGGAAAAATTGACCAACAAGCGGTACGGGAGGGGCCATTCCGGTCAGCTGCACGTGCATCTGCCCTTGCATCTGCCTTGCGCATCCGAAACCATGGCCTTCGCACCACCGCCGTATCGCCGTATCGCTACGACCGCGAATTCCGGGAGTGCCTCGCATGGGGACGAATGGATCGACCATGCTCGAGCCGTTACGGCAGGGCCTTCCGCCGCTGGACCCCGCGGCCGTGTCCGACGCCGCCTCCTGCTCCCTCCCCGCCCGCTACGAGGCGGTGCGCGAGGCCCGCCGGTTCACCCGGAAGACCTGTGACCAGTGGGACGTGGGCGACCGTTTCGACGATGCGTGTCTGGTCGTCTCCGAGCTGGTGACCAACGCCCTGCGGCACGGCATGCCGGCCGCGGCGCCACGGCTGACGGGGCAGGAACCGCCGGTGCGGCTGCACCTGATGCGGTGGACCGGGCGGCTGGTGTGCGCGGTGCGCGACCCCAGCCACGACAGTCCCGTCGCCGGTGCGGCGGGCGACTTCTCCGCCGAGTCGGGCCGCGGACTGCTGCTGGTCGAATCGCTCAGCGACAGCTGGGGCTGGCAGCCGACGAGGGGGGCGCTCGGCAGCAAGGTGGTCTGGGCCCTGTTCCGGCTGCGCGATCCCGTCGTGTGACGCGACGCCGCGCGCCTGGACACCGTCTTCCCTCTACGCGCGTCACCGCCCCGGAGCCGGGGACGGAGGGCCGCCGGGTCAGCCGGCGACGAGGTGGTCGAACTCGCCGTCCTTGACGCCGAGCAGCATCGCCTCGATCTCCGCGCGGGTGTAGACGAGCGCGGGCCCCTCGGGAAAGCGGGAGTTGCGCACCGCCACCTCACCCCCGGGCAGCCGGGCGAACTCCACGCAGGATCCCTGCGAATTGCTGTGCCGGCTCTTCTGCCAGACCACGCCGTCCAGCCCGGTGGCCGCCATGCCGTTGTACACGCGGGACGCGCCGGCGCCGTCGTACACGTCCCCCTCGTACACGTCGCCGTCGTACACGTCGTGGTCCACAGGTCGCTCCCCGGTGTGCACTGGCTGGTGTGGCCATCGATGCAGTGGTCAACTGATCCGGATCATAGCTTTGTTCATGTGCAAACGCATGGGCAGATGCACGTGCACGCGGGGTGCTCCTGCGGTTACAGCGTTGCCGCCGGGCCTGCCGGTCCCCGTCTGGAAGTGAGACGCACACAAGGGCTCTCCTGTTCCCTTGTGTGTCTTCGTGTGTCCTTCAGTGCCCTGCTTAGTCCTGCAAGCGGTCTCTTTTTCGGTGCGCGGTGTCACCGGGGTGGTCGGGCGCCGGGTACGTCCTGTTAGCTGACTCCGGCCGTTCCGGCCGACGGGGCCGACCACAGCTAGGGGGCTTGCGGTGACATCGGTGGATCAGGGCATCGCGGGGGCGTGCGCCGCGTCGGGCCGACGCATGCGGATCGCGTACGCGGCCCTGGGGCTGGCCGGCGCGCTGGTGCTCGCCGGGTGCGGCGGTGACGGCGGCTCCCGCGACGACTCCGCGCCCGGCGCCACGCCGTCCGCGCCGGCCACACCGTCCACGTCGGCCACCACGGCCGCCCCCGGGTCCGGCGGCACCGGGTCCGGCGGTCCGGACGCGACCGGCGTCCCCGCGGGCAGACTGGAGGGCAGCTGGCTCACCACGGCCGGGGGCAAGGCCGTGATCCTGATGTTCACCGGCGACCAGGCGGCCCTTTTCACCATGGGCGGCACCGTGTGCAGCGGCACCGCGCGGGAGGACACCGGGGCCTCGACGATCAGCCTGAAGTGCCCGGACGGCAAGGCGGACCGGACGAGCGGCACGGTCACCTCCGTGAGCGGGTCCACCCTGAAGGTCACCTGGGAGAGCCCCCTCGGCACCGAGACGTTCACCAAGGCCGAGGGCGGCCGGATGCCGCAGGGGCTGCCGACCGCGGGGCTGGGGTCGTAGGGCCCGCCCGGCGGGCTCTGCCCTCCGGGTGCGCCGGAAGGGCTTCCCGGGTGTGATGATCTGGGGGCTGCTCCACGACCTCAGGGGAATCATCATGCGCGCCATGCCGACCACCGTCACCGCCGTCACCGCCCTCCTCCTGCTGACCGCCTGCGGCGGCGAGGGCGGTGGAGACAAGGCGAAGGACGACGCGAAGCAGAAGCAGGAGAGCGTGGCCTGTTCGATGGCGAAGGTGAGCCTGGAAGTCGGCCCCGCGAGCGAGGCCCCGGCCGCCGGTGACACCGGCGAGGTCCCCGTGGACCTCGTCAACCAGGGCCCCGCCTGCATCCTGGACGGCTTCCCCGAGGCGAGCCTGGTGGCGGCGGAGGGCGAGCCTGTCGCGCTGGCACCGACGGACGGCGCCACGGCCCAGAAGCTGACCCTGGCCGAGGGCGGGTCCGCCTCCTTCACCGTCACCTATGTGCGCGGACCGGAGGACGCCGGCCAGAGCCTGGACGTGAAGACCCTGGAGATCAGCCTCCCCGGCGCCACCGACACCCGCGCGTTCCCCTGGTCGTACGGCCCGGTGGCGCACCAGGGCGAGGGCGAAGGCTCGGGAACGGGAACGGGCGCGGCCGACGCGTCCGTGAGCGCCTTCCAGCGGTCGGGGGACTGAGCGGCCAGGAGACCGGACAGGCGGCGTCTGGGCGGGCGATGACCGGACAGGCGATGACCGGGCGGGCTGCGACCGGGCGGTTAGTGACCGGGCGGGTAGTGACAGACGGGCGGTGTCTGGGCAGGCGGCAACCGGGCAGGCAGCGTCTGTGCTGGCGATGACTGGCAGGCAGTACCTGGGCGGGCAGTGACGGACGGGCAGTACCTGGGCAGGCAGCGCCTGGGCGGGCGGTGACCGGGCGGGCGGCGTCCGGGTGGCCCCGGTTCAGGGGCGCCGTCCGGAAAGCCGTCCGCGCGCTTCGACCTGGGCGTCGTCCGCCGCCCGCGCGCCCTCCTCCCATCCCGCCGCGTCGCTCACCCCGCGCAGCCGGGTGGTCGTCGTCTCCGGGAACAGGCGGTCCAGCCGTTCGGTGACCGCGACGTCGCGGGAGGCGAGCACCGGCAGCAGATCGTCCGTCACCTGCCCCTCGGCGGCCGCCGCGAGACGCGCGCCCACGCGGTGGACGTACGCCGCGAGGAAGGACTGCCGGAAGGTCTTGGTCCGCTTGCGTCCCCCGGCCCGCTGAGCCGCCTCCGCCTTCGCCATGGCCGTACCGGCCTGCACGAGCAGTGAGGTGTGCAGGAGTTCGACCGCCTCCAGGTCGGAGGCGAAGCCGACCACGGTGGAGAAGCCGAGGGCCTCGTTCCACACGGCCCGGCAGTGGTTCGCGGTGGCGATCGCGTCCAGCAGCACGGCCTTGGTCTGCTCGTACGGCGGCTCCACACCGATCCGGCAGGCGCCCGGAGCCGTCGCCGAGGGGGCCCGCACCGCGAGCAGCGCCTCGTCGACACTGTGCCGTGCCATCAGCTCCTGTGCCTTGGCGGTGAGGGCCTCCGCCTCCTCCGGGAACCCGGTCGCCTCCGCCTTGGCCAGCAGCGCGCGGATGCGGCCCAGCGTGCGGGACTCCGGGTTCCGTTCCCGCCCGGATGAGCCCGTGTCCCCGTCGGGCTCGTCGAGGGGTTCGAGGGCGGGCAGGCGCAGCAGCAGCCGGTACAGCTCCAGTACGGCGGTGGCGTGCGAGAAGCGGTCGGTGCGTTCACCGAGGCCGCCGAGGCCGCCGAGATCGCCGAGCTGGGCGTGCCAGCGAGGGCCGCGGGGCCGGTCGTGCGGTGCCTGCGCGTGGATCAGCACCGCGACCAGCCGCACGTGCACGTCGTCCAGTTCGCGCCGGACGATCCGTACGAGGTCGGCGGGCTGCCAGCCGCGCCGCCAGGCCGTCGCCACGAACTCCTCGCCCCGCCCGGCGAGTTCGGCGTCCGCCGCCGGATCGGAGGCGAGCAGGGACGCGCCGGTGTCGAGGGCGTCGTCGGTGGTGGCGTACAGGGCGGCCCCGAAGGCGCGGTCGACGGTGCTGGACGTGCTCACGGACCGATCGTGCCATGCCCCCTCTCCCCGCCGAGCCCTCAGCCTGACACACCCACCCACCTGTCAACTCGCGGTTGACACCCTTCCACTGTCAACCTACGGTTGACACATGACGACGAACCCCGGCATCAAGTCATCCGTACGTCTCGACGACCTCATCGCGGCCATCAAGAAGGTCCACGAGGAACCCCTCCAGCAGCTTCAGGACGCGGTGCTCGCGGGAGAGCACCTCGGCGACGTGGCGGACCACCTGATCGGCCACTTCGTGGACCAGGCCCGGCGCTCGGGCGCCTCCTGGACGGACATCGGCAAGAGCATGGGCGTCACCCGCCAGGCGGCCCAGAAGCGTTTCGTGACCAAGGACTCGGCCCCGCTCGACCCGAACGAGGGCTTCCACCGCTACACGCCCCGCGCCCGCAACGTGGTGATGGCCTCGCACAACGAGGCCAAGGCCGCGCGGAACGCCGAGGGCCTGCCCGAGCACCTGGTCCTCGGACTGCTGGCCGAGCCGGGCAGCCTGGCCGCGAAGGCGATCACCGAACAGGGCGTCACCCTGGAAGCGGTCCGCGCGGCCGCGACCGCGCTGCTCCCGCCGCCCGCCGAAGAGGCCCCCGAGCTGGTGCCGTACGGCGCGGCGGCCAAGAAGGTCCTGGAGCTCACCTTCCGCGAGGCCCTCCGCCTCGGCCACAACTACGTCGGCACCGAACACCTCCTGCTCGCCCTGCTGGAACACGAGAACGGCGAGGGCCTCCTCAGCGGCCTCGGCATCGACAAGACCACCACCGAGCGGTACGTCACCGAGATGCTGGCGGAGTTCCTGGAGACCCAGGAACCGGAGGCGGCGGACGGACAGTCCACGAAGTCCGAGTCCGAGCCCGGTCAGGGCTGACCCGGACATCCGGGCCCGGGGGGTGTTGTCAGACCCTCCTGCCACACTCGCAGCATGGTGGCCGACCGGTGGGCACTCGCTCCGGCCGAGGACGGCGGCGTGGACCTCGCCCCCCTCGGTCCGGACGGGCTGCCCGCCGCTCCGGTGCGGCGGGAGGCGGATCCCGCCGAGGCCGTGCGGAGCCGTCCCGGAGTCACGCGGTGGGTGTGGCGGTCCACCGCCGAGATCCATCCGCGCCTGCTCGCCGCGGGGGTGCGAGTGGCGCGGTGCCACGACGTCGAGGCCGCCGAGACGCTCCTGCTCGGCCACGAGGGGCGGTACGGGGAGCCCCGTTCCGCCGCGGCCGCCCTGGCCCGGCTGCGCGGCGGCCCCGTACCGCCCGATCCACCGCAGCGCCCGGCCGATCCGGGCGCGCAGCCCTCCCTCTTCGAACCCCGCGACGCACACATACCGCTGGCGGACCTCCTCGCGGTCTACGCCGAGCAGCAGCGCCGGCTCGGGGCTACGGCGCATCCGGACAGGATGCGGCTGCTCGTGGCCGCCGAGTCGGCCGGGATGCTCGTCGCCGCCGAGATGAACCGCGCGGGGGTGCCCTGGCGGGCGGACGTGCACCGCGCGGTCCTGCACGACCTTCTCGGCGAGCGGTACGCGGGCGGCGGCGAGCCGCGCAGACTCGCCGAACTCGCCGACGAGGTGTCCGCCGCCTTCGGCCGCCGGGTGCGGCCCGACCTGCCCGCCGACGTCGTCAAGGCGTTCGCACAGGCCGGGATCAAGGTCTCCTCGACCCGCCGCTGGGAGCTCGAGTCCCTCGACCATCCGGCGGTGGAACCGCTGATCGAGTACAAGAAGCTGTACCGCATCCGGGTCGCCCACGGCTGGTCCTGGCTCCAGGACTGGGTGCGCGACGGCCGCTTCCGGCCCGAGTTCCTGGCAGGCGGGACGGTGACGGGCCGTTGGGTGACCAACGGCGGGGGCGCGCTGCAGATTCCCAAGGTGATCCGCCGCGCGGTGGTCGCCGACCCGGGCTGGCGGCTGGTCGTCGCCGACGCCGCCCAGATGGAGCCACGGGTCCTGGCCGCGATCTCCCGCGACCCCGGACTGATGGAGGTGGCCGGCCGGGAGACCGACCTCTACCAGTCGGTGTCCGACCGCGTCTTCTCCGGCGATCGCGCGCAGGCCAAGCTCGCCGTCCTCGGCGCGGTCTACGGCCAGACCTCCGGCGACGGCCTGAAGAACCTCGCCGCCCTACGGCGCCGCTTCCCCCAGGCGGTCGCCTACGTCGACGAGGCCGCCCGCGCGGGCGAGGAGGGCAGGCTCGTACGGACCTGGCTGGGCCGCACCTGCCCACCCGCGGCCCGTACGGCGGACGACGCGGCGGAGGAGGCGGGCATCCCGGCCGCGGAGGAGGAACCCGACGCCGCCCGGCAGTGGGTGCCGGGCTATGCCTCGACCGACGCCCGCGCGCGGGGGCGCTTCACCCGCAACTTCGTCGTCCAGGGCAGCGCCGCCGACTGGACCCTGCTGCTGCTCGCCGCACTGCGGCAGACCCTGACGGACATGGCCGCCGAACTGGTCTTCTTCCAGCACGACGAGGTGATCGTGCACTGCCCCGAACAGGAGGCGCAGACGGTGGCGGACGCGATCCGCGACGCCGCCACCCTCGCGGGCCGGCTGACGTTCGGACAGACCCCCGTCCGCTTCCCGTTCACGACGGCGGTGGTGGAGTGCTACGCGGACGCCGAATGAGGCTTCGGGAAACCGGAAAATGAGACCGTTCGAGTCGGCCGAAAACCCAAGGAGCCAGCATGGCCAGGACGGTCATCAAACTCGACGAAGCCACGCGCTCCTTCGACACCAGAACGAAGGCCCAGGCCGTGCAGCTCGCCATGGAGGACGCCGTCAAACGCCATCTGCGGCAAGAGGGCTTCGACGCCATGGCCGCCGGCGAGTTCGACTTCAGTGAGATCGTCGAGAGCACAGGCCCCGCAACGCCGACGGAACCCTCAAGCGCAAAGACGGCTGGGCCACCTGATGCAAGATCTCCGCCTGATCGACGAGTCCGCTCTCGCTCGCTGAACGGAACCCACCGTGGGGGCATGAACCACCCAGCCCGATAACAAGAGTTTTGTTAAACTGGTTCCATGGCCTCCTCCCCCGACCCCGCTCCCGGCGAAGGCCCCGTTCGCCCGGTCTCCGTCTCCCTTCATGAAGGCACCATCGCGGCTCTCAAGGCACGTACCGGCAAGCGCGGGATGTCCGCCTACGTCGAAGCCCTCATCCAGCGCCAACTGGAACGCGACCGGCTGCGTGAACTCATCGAAGACGCGGAAGCCGAACACGGACCGGTCGACCAGTCAGCGGTCGAGGCCAGGCGGGCGATCCTGCGCGGTGACGCGGTCAGCTCAGCGGACGCCGCGTGAGCGGCACCCTCGTCCTCGACTGCGAGGGCCTGTCCAAACTCGTACGACGCACAGCCGAACTCACCGAGTGGCTGGCCGCGGCCGAGGCGGAAGACATCCGCGTCATCACCAGCTCCGTCACCCTCGTCGAAGCCCGCGACCCCAGGACCAACCAGGCCCGCTTCGACTACGCCGTCTCCCGCCTGAACATCGTTCCGCCCACCGAAGCCATCGCCCGCCACGCCAGCAAGCTCCTCGCCGCAGCCGGGCTTCACGGCCACAAGTACGCCCTCGATGCGATCGTCGCCGCCACCGCCCTCGCCTCACCCGCCCCGGTGACCGTCCTGACCTCGGATCCCGAAGACCTCCACCTGCTCTGCGGCCCCGTCATCCGCATTGCCAAGGTCTGATCACAGCGCGCCGCCGGGGGCGCCGGTGACCCGCGTTGCTCCGGTCAGCGGCGCCGCTTGCGGGTGTTCTTGCCGGTGGGGCGCCCGCGCTTGCGGGAGCGAACGGTGCGGGCGGTGGGAGAGCGCAGCGCCCTGGCCGCCAGTTGCCTGAGTTCGTCGAGTCCGGCCCGGTCCGGGTGCGCGGAGGCCAGGGCGGCGGCAACCGCCTCCCTGACCTCGGGGCCCTGGGCGCGCAGCGCCTCCTCGGCGCCGTCCCGGCCGCCCGCCAGCTCCACGAGCTGAAGCAGGCTCTCGGCGAGCACCAGCAGATGCTCGGCATCGGTCATGTCCTCGGGGGACAGCAGTTCACACTGCGCCAGCGTGTTCAGCGCCGGCGGCGCCAACCGGCTGTCACCCCGCAGCCGGTGCAACAGCCGCTCGCCCTCACCGTCCGGCAACGCCACCTGCAGCACGTCGAGCATCGCCTGTGCACGGGTGCGGAAGGCCATGTTCCCCACGGCGTCCGTCAGTTGCCGCAGAGCGGCCTCCCGCTCCCCGCGGGCCGAAAGCCAGTCGGCCAGCTCCACACGGGCGGTGTCCAGGTCGTAGTCCTCGGCCAGTGCCCCCAGCAGACCGGCCGCCGGCGCCTGAGCCAGCTCACCGACCAGCGGCGCGTCCCGGCCGACCGCCAGCAGTCGCTGCCGTACGGCCCGGGTGCCCAGTCCGGTGAGACGGATGAGCTCCACCGGCCCCGCCGTCAGCTCCGCACGCCGGGCATCGGCACGCTCCTGCGCCGCCGGATCCGCTGCCGTCCCCGCGACGCCCAGCAGTTCCGCAAGCTCCGGCGGCATGTCCGCGGGCAGTTCGGGTCCGGCATCGGGGAGATCGACTCCCAGGAACACCGGATCGGCCATCCCCTGGTCACGCTCGATCGCCCCCAGGTCGTCCAGCACGTCGAGCACCGTGCGCAGGTCCCGGTCGGCATGCTCGAACCACATCCGGTGCCGGAGGTCCGACCCCTCGTCCAGCTGGAAACGGGCCCGGTAGGCCAGGCGCACGGAGTCGCGCAGCCGCGGCCAGGGCATCGGGTACGGCAGGCTGTAGAGCGTGTTCAGCACATCTTCCAGCACGTCCTCGTAGGCGTCGAACAGCATCGACTCGACGTGCCGGCCGCCACGCGGCCCGATCAGGGCCTGCCGCAGCTCGAAGCACGCGTCGAAGGCGCGCAACCACAGCTGGAGCGGATCGGCCAGCACCGGCCGGGCCCTGGCCACCGCGTACAACCGCCCCTTGGTCACCCGGACCAGCCGCGCCTTCTTCGCCCACTCCACCAGCAGCCCCAGCCGCGGCAGATCGGCCGCCGAACGCACGCCCTCGGTGCTGTCGCCGGTGCCCAGCACGTCCACCAGCTCACGGGCGTCCGCCATCCGCAGCCGTCCCGTTCCCGTCACCGCCCGGCCGCCCGGCCCCGCCCACTCGGCGAGCCCGCGCACCTGCGACACGATCGCCGACGCCTCGGCCCGCCGTCGCAACTCGTCGTCCGTGGGGAGCGTCACGGGCAGCTGCGGTTCGGCCCGGGCCGCACCGGACAGTGCGCGGCCGGTCAGCCGTTGCTCCATGATCGCGTCGAGGGTCTGCCGGTCGTGGGCGACCTCCCCGCGCTGCGCCCGGTCCGCGAAGCGCTGCAACGCCGCCCCGTCCCGGATGTCCGCGCCCTGCTCGGCGGCTGTCGTCATCCAGTACTTCGCCAGGCCCCAGCGGGTGCGGTCCGCCATCGCCGCCGGGTACCGTTCCGCGGCCGCGTCGACCGCGGCGAGGGAGTCCTCGAGCACGGGGCCGCGCGGGTCCGCCAACTGCGCGGCGTGCAGATAGCGCAGCAGCGTGCGCAAGGTGCCCGGGGCGTCGCCGCGTTCCTCCCCGGGGAGTTCGGTGACCTGCTGGGGAAACCAGGACAGGAGCAGTTCCTCCACGTGCCGCGGCTCCCACCACCCGAGTCGGCCGTCGACGGTCGCCCGGTGCCGGTACTCCAACGCCACCTCGGCCAGGAAGGCGTCCACCGGCAGACCCTGCTCCCCGGCCCACCGGACCAGCCGGTCGACCAGCAACGCACACCCCGCCTCGAACTCCTCCTCCGCCTCGGCCTCGAACCGCATCCACATGAACCCGCCCGCCCCACTCGCCCGCAGTGCCTTGTGCCACACCACGCTACCGCCGCACCACGCCGAGTCCGCGCGGCAAAGACCAACTCGGTCGAACTGGGCCAACTTGACTTAAAGTGACTTAACTTAGACCAGTTTGCGCTGGTGTCATCGGGCGTTGGCGCGGCCACCAGACCTCTTCGCCCGGGAGGCGGAGTGGGGCGACCTCGAACAGTTCGTCTCCTCCGACGCCCCCGGCCTGTACATCGGAATCCTCCACGGCCGACGGCGTACCGGAAAGAGCTTCCTGCCGCGCTGAACCGTTCCGGGTCCGGCAGGGACTCGATCGTCGGAAAGGATCGAGTCATGGCACGTCAGGCGAGGGCCACGGCGGCGGGGACCCGTGGGCCTCAGTCGGCTTCCCCGGTGAACGCCGGCAACAGGGGCGGGCGCCCGCCCGTGTGACCGAGGCCGGAGCATGGCCAGGGGCCGGAGGGCGCGTGACCGGGACTTCCCGGTTCCGAAGGGCGGCTCCAGGAGAGGCGCGTCCTCATGGACTGTGAAGACACCGTGCACAAGGACGGTGCTTGAGTGACGCCGCGTCACCGCATGAAAGGGTGTTCGAAGCCGGGTGGAAACACACCGGTGTGCCGGGCGAAGTCGCATACGAGGAGGGGGCTCGTCCGCATGGCGTGGGACGAATGGGAGCAGATCAAGGCCGAGGTCGCCCAGAAGCAGGCGGCGTCGATGCAGTTGAACGGGATCGCTCCCGACACGGGCCATGGTGGCGGAGGCGCCGCACCGGACCTGGTGGTGCATGACGACCAGTTGGGCAAGCTCGGGAACATGGCCTACGACCTGCGCGAACGGCTGGCGGTGGACGGCGATGTCGCGCGGCCGAGCACCTTCACGGCATCCATCGACCTCTTCAACGACGGCCTGGACATGGGCTCCGCGCTCACCGAACTGCACGACGCGTGGGGCACCCAGCTGGGCACTCTGAAGGAGGCGTGCGCCCACATCTCCAACCACCTGGACTTCACACGGGCCCAGCATGCGAAGGACGAGGACCACGTCGTGACCGGCATGCGGAACGCGGCGGGTCACCTGATGACCGTGTCGCGGATCAACGACTACTACGCTCCGAAGTCCGCGGAGGCCTGAGACTCGTGGCGACGGACACGTTGACCGTGCAGGAACTCAACGACCTGCGCCTGGGCACCCTGAAGACCTCGGTGGACGACTGGCGGACCATGGTCGGCCGACTGGAGAAGCTGGCCACGGGCGGTGACGGCCAGGTCAGCGCGGAGGATCTGCAGAAGAAGGCCGACGCGGCGGACTGGGTGGGCGTCAACGCCACGGTGTCACGGCAGTTCGTGACCAGGACCGCGGCGCAGTTCGACGACGCGGCCTCCGAGGCCAAGAGCGTGCTAGCCGTCCTGAGCGACGCGCACGCCGCGTTCACGCAGCACAAGCAGGACCTGCGGACCGCGATCGACGAACTGGCGAAGCGCAGCATCTATGTCAACGGCAACGGGAGTGTGATCGCCTCGGCGCCCCCTCCCGCGGTTGCGGGAAAGGCCGACATCCCCAGGCCGACGGACCAGGAGTTGGAGGTCGCGCAGCGCAGGATCACCAGGATCCTGTGGGAGGCGACCGAGACCGACCGTATCGCCGCCCGCGCCCTGCGCCTGCTCGCCAAGGACAAGTACGACTTCACCGACCAGGGTTCGACCGGGCTGGAAGACGCCGACCACGACCAGGGCAGGGCGGACGCCGAGTACTGGCGCAAGGAGATCGCCAAGGGCAACGTCGAGGACTGGAGCGAGGAGAAACTGGCCCGCTTCAACGAGACGCTGAAGAACCAGCGGGACAACCCCGGCTTCACCGAGACCCTCGCCCTCGACCTGGGCGCCGACGGCACGCTCCAGTTCTGGCGCGACCTGGCCGACCCCGGCCAGGGCAGGACGCCCGACGGCGACCGTGCCAAGCTCCTGGGTGACGTCCAGAAGAACCTCAGCATGTCTCTCGCCGGCGCCTCCCACGGCACCTCACCGGAGATGGAGGCGTGGAAGAAGGACCTGATCGCCGCCAGCGGCAAGCTGTACGGGCACGAGGGCATCATGGCGAAGACGTACGGCTTCCAGATCATGAGCAACCTCATGGTCAAGGGGAAGTTCGACGAGGGCTTCCTGGACGACTACTACAAGGGCCTGCGCACCTTCGAGGCGGAGAAGAAACCCTTCGATCCCGCCTCGATCTGGGGCAACCCCGCCCTCGGAGGGGCCCAGCTCGACTACACGGCCAAGGGGCCCGACGGCGACTACGGAACGACCGGCAGCGACCCGATGACCGGCTTCCTCAAGGCCGTCTCCCACAACCCTGACTACGCCACCGAGCTGTTCAACCGCGAGGACGTGGCCGACTACCTCCTCACGGAGCGCGAGTACTACGACGAGGACGACCCCTACGGCAAGGGCGACGGCACGGTCCAGTCCCGCGACGCGCTCGGCAAGGCATTGCTGGCAGCGGGCACCGGCTTGAACCCGGACCAGCCGCACGTCATCACGTCGTACGACCACACCGACGCACAGCGGCAGGTCTTCGACGGCACCCTGAGACGCCTGGCCGACAAGGGCGACGACTTCCCGCCCGAGCTGCGGGACGACATGGCGGTGCTCCTGGGGAACTGGGGAGCAGACGTTCACCAGACCGCCAGTGAGTTGGATCCCGACGAAGGACCACTCGACTACGAGGACCTGCTCGAGGTGTCCAAGCAGGTCTCGCGTGATCAGTATGCCTACGGCACGCTGATGGAGAACGTAAGTCAAGCCATTGTCGCTGACATCCATGCGGAACATGAAGGCGACCCGAAAGAAGAGCTCATCCGAGCAGGACACACCGTCGGGTTCATGGAGTCCGTCCGTTACCAGGCGCTGGATACCGATAAGGAAGACCCCTCTTGGCCGGCGAAGTGGGGCTATCACGTGGTCGGCGGCGCAGCCAACTTCATACCGGTGGTCGGTGATGCAGTGCAGCGAGGAGTGGATTCCGCGGCCTACGCCTGGCAATTGGAAGAGCAAGGCCGCATCGATGACGAGCTTTCTATAGACAATAGGAAGAATTTCACTTCGCGCATAAAATACCTGAATGCACTGGGCGAGGAATGGTCTCGCGTCAATCCCGATCACGAACTGTCCGCGGACGGGGACAAGCTACTGCGGCAGGAAGTGATCGGAAACAGCGCTTTCAATGGGAACGACACTGCGAACAGGATGGCATGAATCGCACCACGATGAAAATCAGAACGCTACGCTCATCACTTCTGCTGACATCGACCCTTACAGCTCTGCTGATTTCAACTACTGGGTGCAGCTCCACCGGTTATGAAATTCCCACAACGATTTGCGGCAGGGCAATCGACCCGTCCGCACTGCAGCCCTTGCTGCCCCCCGGGCAGAACTTCGAGGCCCGGCATCAGATTTCCGAAGAAGACCAGTCAGCATGCTTCATCTTCATAGACAAGGCCAACGCACTCATAATCAGTGAAATTCGAGACCAAAGCAGATTCGACGTCATGGAATTCGCGAAACAGAATCGCAGATCTTCCGACAATCCCAGAAAATCCGAGGTTGGCGACGACACCGTGACGTCCGATGACTGGCTCATATCGATGAACGCCTGCACAGGGCGCGGAGCGGGGGACTACTACGTTCTGGATGTGTCCATCGCCCGAGAGACAGGCGAGGCGAAGCCCCAGGAACTCGAGCGATTCACCCAGTCGTATCTGCCGGAAGCAATGAAGGAGATGGGATGCACACAGTGAGCCCTTCCCGGTAAGCGGTGGTTGCTCGCTGTGATCGCGATGCTGGCACTGCGGCCCGTGGCATCCCCAAGTCCGGGCAGGCATAAGGCCCCTGGTAGGAACGATCTTGCGACAGAAAGATCCGACCGAGGGGCCTTACGTGCCGACCAGTGTCACATACACCGCCGTACTCGATGTGAAGCGGTCCACCGCCGAGCACCTGGCCCGACTGCTGCACGACCACCGGATCGCGGCCAGGACCCGCAAGGGACGGCGTGCACTGGGCTGCTTCAAGCAGGCGGTGCTCATCCTGCGCTGGTTCACCGACGGCACCCGCCTGTCCCAACTCGCCTGCGACAACGGACTGTCGACCTCCACCGCCTACCGCTACCTCCACGAAGGACTGACCGTGCTGTCCGCCGGGGCACCGGACCTCGCGACCGCGCTGGAGCGCGCGAAGGCGGCCGGGCTGACGCATCTCAACCTCGACGGCACCATCATCCGCACCGACCGCGTCGCCGCCCCCGGCCCCAACGGCGCGGACCTGTGGTGGTCCGGGAAGCACCAGCACCACGGAGGAAACGTGCAGGTCATCGCCACCCCGGACGGCTGGCCGATCTGGGTCTCACCGGTCCGGCCCGGCCGCGAGCACGACACCACCTGCGCCCGCCGCCACGGCCTGATCGACGGCCTGGGCCGCATCGCCGCCGAGCTGGACATGCCGACCCTGGTCGACCTCGGCTACGAGAACGCCGGCGACGGCTTCCGCCACCCGCACAAGAAGCCCGCGGGCGGCAAGCTGACCGAGACCCAGCAGACCTACAACAAGGTCATCCGCGGCATCCACGGCGTCTGCGAGCGCGCCAACTCCCTGCTCAAGACCACCTTCAAGGCCCTGCGCAGGGTCAGCCTCGACCCCAGCCGGATCACGCAGATCGCCGCCGCAGCCCTCGTCCTGCTCCAGCTCGAGTACGACCGCACCATCTGAACGATCACGCAACGTCATGATCCGTTACTGGCAAAGATTCAGTGAGCCCATGCCAGTAACGGCATGGGCCATTCCGTCAGTCGAGTCGATACCGAGCGCCTCTGGGCACAAGCCACCTCCCCCATCGGCCGACGGTCGCACGGCGGGCTCCTGGAACATCGGGAACCGTCTCCGCGGACGACTTCGTCCTCGCCCGGATCGATCGCCATCGGCACCGGTCACCGCTCTGCGCGCCGGCCGGTGATCCCGCGCGATCGCTGCCGACTGCCACCCGCTGACGCACAGAAACCACCTGGGCGCTCATCGGGTCGATCCGAAGGCCGAAGCCGATCAGTGAGTCCCTTCAGCGTTGCCACTCCAGGGCAAGGGCAGAGCTGTCAACCGGCGTCATGTGGTGTGGGCTGCCTCGGCATCCGTTCGACATCCGCCAGGACTTCAGGCGGGCGACTCCGTTCTGCTGATGCTCGTGCTGCGGGCAGGGTCCGGTCGACGGTCTTCTCTCGACGGGAGTGAGTTGCGCATCGCTCACGCAGGCGATGCCTCGGCGGTCCGGGCGCAGCGCCGTCGGCGCGTCCGCTGAACGGAAAAGGTCCAGCTCAAGGGTGTGGAGCTGGACCTTCTTCGGAGAGCCGCCTTCGGGATTCGAACCCGAGACCTACGCATTACGAGTGCGTTGCTCTGGCCATCTGAGCTAAGGCGGCGCACGCTGTCGGCACCATGGTGCGATCAGCGACGTCGGTAAGTCTACACAGTTTCGGATGGTGCTCCGTACCCACCCCGGAGGCGGGCCGGGGGCCTGCCTCCGGGGTGGGTGCACCGGCTAGGAACAGCGCTTTCCGTTCGTGGGCGGGGTGCCGCGGAGGAGGTAGGTGTTGATCGCGGAGTCGATGCAGTCGCTGCCCCGGCCGTAGGCGGTGTGGCCGTCGCCCTCGTAGGTGAGCAGGCGGGCCGAGGAGAGCTGGTCGGCGAGGGACTCGGCCCAGCGGTAGGGGGTGGCGGGGTCGCGGGTGGTACCGACGACGACGATCGGGGCCGCGCCCTTCGCCTCGATGCGCTGGGGCTTGCCCGTGGCGCCGACCGGCCAGTACTCGCAGTTCAGGGCGGCCCAGGCGAAGCTCTCGCCGAAGACCGGGGAGGCCTTCTCGAAGTCGGGGAGGGCGCCCCGTACCTGGTCCGGGGAGGTGAAGGCGGGCGGGAGGTCCAGGCAGTTCACGGCGGCGTTGGCGAACATCAGGTTCGCGTAGTCGCCCTTGGCGTCGCGTTCGTAGTAGCTGTCGGAGAGGGCCAGGAGTCCGGCGCCGTCGTTCTTCTTCATCGCCGCCGTCAGTGCCGCGCGCAGCCGTGGCCAGGCGCCCTCGTCGTACATGGCCGCGATCACGCCGGTGGTGGCCAGCGACTCGGTGAGCCTGCGGCCCGCGGTGTCCCCGGTGGGGATCGGCCGGGCGTCGAGTTCGGCGAAGAACTCCTTCAGGTTCTCGCCGACCTGTTCGACACCGGTGTTCCGGCCGCCGAGGGGGCAGTCGCTCTGTCGTACGCAGTCCTTCGCGAAGGCCGTGAACGCCGTGTCGAAGCCCGCCGTCTGCTCGATGTTGAGCTGCCGCGCCGACAGCGAGGGGTCCAGCGCGCCGTCCAGCACCAGCCGGCCCGTCCGGTCCGGGAAGAGCCCCGCGTACGTCGCCCCGAGGAAGGTGCCGTAGGAGGCACCCACGTAGTTCAGCTTCTCGTCGCCCAGCGCCGCCCGCACGATGTCCATGTCCCGGGCCGCCTCGACGGTCGACACATGGCGCAGCAGCTTCGGCGCGTCCGCCCCGCAGCCCTCGGCGAACCTCCGGTACGCGGCGACCAGCGTGTCGGTCTCCTTCGCGTCGTCCGGTGTGACGTCCGTCTGTGTGTACGTGTCCATCTCGGGGCCGTCCAGGCACTCGACGGGTTCGCTGCGGGCCACGCCCCGCGGGTCGACGGCCACCATGTCGTAGCGGGCGCGCACCTCGGCGGGGTAGCCGATGCCGGCGTACGCCTGGAGGTAGCCGATCGCCGAGCCGCCCGGCCCGCCGGGGTTGATCAGCAGCGAGCCCAGCCGCTCCCCCGGGCCCGTGGCCTTCTTCCGGGACACGGCGAGGCGGATGTCACCGGCGGACGGGTCGGCGTAGTCGAGCGGGGCCTTCAGCGTGGCGCACTGGAAGCCGGGCGCCCCGCAGTCGCGCCACTTCGGCTTCTGCTCGTAGTACGGAGTGAGCGCCGCGGGTGTGGCGCGGGGCAGTGCGGCCAGTGTCGCCGTCTCCTTCGCCGCCGACTTCGCGGAACCGGTGGTGCTCGTCGTACTCCCGGAGGAGCAGCCGGAGACCAGGAGCGCGGCGGCGGCGAGCAGCGTGGCTGCGGTGCGGGTCCTGCGGTGAAGGGTGCGCCGTGTGTGCATGATGCGAGCGTAACTGTGAGCGACGGCCCGAGTGCTTTGTGTGCGCCCCGTGCCCCGTACGAGTTACGGGGCGCGCGGATTCAGCCCGCTCTGAGTGCCATGGTCATCGCCTCCACGGCCAGCAGCGGGGCCACGTTGCGGTCGAGGGCGTCGCGGCAGGCGGCGATCGACTCGAGGCGGCGGAGTGTGGACTCGGGGGAGCTGCCGCGCGCCAGGCGCTCCAGGGCCTCCTCGGCGTCCGTGTTGGCGAGGGCGACGCGGGAGCCGAGCTGGAGCGCGAGGACGTCGCGGTAGAAGCTGGTGAGGTCGGTCAGGGCCACGTCGAGGCTGTCCCGTTGCGTACGCGTTCGGCGGCGCTTCTGCATGTCCTCCAGGTCCTTGACCACACCCGCCGTACCGCGGGGCAGCCGACCGCCCTGGACCGCGCCGAGCGCCGCCTTCAGCTCGTCGGTCTCCTTGGTGTCCATCTGCTCGGCCAGTTGTCTGGCGTCCTCGGCGGCGGCGTCGACGAGTTCCTGGGCCGCCTTGAGCGCGCTCCCCACGTCGTCGACCCGCAGCGGCAGCTTCAGCACGGCGGCGCGGCGCTCGCGGGCCGCCGGGTCGGTGGCCAGGCGGCGGGCCCGGTCGACATGGCCCTGGGTGGCGCGGGCGACGGCGGCCGCCACGTCCGGCTCGACGCCCTCGCGTCGTACGAGCAGGTCGGCGACGGCGTCCACGGAGGGCGTGCTCAGGTTGAGGTGGCGGCAGCGGGAGCGGATCGTCGGCAGGACGTCCTCGACCGACGGGGCGCAGAGCAGCCAGACCGTACGGGGGGCGGGCTCCTCCACGGCCTTGAGGACGGCGTTGGCGGAGCTCTCGTTCAGCCGCTCGGCGTCCTCGACGAGGATCACCTGCCAGCGGCCGTTCGCCGGGGCGGTGAACGACTTGCGGACGGTGTCGCGCATGTCGCGCACCAGGATCATCGCGCCGACGGCGGTGATCGTGCTCACGTCGGCGTGGGTGCCGATCAGGGCGGTGTGGCAGCCGTCGCAGAATCCGCAGCCCGGGACTCCGCCGAGGGCACGGTCGGGGCTGACGCACTGCAGCGCGGCGGCGAAGGCGCGCGCCGTCTGGTGGCGTCCGGCGCCGGGCGGGCCCGTGAACAGCCAGGCGTGGGTCATCTTCGACGCCGCCGGCGCGGGGGCGCCGGCCGCCGCGGCGGTGACGAGGGCGTCGGCGTCCCGGGCGGCGGCGGTGAGCTGTTCACTCACCCGCTGCTGCCCGACGAGGTCGTCCCACACGGTCATGGGTCACGCCGCCCTTCCATCCGCCGCGTCTTCGTCACGTCCACCGCACCTCCGTCACGTCCACCGCGTACGAGGCACCGCCACTCCTGTCAGCGGCCCCGGCCCCGGCCACCCTCGTCGCCGCGCCCGCCCTGGCCGTCGCCGCGCGGGCCCAGCAGTTCGTCCGCCAGCGTCGGCAGGTCGTCCAGCGGGGTCTCCTCGGCCCAGTCCGGACGCTGCCTGTTCCGGCCCGGCATGTTCTCGAGGTCGACCTGGGGCAGCTCGCGTGTGCTCACCTCATTGTCGTCCCGTGGGACCGCGGGCAGTACCGCCGTCTCCTCCACGTCACCCCGCGGCGGCACAGCGGGCAGCACCTCGGTCTCGTCGGCCGCCCGGGGCGGAACCGACACCTGCGGCAGCTCGGTGGTCACCTCGGCCGCGGAAGGCCCGGACGAAGCCGACGGCACCGGCGGCACCGACGCCCCGGAGGAACCGGGAGGCCCTGCGTCACGCCGGCCCGTGCCCGGCACCCTCGGCAGCACCGCCGTCTCGTCCGTGGCGCCCGGCACCGCCCCGAAGGGACCGGCCCCGTCCGTCGCCTTGGGGCCCGTCTCCGCCGCGGCCGCGGCCCGTTCCGCGCTGCGCCGGGCCTCCTCGGCCCGCCGCAGCGCGTCCTCGGCCTTGCGCTGCTTCTCCAGGCGCAGCGCCTCGGCCTCGGCGTGCAGCCGCTCCGCCTCCTCGGCCTGCTTGCGGCGGCGCTCCTCCTCGGCCCTGCGCCGGGTCTCCTCCTCCGCCCGTGCCTTCTCCTCGGCGAGGAGCCGCCGGCGCTCCTCCTCGGCTCGGCGGGCGGCCTCCTCGGCACGCTGCCGGGCCTCCTCCGCCTGCCGTTCGGCCTCGCGCCGCTGCGCCTCCTCCAGCTCGCGCCGCTTGCGCTCCTCCTCCTCGGCACGCAGCCGTTCCATCAGCTCCTGGCGCTCGCGCTCCAGGCGCTCCTCCTCGGCCTTGCGCGCCGCTTCCTCCTCCGCCTTGCGGCGGGCCTCCTCCTCGGCCTTGCGCCGCGCCTCCTCACGGGCCCGGATCTCGGCCTCGGAGAGCGGCAGCACCTGGTCGAGCCGGTGCCGGATCACGGTGCCGACCGCGTCCGGCTCCTGGCCGGCGTCGACCACCAGGTACCGGCCGGGGTCGGCCGCGGCCAGGGTGAGGAAACCGGCCCGCACGCGTGCGTGGAACTCGGCGGGCTCCGACTCCAGCCGGTCCGGTGCCTCGGTGAACCTCTCGCGCGCGGTCTCCGGCGCCACGTCCAGCAGCACGGTGAGGTGCGGCACGAGGCCGTTGGTCGCCCAGCGGTTGATGCGGGCGATCTCGGTCGGGGACAGGTCGCGTCCGGCGCCCTGGTAGGCCACCGAGGAATCGATGTAGCGGTCGGAGACGACGACGGCGCCGCGCTCCAGTGCGGGCCGTACGACCGTGTCGATGTGCTCGGCGCGGTCCGCCGCGTACAGCAGCGCCTCCGCGCGGTGGGACAGCCCGGCGCTGGAGACGTCCAGCAGGATCGACCGCAGCCGCTTGCCGACGGGGGTCGCCCCTGGCTCGCGCGTGAGCACGACCTCGTGGCCCTTGGCCCGGATCCACTCGGCGAGCGCCTCGGCCTGGGTGGACTTCCCGGCCCCGTCGCCGCCCTCCAGGGCGATGAAGAAGCCGGCGCCCGCCGGGACCGGTACCGGGTCGTCGCCGCCGAGCAGCGCGTCCCGCAGATCCTGGCGCAGCGGCACCCCGGAACGGTCGTCGACCTTGGCCAGCACCAGCGCGGCCACCGGCAGCAGCAGCGCGCCCACCAGCATCAGCGTGAACGCGGCACCGCCGTGCGCGAAGACGAACCGGCCGCTCTCCAGCCGGTGCGGCCCGATGGCCGCGGCCACCAGTGGGGCGATCACCGCGCCGAGTGCCACGAAGACGCGGACGACCGCGTGCAGGTGCTCCGTCGTACGGGCCCGCCGCTGGTCCTCGATCTCCTGGTCGAGCAGCGTGTGCCCGGTGTTGGCCGCGATGCCCGCGCCCACGCCGGCCAGCACGACGAGCAGCAGCACGCTGGTGACGTCCGGCACCAGACCGGCGGCCAGCAGCGCGACGCCGGTGAAGGCGAGCGCCAGGGCGAGCAGGCGGCGCCGCGACAGCGACGGCAGCAGGGAGGGCGCCGTCCGTATGCCGACGACGACACCGCCGGTCAGCGCGCCCACCAGCAGGCCGTACAGCACGGGCCCGCCGCCCAGGTCCGTGGCGTGCAGCACGAACACCGCGACGGCGGCCGACACCGCGGCGGCCACCAGGCCGGACGCCAGCACCAGCAGTGGCATCACGCCGGTGCGGCCCTTGTCGGGACCGGCGCCGGCGGCGCTCTTCGGGCGGCGCAGCCCCTCCAGCGGTGAGCGCGGGCGCGGGGTGCGCACGGCGGGCAGCTCGAGGAAGGTCAGGATCGACAGCGACGCGGCGAACAGTCCGGCCGCGACGTACGAGGCGAGGGCCGCCTGGTGCTGGGCGAACCAGTCGACGCCCGTGCCCAGCAGGTTGTTGAACAGCCCGGCGACGACGAGTACGAGGGCCGCGACCGGTACCACCACGAAGGTCGTGCGCAGCGACAGGCGGCGCAGCGCGTCCATGTGGTCCGGCAACGGCCGCACCGTCGCGCCCTCCGGGGGCGGGGCGGGCAGCAGCGCGGGGGCCGCGCCCTCCCGGCACACCGTCCAGAACCGCTCGGCGACCGATGTCACGAAGGCGGTGACGAGGAGGACG
This sequence comes from Streptomyces cathayae, assembly GCF_029760955.1. Taxonomy (GTDB): domain Bacteria; phylum Actinomycetota; class Actinomycetes; order Streptomycetales; family Streptomycetaceae; genus Streptomyces; species Streptomyces cathayae. The sequence goes on from NZ_CP121682.1 coordinate 3,590,202, forward strand.
GCCAGGGCGTTTGCGGGCATCCAGTCGATCCACAGCGGGGCGACGATGAGCAGGGCCGCCCGCAGCCCGTCCGCGCCGACCATGGTCCAGCGGCGGTCCAGCGGTCCGTCCGGCGAGGTGAGCGCCGTGAGCGGGCCGAGGAGAACGGCGCCGAACAGCAGCGTCGCGAGGATCCGCACCCCGAAAACGGTCGCCACTGCGAACGCGGCGCCCCGGGAGCCGCCGCCGAACGAACCTTCGGCGATCGTCGCCTGGAGGACGAGGAGGACCAGTACGAGGAGGGCGAGGATGTCACCGACGCCGCCCACGAACTGCGCGCTCCACAGCCGTTTCAGCTGCGGACGGCGCAGCAGGGCGCGGACGGCGCGCTCGCGGGAGTCCGCGACCAGTGCGTCGTCGGGGGCCGGTTGAGGGGCCGCTGGCGGTTCGGCTCGCATCATGCGTTCAGCCTATCGGCCCGCGCCGACATCACGGCGCTTCACCCTGGCATGCGCACGCCCCGGCACCGAAGTGGTGCCGGGGCGTTCGCATTCCGAACCCTTGGCGAAGATCCACACCTGGGAGCGGACGACGGACCGCCGTGCCGCACGGGGTCCCGAGGGCGCCTCAGTCCTCGGCGCCGTTCACGGCCGTCGCCTTCTTCGCGGCGGCCTTGGTCGCCGTCGTCTTCTTCGCCGTCGTGGTCTTCGCTGTCGTGGACTTCGCCGCGGTCTTCTTCGCCGCCGCCGTCTTCTTCGCCGGGGCCTTCTTGGCGGCCGTCTTCTTGGCCGGGGTCTTCTTGGCGGCCGTCTTCTTGGCGGGCCCCTTGGCGCGCTTCTCGGCCAGCAGCTCGAAGCCGCGCTCCCGGGTGATCGTCTCGACGCTGTCACCGGAGCGCAGGGTCGCGTTGGTCTCGCCGTCGGTGACGTACGGACCGAAGCGGCCGTCCTTCACCACGACCGGCTTCCCGCTGACCGGGTCCTCACCCAGCTCCTTCAGCGGCGGCTTGGCCGCGGCCCGGCCACGCTGCTTGGGCTGGGCGTAGATCGCCAGCGCCTCCTCCAGCGTGATCGTGAAGAGCTGCTCCTCGGACTGCAGCGACCGCGAGTCGGTGCCCTTCTTCAGATACGGCCCGTAGCGGCCGTTCTGCGCGGTGATCTCCACGCCCTCGGCGTCGGCGCCGACCACGCGCGGCAGCGACATCAGCTTCAGCGCGTCGTCGAGCGTCACCGTGTCCAGGGACATCGACTTGAAGAGGGAGGCGGTGCGCGGCTTGACCGCGTTCTTGCCGGTCTTCGGCGTGCCCTCGGGGAGGATCTCCGTGACGTACGGCCCGTAGCGGCCGTCCTTGGCGACGATCGGGCGGCCGGTCGCCGGGTCGGTGCCCAGCTCGAAGTCGCCGCTCGGCTTGGCGAGCAGTTCCTCGGCCAGTTCGACGGTCAGCTCGTCGGGCGCCAGGTCCTCGGGGACGTCGGCCCGCTGGTGACCCTCCGCGTCCTTCTCACCGCGCTCGACGTACGGGCCGTAGCGCCCGACCCGCAGCACGATGCCGTCGCCCACCGGGAACGACGACACCTCGCGGGCGTCGATCGCGCCCAGGTCGGTCACCAGTTCCTTGAGGCCGCCGAGGTGGTCCCCGTCGCCGTTGCCCGCCTCGGCCGCGCCACCGTTGTCGGTGCCGGTGCCGCCCGCGGCGAAGCCGCTGTCGGGCACGGTCTCGCCGAAGTAGAACCGCTTCAGCCACGGCACGGACTGCGCCTCACCGCGTGCGATGCGGTCGAGGTCGTCCTCCATCTTGGCGGTGAAGTCGTAGTCGACGAGCCGGCCGAAGTGCTTCTCCAGCAGGTTGACCACGGCGAAGGAGAGGAAGGACGGCACCAGGGCCGTGCCCTTCTTGAACACATAGCCGCGGTCGAGGATCGTGCCGATGATCGACGCGTACGTCGACGGGCGGCCGATCTCCCGCTCCTCCAGCTCCTTGACCAGCGACGCCTCGGTGTAGCGGGCCGGCGGCTTGGTGGCGTGGCCGTCGACCGAGATCTTCTCGGCGGTCAGGGCGTCGCCCTCGGCGACCTGCGGCAGCCGGCGCTCGCGGTCGTCGAGCTCGGCGTTCGGGTCGTCCGCGCCCTCGACGTACGCCTTCAGGAAGCCGTGGAAGGTGATGGTCTTGCCGGACGCGGTGAACTCGACGTCCCGGCCGTCGGACGCGGTGCCGCCGATCTTCACGGTGACGGAGTTACCGGTGGCGTCCTTCATCTGGGAGGCGACGGTCCGCTTCCAGATCAGCTCGTAGAGCCGGAACTGGTCGCCGGTCAGGCCGGTCTCGGCCGGGGTGCGGAAACGGTCGCCGGAGGGGCGGATCGCCTCGTGCGCCTCCTGGGCGTTCTTCACCTTCCCGGCGTAGGTGCGCGGCTGCGGCGGCAGGTAGTCGGCGCCGTACAGCTGCGTGACCTGGGCGCGGGCGGCGGCGACCGCCGTCTCGCTCAGCGTCGTCGAGTCCGTACGCATGTAGGTGATGTAGCCGTTCTCGTACAGCTTCTGCGCGATCTGCATGGTGGCCTTCGCGCCGTAGCCGAGCTTGCGGCTCGCCTCCTGCTGCAGTGTCGTCGTACGGAACGGGGCGTACGGCGAGCGGCGGTACGGCTTGGACTCGACGGACCGCACGGAGAACCGCGTGTTCTCCAGGGCGGCGGCCAGGGCGCGGGCGTTCGCCTCGTCGAGCTGGAGGGTGTTCGCGCTCTTGAGCCGGCCCAGGGAGTCGAAGTCGCGGCCCTGAGCGACGCGCCTGCCGTCGACGCTCTGGAGACGGGCGACCAGCGACGCCGGATCGGAGGCGTCCCCCGCGCGGCCGGATGGGGGTCCCCCCGCCGGAGCGAAGCCGGAGGTGGGGGAAAAGGTGCCCGTCAGGTCCCAGTACTCGGCGGAACGGAAGGCGATGCGCTCGCGTTCCCGCTCGACCACCAGCCGGGTGGCGACGGACTGGACACGGCCGGCGGACAGCCGGGGCATGACCTTCTTCCACAGGACCGGCGAGACCTCGTAGCCGTAGAGGCGGTCGAGGATGCGGCGGGTCTCCTGGGCGTCGACCAGCTTCTGGTTGAGCTGGCGCGGGTTGGCCACGGCCTCGCGGATCGCGTCCTTGGTGATCTCGTGGAAGACCATCCGCTTGACCGGGATCTTCGGCTTGAGGACTTCCTGGAGGTGCCAGGCGATGGCCTCGCCCTCGCGGTCCTCATCGGTGGCGAGGAAGAGCTCGTCGGACTCCTTCAGCAGGTCCTTGAGCTTCTTGACCTGGGCCCTTTTGTCGGCGTTGACCACATAGATCGGCTGGAAGTCGTGTTCGACGTCCACACCGAGACGGCGGACCTCACCGGTGTACTTCTCGGGCACCTCCGCGGCGCCGTTGGGAAGGTCGCGAATATGCCCGACGCTCGCCTCGACGATGTAGCCAGGGCCGAGATAGCCCTTGATCGTCTTCGCCTTGGCAGGCGACTCGACGATGACGAGTCGGCGGCCGCCCTTCGCGGTCTCGCTGGTCGGGGACAACTTCGCTCTTCTCTCCGGTCGACACTGGGGCCTCCCCGGGCTCTCGTCCCGGGGTCGGGTCTGCATTCACGGCTCGTGACGCTGCGGAGTGTGACGGTACCTCCCGCCCCCGTGTCAAACGGGAAAAGCCCGCAACGGCCACTCGAACGGTAACCCGACTTGCACCGTTCCTGCCGCCCGGACTGTCCGGACCCGGCCCGCTCCTCTGCGGAGCGCGACCTCTCGATTACCCGAATCCCCAGTTCGCCGACGGTCCTCAGAAGCGGGTGAGACACCACACGCCGAGGACGAGGGAGATCAGCGAGACGAGGCTCGCGACGCCGGCCGATGCGACGGGGCTCACACCCTGGGCCACCGGGCGACCGCGGCGGACGCCCGTCACGGTCCAGGCCAGCAACCCGCCCCCGAACAGGCAGAACACCAGCCCCGCGAAGATCGCCGGTCCGCTCTCCATGGTTCCCTGAGCCCCTTCCCCCGGGCCGCTGACGCCGGCCCGAAGATGAGGCTGACACGCACGAGCGGCGCGTAGGCGAACCGGAGGTGAACGCGGGGACGACGGGGGTGGGTGGGACGGCGGCCGGCGCGGCCCGGCTCCCGGTGAAGGTGTCCGGAACGACTCGAAAGTTGGCGAACCGAACACTTCTCCGAACAGTTCTCCGAGCACCTGCCGGGCACGCTCCCCGCACCGTGTACCGCACCACTGGGCACCCGCCGTCCTCGCCACTCCGCCACCGGTCACCCGACCGGTTCCAGGAACCCCTGCTCCACCAGCAGCCGGATCTGGGCGGGCGTGCGGTCGCGCAGCAGCACCGGGTCCTCGCCGAGGAGCTGGGCGATGGCGTCCAGGATGCGGCCCGCGCCCATCGTGCCGTCGCACACGCCCGCGAAGCCCGCGCCGATCGTGTCCACCCGGGTGGCCCGGCGCATCCCTCGGTTCTGGCGCAGCACCACATGCTCCGGGTCCTCCGCGCCGGGCAGCCCGACCTGCTCCTGCACGACCTCGTCGACCAACCGGAAGCTCGCCTCGAGCAGCGCCGCGTCGTCGTGCGCACGGAGGTAGTCGAGCCGCTCGAAGTGGGCCCGCACCGTGTCCCCGAGCGGCTGCTCGACCGGATGCGGCCACTCCTCCACCGTGACCGACGGCAGGGCGGCGCCCGACTTGCGCAGGGTGATCCAGCCGAAGCCGACGGCCTTCACGTCGCGCGCCTCGAACTCGTCCAGCCAGGCGTCGTAGCGTGCCTGGTAGTCGGCCGCGTCGCCGCGGTGGTCGCCGGCGTCCCGGAGCCACAGCTCGGCGTACTGGGTGACGTCCTGCACCTCACGCTGCACGATCCAGGCATCGCACCCGCGGGGCACCCATGACCTGAGCCTGTCCTGCCAGTCCTCCCCTTCGACGTGCTGCCAGTTGGCGAGGAACTGCGCGAACCCGCCTTCACGCAGTCGTTCCCCCGCCTCCTGAACGAGCGTGCGGCACAGATCGTCCCCGCCCATCCCGCCGTCGCGGTAGGTGAGCCGCGCGCCCGGCGAGATCACGAAGGGCGGGTTGGAGACGATCAGGTCGTACGTCTCGTCCTCCCGGACCGGTGCGAACAGCGACCCCTCGCGCAGCTCGGCGGCCGGGGCCCCGGAGAGGGCCAGGGTGAGCGCGGTGATGTGCAGCGCGCGCGGGTTGACGTCCGTCGCCGTCACGCGCGTGGCGTGCCGGGTGGCGTGCAGTGCCTGGATGCCGGAGCCGGTGCCGAGGTCGAGCGCGGAGGCGGCGGGCGTGCGGACGGTGATCCCGGCCAGGGTCATGGACGCCCCGCCGACGCCGAGGACGACTCCCTCCTCCCGGCTGCCGATGCCGCCGGCGCCGCCGACCGCGCAGCCCAGGTCGGACACGATGAACCAGTCCTCGCCCGCGGGCCCGCCGTACGGCCGTACGTCCACGGTCGCGGTGAGCTCGTCCGCGCCGACCCGCGCCAGCCACCCGTCCGCCAGGCAGGCGTCGACCGGCAGAACGTCCGCCACGCGTGCGCGGGGCACGGGTTGCTGCAACAGGAACAGCCGTACGAGTGTCTCCAGCGGCGTGTCACCGCGCGTCGCCCGGAACGCGGGCACGGTCTCGCTGCGGGCCAGCGCCGCGTACGCGGGAGCGCCGAGCAGTTCGAGCAGTCCGTCGGCGGTGAAGGAGGCCTTGAGCAGCGCGTCGCGGAGACGGGCGGCGGTGTCGGAACGGCCGGGTGACGGAGCCGGAGGAGCTGAGGGGACCGAGGGGGGCAGGGGCAAGGGCGGCAGGCCGGTGTTACTCACACTCTCCATTGTGGCCGCCGCCCTCGCCCCCCGCGTGCCGTGGCCCCCACGACCGCCACGACCTCCGTGACGGCCTCGGCTGCCGCGCCGTCAGCCCTGCGTGGCCTGCCCCGGAGCGGTGGCCGTCTTGCAGCTGGGCTGGCGGGCCATCGCCTTGCCGACCTCGCCCTCCTCCAGTGTCTTGAGGGCGTTGTTGCCGCTCTTGCTGAGCTTGTCCAGCTCGGTGGCGATGTCCTTCAGGCCGTCGGCGAACTTCGCCTGGTCGTCCGTGTCGAGATCGTCGACCTGCTTCTTCAGGGAGGCGTACGACGCGGAGATGCCGTTGAGTTCCTTGACGGCGTCCGTCTGCTTCTTCTCGCCGTTCTCGACGTCCGGCGCCCCCGCCTTGTTCACGGCCGCGCCGATCGCCTTGTAGGCGTCGGACATGTCCTGGAAGGCCTTCGAGTCGGTCTTCTGGACATCCTCCGGTGTGCTGTTGTCCGAGGTCTCCTTCTGGATCGCGGCGTTGGCGGCCGCGATCTTCTTCGCCTGCGGCTGCACCGCGTCACAGACCTGGTTCGCCCAGGAATCCAGCTTCTCGTTGCCGTCGTCGCCGCCGCATCCCGTCAGCGCCAGCACCAGTACCGCACCGCCGGACAGCGCGGCCGCGAGCTTCTTGTTCACCGGATTGGCCCCTTCCTTGGCTCCCGGCCCCGGAACATACACGCCAGATGGGCGACACCCCCCTGCCGGGCGTCCGTCAAGGCGAGTTTTGAAGCCATTTGCACCAAGCGAGAGAAGGCTCACGGCAAGGAGGCGCGCACCGCACGGTGCGGGCGGGCGACGCGTCAACTCGCGCCGCCCGCCCGCACCGTGAGCATGCCTTCGGTGACTGGACCTACGAAACCACCGCCGGGTCGACCGACTTGGGGTCAGGTTCGGAGTTGCCTTCGTCACCCATGGCGATACCGCGCCGTTTGGACACGTACACCGAACCGGCGATCACGGCCAGCGCCAGGACCGCGATCAGCACCCGTACGGCGACGCTCTTGTCCGCGCCGTAGGAGAACTGGATGACCGCGGGCGCGATGAGCAGCGCCACCAGGTTCATCACCTTCAGCAGGGGGTTGATGGCCGGCCCCGCGGTGTCCTTGAAGGGGTCGCCGACGGTGTCACCGATGACGGTGGCCTCGTGGGCCTCGCTGCCCTTGCCGCCGTGGTGGCCGTCCTCGACGAGCTTCTTCGCGTTGTCCCACGCGCCACCGGAGTTGGCGAGGAACACCGCCATCAGTGTGCCCGTGCCGATCGCGCCCGCGAGGAAGGCGCCGAGCGCTCCGACGCCGAGCGTGAACCCGATGAAGATGGGCGCCATCACGGCCAGCAGACCGGGTGTGGCGAGTTCGCGCAGGGCGTCCCTGGTACAGATGTCGACGACCTTGCCGTACTCCGGTTTCTCGCTGTAATCCATGATGCCGGGCTTCTCGCGGAACTGCCGCCGCACCTCGTAGACCACCGAACCCGCCGACCGCGAGACCGCGTTGATCGCCAGCCCCGAGAAGAGGAAGACGACCGCCGCGCCCGCGATGAGCCCGACGAGGTTGTTGGGCTGCGAGATGTCCATCATCAGGCTCATCGGCGCGCCCTCGCCGCTGAGCCGTTCGCCCACTTCCCTCGCGCCGGTGGTGATGGCGTCACGGTAGGAGCCGAACAGCGCCGCCGCCGCGAGCACGGCCGTGGCGATGGCGATGCCCTTGGTGATGGCCTTGGTGGTGTTGCCGACGGCGTCCAGGTCGGTGAGCACCTGGGCGCCCGCGCCCTCGACGTCGCCGGACATCTCGGCGATGCCCTGCGCGTTGTCGGAGACCGGTCCGAAGGTGTCCATCGCGACGATCACACCGACCGTGGTGAGCAGGCCGGTGCCGGCCAGCGCCACCGCGAACAGCGCCAGCATGATCGACGTACCGCCGAGCAGGAAGGCCCCGTACACGCCGAGGCCGATCAACAGGGCGGTGTAGACGGCCGATTCGAGCCCGAGGGAGATACCGGCGAGGACGACGGTGGCCGGGCCGGTGAGCGAGGTCTTGCCGATGTCCCTGACGGGACGCCGGGTGGTCTCGGTGAAGTAGCCGGTGAGCTGCTGGATCAGGGCGGCGAGCACGATGCCGATGGCCACCGCGACGAGTGCGAGGATCCGCGGGTCGCCGTCCATGCCCTGGATCGCCTCGTCGGTGACGCCGTCGAGGCCGGCGTAGGACGACGGCAGATAGATGAACACGGCGATCGCGACCAGGACGAGGGAGATCACCGCGGAGATGAAGAACCCGCGGTTGATCGCGCTCATGCCGCTGCGGTCGGAACGTCTCGGAGCCACCGCGAAGATGCCGACCATCGCGGTGAGGACGCCGATCGCGGGCACCAGCAGCGGGAAGGCCAGTCCGGCGTTACCGAAGGCGGCCGAGCCCAGGATCAGCGCGGCCACCAGCGTCACGGCGTACGACTCGAACAGGTCGGCCGCCATGCCCGCGCAGTCACCGACGTTGTCGCCCACGTTGTCGGCGATGGTCGCGGCATTGCGCGGATCGTCCTCCGGAATGCCCTTCTCGACCTTGCCGACCAGGTCGGCACCGACGTCGGCGGCCTTGGTGAAGATGCCGCCGCCGACCCGCATGAACATCGCGATCAGCGCGGCCCCGAGCCCGAATCCCTCGAGCACCTTCGGCGCGTCGGCCGCGTACACGAGCACCACGCAGGTGGCGCCCAGCAGGCCGAGCCCGACGGTGAACATGCCGACCACGCCGCCCGTGCGAAAAGCGATCTTCATCGCTTTGTGCGAGACGGCGGTGAGATCCCTTTCCGGCTCTCCGGGAGCCGGTGTCGCCTCGCGGGCCGCCGCGGCGACTCGCACGTTGGTGCGCACGGCGAGCCACATACCGATATATCCGGTGGCCGCCGAGAACGCTGCTCCGATCAAGAAGAACACCGATCGCCCGGCACGCTGATTCCAGTCGTCCGCGGGCAGCAGCATGAGCAGGAAGAACACGACGACGGCGAAAACGCCGAGTGTGCGCAGCTGGCGGGCCAGGTAGGCGTTCGCGCCCTCCTGGACCGCTGCGGCGATCTCCTTCATGCTGTCGGTGCCCTCGCCGGCCGCGAGTACCTGGCGCACCAGGACGCCCGCGACCACCAGTGCCGCCAGTGCCACGACCCCGATGACCACCACGAGCACACGGTTGTCGTCGGTCAGCACGGCTGCTGCGAGAGAGATGGGTTGGCCCGACTGATGTGAGACGGAAAGCCCCGCCATTCGTCCTCCTTGACGCTTGGGCTGAGCTCAAGATGTGGACGGGATTCTAGGTACCCGGAACCTGATCGAAACAGAGCGCGTTAAATGTAAATCGCCGCACATCCTCTTCACGCCATGATCACCTGTAATGCCTCTGGAGCATTCACCGATCGCCCGATGGATCGTGAATGAATTCACGCGGTGAACCGCACGGGAACGGCGGAACAGAAACCACAGTAAGCGTGGGTGGTGATACCCGCACATGCCGAAGGGCCCCACGGGTGGGGCCCTTCGGAAAAGAAGTCGCTGTTCGGGTGACTCGGGTCGGGCGGCCGGGCGCTCAGGCGGCCGGCCGGGGCGAGCGGTCGGGCGGGTCAGCCGTGGAAGGTGGCCGGCGGCGTGGTGGACCACCTCATACGGATCGTCCCGCCGTGCTCCCCGGAGCTGACCTCGACGTCGTCGACGAGTCCGCTGATGACCGCGAGGCCCATCGCGTCCTCCTCGCTCTCGGCCTCGGCGCCTCCCGGCCCGTCGCCGGGCGTCCGCCCGCCGGGAGCCGGATGGGGTGCCTCGTCACCGACCTCGATGGAGAACTGCTTCTCCTCCTCGGTCAGCAGCACCTTCACGGGGGCCGAGATTCCACCGTTCCGGTGGAGTCCGACGGCCCGGGTGCACGCCTCCCCGACGGCGAGCCGGACCTCGTCGAGGACCGTCTCGTCCACTCCGGCCCTACGCGCCACCGCCGCCGCCACCAGCCGGGCGGTCCTGACATGCTCGGGCAGCGCGCTGAAGCGGAGCTCAACGGTGGCCATGCATCCCCCTCGCAGACTTCGGGCGTGCGGTGGAGAGGCCGGGCTGCCGAAGAGCCCGGTCCTCCTCCTACTTCACTGCTCTGCCCGGACGCGGACGCCCGGACCCGATGATCAGTCGGTGGCCGCCACCGCTTCCTCGACCGAGGTGTGAATCGGGAACACCTTGGTGAGGCCGGTGATACGGAAGATCTTGAGAATGCGCTCCTGGTTGCAGACCAGGCGCAGCGAGCCCTCATGGGCACGCACCCGCTTCAGTCCGCCGACCAGCACGCCGAGTCCGGTTGAATCCAGGAAGTCCACACCCTCCATGTCGACGACAAGGTGGAAACTGCCGTCATTCACCAACTCGACCAGCTGCTCGCGCAGCTTGGGCGCGGTATATACGTCGATTTCGCCACCGACCCTGACGATCGTGCGATCGCCCATGGTCTCGGTCGACAGGGACAGGTCCACGGATCCTCCAGCACCTAGCTATCGAGCGGTCGCCCTTGGGGCATCTCGGCTCAGCCCCCGGGACGGTTCGCCAGCCGCGATGGCATTCAATCACTTACCGGCAGGCGTGCACGACGCCTTGGTCCCATTGTCCGTCATGCCGGTGACACACTCGGTGCCGATGGCCAAGAATCTCCGACCCGATCGGCCCCTGACGGACAGCGCCTCCCGGCCCGCGCCGGGGGCGCTCCTGTCCCGGCTCGCCGCCGGGCCGAGCCGGGCTTCGCGCATCACACATACGGAGCACTTGCCCCCGCGAGCGGGTCGCCATGCCCTCTGGCCGGACCGGATTCGCCCGGAGGTGCTCGCCGCCGTGCGGGCGGCGGGCATCGACCGTCCCTGGGCCCACCAGGCACGGGCCGCCGAGCACGCCCTGGACGGCGAGTCGGTCGTGGTCGCCACCGGTACCGCCTCCGGCAAGTCCCTGGCGTACCTCACGCCCGTCCTGTCGGCGCTCCTGGACGGCTCCGAGGCTCCGAACGGCCGGGGGGCGACCGCCCTCTACCTCGCTCCCACCAAGGCCCTCGCGGCCGACCAGTGCCGCGCTGTGAAGGAACTTTCACAACCTCTGGGCCATTCGGTGCGCGCGGCGGTCCACGACGGCGACACTCCGTTCGAGGAACGCGAGTGGATCCGCCTGCACGCCAACTACGTGCTGACCAACCCGGACATGCTGCACCGGGCCGTGCTCCCGTCCCACCCCCGCTGGTCCTCCTTCCTGAAGTCGCTGAAGTACGTCGTCGTCGACGAGTGCCACACCTACCGGGGCGTCTTCGGCTCGCACGTCGCCCAGGTGCTGCGCCGGCTGCGCCGCCTCTGTGCACGTTACGGCTCCTCGCCCGTCTTCCTGCTGGCCTCCGCGACCGCCGCCGAGCCCGCGGTCGCCGCCCGCCGGCTCACCGGACTGCCGGTGGTCGAGGTCGCCGACGACGCCTCACCGCGCGGTGAACTGGTGTTCGCCCTCTGGGAGCCCCCGCTGACCGAACTGCACGGCGAGAAGGGCGCCCCCGTGCGCCGCACGGCCACCGCCGAGGCCGCCGACCTGCTGACCGACCTCACCGTGCAGGGCGTCCGCTCGGTCACCTTCGTACGCTCCCGGCGCGGCGCCGAGCTCATCTCGGTGATCGCCCAGGAACGCCTCGCCGAAGTGGCATCAGCGGCCGGCGCCGCGGGCGACCGCTCCCTGGCCCGGCGCGTGGCGGCCTACCGGGGCGGCTACCTCCCCGAGGAGCGCCGTGCCCTCGAACGCGCCCTGCACTCCGGCGAACTCCTCGGACTCGCCGCGACGAACGCCCTGGAACTCGGCGTGGACATCTCCGGCCTGGACGCCGTCGTGATCGCCGGCTACCCGGGCACCCGGGCGTCCCTGTGGCAGCAGGCCGGCCGCGCGGGACGCTCCGGGCAGGGTGCCCTCGCCATCCTGGTCGCCCGCGACGACCCCCTGGACACCTTCCTCGTCCACCACCCCGAAGCCCTGTTCGACCGGCCCGTGGAATCCACCGTCCTCGACCCAGACAACCCCTACGTGCTCGCCCCGCACCTGTGCGCGGCGGCCGAGGAACTGCCCCTGACGGACGAGGACCTGGCACTGTTCGGACCCGCCGCCGGGGAACTCCTGCCACAACTGGAGGCCGCGAAGCTGCTCCGCCGCCGGACGAAGGCCTGGCACTGGACCCGCCGGGAGCGGGCCGCCGACCTGACCGACATCCGCGGGGAGGGCGGCCGGCCGGTCCAGGTCGTCGAGTCCGGTACCGGACGACTGCTCGGCACGGTGGACGCGAGCGCCGCGCACACGGCCGTCCACGAGGGCGCGGTCCACCTCCACCAGGGCCGCACCTATCTCGTCCGCTCCCTCGACCTGGACGATTCCGTCGCCCTGGTCGAGCAGGCCGCCCCGTCCTACACGACGGTCGCCCGCGACACCACGTCCATCTCCGTGCTGGAGACGGACACCGAGGTCCCGTGGGGCGACGGCCGCCTGTGCTTCGGTTCCGTCGAGGTCACCAACCAGGTGGTCTCCTTCCTTCGTCGACGGGTCGTCACCGGCGAGGTGCTGGGCGAGACGAAACTCGACCTGCCTCCTCGTACGCTGCGCACCCGCGCGGTGTGGTGGACGGTCACCGAGGACCAGTTGGACCGGGCCAGGATCAACCCGGAGATCCTCGGCGGTGCCCTGCACGCCGCCGAGCACGCGTCGATCGGCATGCTGCCCCTCTTCGCGACCTGCGACCGCTGGGACATCGGCGGCGTCTCCGTCCCCCTGCACCCCGACACCCTGCTGCCCACCGTCTTCGTCTACGACGGGCATCCGGGCGGGGCGGGTTTCGCGGAGCGTGCCTTCCACACCGCCGGTGACTGGCTCACCGCCACCCGGCAGGCCATCGCGTCCTGCGAGTGCGAGGCCGGGTGCCCCTCCTGCATCCAGTCCCCCAAGTGCGGCAACGGCAACGACCCTCTGCACAAGCGGGGCGCGGTGCGGCTGCTCACGGTGCTGCTGGAGGGGGCCCCGGCGCAGGCGGGGGAACCGCCGGCGGGGGAGGCGGACCGGCAGGCCCCGCCCGTGCCCTGATCTCCGCCGCGAACGGCTCTCGTCCGGAGGCCACCGACACGTCCGAGACCTCGCCGTCGACGGCGCACCGCACGAGGCGGGTGTTCTGCGCCCGTGCCACCCGGTCGGCCCGTGCGCAGGCCGCCGCCTCGCCGTCCCTCCACCGGTCCGCCGCCGCCAGCGCGGCGAGGTCCGCGCCCCCGGCCGCCCGATGCCGGACCACGGCGGCCTGGCCGAGAACGAGGACGACGCCGAAGACGACACACAGCACGGCGATCACCCCGACGCTCCAGACGGTCGCGGACCCTCGGTCGCGTCCGCGTCCGCGGACCCCGCCGAGGACCCCGGCGGGGAGCCGGCCGTCCGGCCATCGGCGCCGGCGCCGGGGGCTGTGGCTGTGGCTGTGGTTACAGAGCCCCCCTCTCCTCATGTGCCCGCCCCCACCGTCTCCTCCACGGCGGCCACCGCCTCCTCCCGTACGTCGAAGGGCAGCCCGCTCAGCACCGGGAGCCTGGCCACGACGACCACACGGGCCCACGCCCCCTCCCGGCTCACGGTGACCTCCGCCCCGGACGGCGCCGCCCGGCGGGCCACCTCGACGACCGCGCCGGGGGGATCCTGCCGGGCCGCCGCGCGGGCACCCGTGCGGGCCGCGTCCACGCACTGGATCTGCGCCGCCACCACCAGCAGCCCCCACACCAGCGCCATCGTGAACGTCACCAGCACAGGCAGCACCATCGCCGCCTCCGCCGTCACGAACCCCCGGTCCGCACGCCACGCACGCCGCGCACAGGGCTCGTCGTACGTCCGGCGCTCACATCCGGCCATCGAGCGCCTGCTCCACGATCCTCGTCAGCGCCGCGTCGACCGGTCCGCTCGTCACCACCTTGTAGAGCACCACGGCGAACGCCACCGCCGCCACGATGCCCATCGCGTACTCGGAAGTGACCATTCCGGCGTCCCTCCGCGTCGCCCGCATCCCGCACACCAGGGCACGCAGCCGTGCCCGTACCAGCTGATACATCTCAACTCCCCATACAGATACAGATCCCCTACAGAAAAGCTCTGTCGAAACCACCCGACTGTTCGTCCCGCTCACCGCCCCGGCGGCTCACCCCCTCCCAGCACCCCGCCGGCGAGCCCGATCACCACGGGCAGCACGCCGACCGCGATGAAGGCGGGCAGAAAGCACAGCCCCACGGGTGCGGTGACCATGACGGCCGCCCGCCGCGCCCGTGCCGTCGCCGCCCGTCCCCACTGCGCACGGGACTCCGCGGCGAGCCGCGCGACGGGCGCGGCCATGGGGAGCCCGGACACATCGGCCCGTTCCAGCAGCCGGGCCAGGGCAGCGGCTCCCGGCACGGAGGCCAGCCGCCGCCAGGCCGCACCCGGTTCACCGCCGAGCCGTACCTCTGCCGCGCCCTGTGCCAGCGCGGCCCCGACCGGCCCGCCCAGGGCCTCACCGACGGCCTGCGCGGCCGGTACCGGACCGGCGCCCGCCGCGATGCAGGCGGCCAGCAGATCGGCGGCGAGGGGCAGTTGCCGTGCCGCGCCGGCTGCCTCGCGCTCCCGCACGTGCGCTCCGGCAGCCGTCTGCCGCAGTCGCCACCGCCACAGTCCGGCGGCGCAGGCCAACCCCACCAGCACCCCGGTGAGGCCGCCCACCAGCGCCCACCCCGCGCACGCCACGCCCACCGGGGGCAACCAATGCCGCGCGGTTCCCGGCACGGCGAGGCGCGGCCGGGAGGCCGGCGGTTCCACGGCCGACAGGCCGGCCAGCCGTCGTCGCACCCGGTGCTCGCGCCGCGTCCGGCACAGCCACCGGGCCGTCCAGCCGATCACCGGCACCATCCCCACGAACACCCCCAGCCCGTGGACGACCTCGCCGCTCATCGCGATGCCTCCTCTGCTCCCCGCGTGATCCGCAACACCCACCACAGCCCCAGACCCTCCAGAACCCCGCCGGCCACGAGGCAGCCGAACCCCGACGCGGTGTGCAGCAGGATGTGCAGCGGGTCGGCCCCGAGGGCCACGCCGAGTCCGAGCCCCAGAGCCGGGAGCCCGGCGAGCATCACCGCGGTGGCACGGGCGCCGGCCAGCTGGGCGCGCAGATCGTCGCGCTGGTCCCGTTCGGCACGCAGCGCCGCTTCCAGCCGGTCGAGTCCGGCCGCGAGCCCCGCCCCCTGGTCGACGGCGACCCGCCAGCACGCGGCGAGCCCTCGAAGCCCCTCGGCGCCCGGCTGCCGCGCCGCCGCCGCGAGCCCGTCCGGGACGTCCCCGCCGAACCGCGCCGCCGCCAGCACCGCCGCCTGCGCTTCGCCGAGCCCGCCGGAATCACGCGCGGCCGGCGACAGCGCCTCACCCGGCTGCCGCCCGGCACGCACCTCACCGGCGAGCGCCCCGCACAGCGCGATCACCGCGTCGGCCCGGTTCTCGCGGGCCCGGCGCTCCCGAGCGGCCAGCCGAACCCGCCGCAGCAACGGCACCCCGGCCACCCCGACGACGACCGGCACCACCGACGAACCCAGCAGCGCCAGCACCGCCCCGGCGGCCGGCGCCCACCATTCGGCGCGCAGCCGTCCACGGATCCGCCCCCACTCGCGGACCACCCGGGGCCACCCCGGCGGCCCGTTCCCGACGGCTCCCCCGCCGGCCAGCAGCAGTCGCGCCCGCCTGACTCCGGCCCGTCTGCCACCCAGCAGCCACGCGGCGCCCCCGAGGCACACCGTGGCCGCCCCGATCGACATCCCGGCAGTCCCGCTCACCCTCGCTCCCCTCTCCCGCTCGACCGCGCCCTCGACCGCACCCACTCGCTCACCGTCCACCGCCCCCGCCCCCCTGCCGGAGCAGCTCCCGCAGCCGCTCCCACCCCGGCTCGTGGGCGAAGGCGTCCGGACCCCACCGCAGCGCGGGCACCGTCCGCACCAGCCCCGACGGGTCCCGTTCCAGCACGTGCACCTCCGCGATCCGCCGCCGGCCGCCCCGCTCACGTACGAGGTGCAGCACCACGGACAGGGCGGCCGCCAGTTGGCTGTGCAGCGCGAACCGGTCGAGCCCGGCAGCCGTGCCGAGCGCTTCCAGCCGGGCGGGTACGTCCGCGGCGGCATTGGCGTGGACGGTCCCCGAGCCTTCGTGTCCCGTGTTGAGGGCGGCCAGGAGGTGGACCACCTCGGGGCCGCGCACCTCGCCCACGACCAGCCGGTCCGGCCGCATCCGCAGTGCCTGGCGCACCAGGTCCTCGAGCGTGACGAGTCCGGCGCCCTCCTGGTTCGCGGGCCTGCTCTCCAGGCGTACGACGTGTGGATGGTCGGGCCGCAGTTCGGCCGAGTCCTCGGCGAGGACGATCCGCTCGTCCGGTCCGACCAGTCCCAGCAGAGCGCTGAGCAGGGTCGTCTTCCCGGTTCCGGTGCCGCCGCTGACCAGGAAGGACAGTCGCGCGTCGAGCAGTGCGCGCAGGATCCGGTCGCCGCCCGGTGGCACCGTTCCCGCCGCCGTGAGTTCGTCCAGGGTGAAGGCGCGGGGCCGTACGACCCGCAGGGACAGGCAGGTGCAGCCGACGGCCACCGGGGGGAGCACCGCGTGGAGCCGTGTCCCGTCGGGCAGCCGCGCGTCCACCCACGGCCGGGCGTCGTCCAGGCGCCGGCCGGCGACGGCGGCGAGCCGCTGGGCGAGCCGCCGTACGGCGGCCGCGTCCGGGAAGGAGACGCGGGTGAGTTCCAGTCCGCCGCCGCGGTCCACCCAGACCCGGTCCGGTGCCGACACCAGTACGTCGGTCACCGACCGGTCGGTGAGGAGTGGATCCAGCGGGCCGCTGCCGATCAGCTCGGACCGCAGGTGTTCGGCGGCCCTCAGCACCTCGGCGTCGCCGAGGACCCGCCCCTGCTCCCGCAGCGCCTGCGCCACCCGCGCGGGCGTCGGCTCGGACCCGCTCTCCGCGAGCCACCGCCGCACCCCGTCGAGCATGTCCGGAGGCGCCTTCGGCCCGCCCACCGGCGTGCCGGAGGCCTCACCCCTCATCGGCGCCCCGACCCCGGCCACGCCCCGCAGGCCCGTCGGCGGCACACCGTGTGTCCCATCGGGCGCCGCGCTCTCCGGGCCGCCCGCCGGCGCGTGGCGCGGCCTCTCCGCCCTCCTGATGCCCCTGATATTCATGCCGTCCTCGCCTCCACCAGCGCCCGCTCCCAGAACTCCTTGCAGAAGCGGGCCAGCGGGCCCCGGCCGGACGCCGCAGGTGGTTGTCCCGATCCGGACGGACGCTGCAGGGCGGGCTCGACGGGCACGTCGCCGACGAGGGGCAGCCCGAGCAGCCGGGCGACCTCCCGGTCGTCGAGGCCGGGCATGTACGGGCCGCGCACCGCCACCCGCAGGTCGTGCAGGACCATGCCGACGGCGGAGGCGACCCGTCCGGCCGCCGCGACGGCGCGCAGCTCGGCGGGGACGACCAGGAGCCCGAGGTCGAGTTGCGCGAGGGCTTCGGCCACCCCGCTGTCGACGCGGCGGGGCAGGTCGACCACGACCGTGCCGCCTCCTCGCCGGGCCGCGGCGAGCACCGCCCGTACGGCCTGGGGCGGTACGGCGACGCAGTCGCCCCGGTCCCAGCTGAGCACCCGCAGCGAGTGCAGTTCGGGCAGCGACTCCTCCAGGGCTCCACCGCCGACCCGCCCCCGTGAGGCGGCGAACGCGGGCCAGCGCAGTCCTTCCGCCGTTTCGCCCCCGAGGACCACGTCGAGTCCGCCGCCCAGCGGATCCGCGTCCACCAGGAGGGTGCGCAGTCCCTCCCGCGCCGAGGTGACGGCGAGCGCGCACGCCAGGGTGGAGGCTCCGGCTCCGCCGCGGCCGCCGAGGACCCCGACGGTCAGGGCCGGCCGGCCGACGCCCTCGGCCACGTCGGCGATACGGTCGACCAGCCACTGCTCGCCGTCGGGCAGCATCAGCACATGGTCGGCGCCGATCTCCACGGCCCTGCGCCAGACCCCGGAGTCGTCCTGGTCGCGGCCGACCAGCACGACTCCTCGCCGACGCGCGGCACCGCGTACGCGCCGAGCGGCGTCGTCGCCGACGAGGACGAGCGGCGCGGCCTCCCAACTGCCTCTCGGTTCCGGAACTCCGTGGTGGACCTCCGGGGTGGCGCCGGCCGCGGCGCACAGACGCAGCAGATCGTCGAGAAGTCCGGAGTCCTCGGTGACGATCAGCGGCCCGCCCGGCCTGTCTCCTCCGGCGGCGGGTGGCGGATCGTGTGTGACGGTTCCTGCCATGGTCGTCCCCCTTCGCTGCATCTCGCGGCGCCCCTGCGGCCCCGCGATTCCCAAACGTGTGAAGAACCGGCAAGCGGTCTCCATATGAACGGCCGCCAGAAACCGGCCGTACGCGACTCGACAAAACAGAACCGGCGATGAACTCGCCGCGAGCGGGACGCGCTGGAATCACGGTGCAGCGATCCGGGAAATCGTGTGGATCTTGGTCGAAAACTGTGGACGGGCCACCGGTTGTGAATATCGCCGTCACCCATACCGGCGAGCCCGGCACACACCCCGCGTGACCTCCGCAGAGCAATCCATTCACTACACAGAGTCAATAGGCGTGAGCATGTCAAACCCTGACTCGTCCCGGTCGACTGATCACGCCTCGGCCATGAAGAGAAGGAGAAAACCCACCCGGACATGCGACGACCCCCGCCGGGGGGGAGAGCGGGGGTCGTCCCCACGGCCGACTCGGGGGGGGAGGAGCCGGACCGGGTTAGCACGGTCGCGAACGATCCGTGACTTCCATGGTGTACCCGAGAGGCCTCTCAGGCAAACCCACGCGCCACATCTTACGCCGAATGGGCTGCGCCTATGCTCAAGGCGTGGAAAACCACTCACTGCCCCGCACAGCCGCCTTCTTCGATCTGGACAAGACGGTCATCGCGAAGTCGAGCACGCTCACGTTCAGCAAGTCGTTCTACCAAGGCGGCCTGATCAACCGCAGGGCAGCCTTGCGCACCGCATACGCCCAGTTCGTCTTCCTGGCCGGCGGCGCGGACCACGACCAGATGGAACGGATGCGCAAGTACCTGTCCGCAATGTGCCGCGGCTGGAACGTCCAACAGGTCAAGGAGATCGTCGCAGAGACCCTGCACGACCTGATCGACCCGATCATCTACGACGAGGCCGCCACTCTCATCGAACAGCACCACACCGCCGGCCGCGACGTGGTGATCGTGTCCACCTCGGGCGCCGAGGTGGTCGAGCCGATCGGCGAGCTGCTCGGAGCGGACCGGGTCGTGGCCACCCGCATGGTGGTGGGCGACGACGGATGCTTCACCGGGGAGGTGGAGTACTACGCGTACGGTCCGACCAAGGCCGAGGCGATCAGGGAACTGGCCGAATCCGAGGGCTACGACCTCGCCCGCTGCTACGCCTACAGCGACTCGGCGACCGATCTGCCGATGCTGGAGTCCGTGGGCCATCCGCACGCCGTGAACCCGGACCGGGCACTGCGCCGCGAAGCGGTCGCGCGCGAGTGGCCGGTCCTGGACTTCCACCGGCCGGTACGGCTCAAGCAGCGCCTGCCCACACTCTCCGTACCGCCTCGCCCGGCCCTCGTGGCGGCCGCCGCCATAGGCGCCGCCGCGGCCACCGCGGGTCTGGTCTGGTACGCGAGCCGACGCCGGTCGACGGTGGCCTGACCGGCCACCCCGCACGACGCGCCGACAGGCCGGATTCCCCTTCGCCGGACGGGCGTCCGATTGACGCGTATTTGAACCTAAAAGTAAAGAAGCGGACCCAGCACTTCCGCTTGCTTCGAACCTGGAGTACAAAGGACTCAACGGCCCGCGAGACCAAGGACATCCGAGAGGATCCCCTTCAGAACGCATTTGGCCCCACGGACCGAGCATGGCCACAGGGCACCCACGCGACGTCGACCCGTCGATTACGGGCCAGCCGCACCAGGGACGGGCAAAGTTCCCGACCTGATGGGCATATATCGAGGACGCTTGGTAACCAGGTGGGCATGCCAGCGGCGGTACGAGTTCTCGTACCGCCGCATCTCTGCGCGACCGCGCCTACGCCGCCCCGCGCTGTAGCGCCTCACACACCGCCGTGGACTCACGCGCCCCCAGTTCGACCGCGCGTCCGCAGTGGGCGATCCAGGAGGCCACGCCCTCGGGGGTGCCCGAGACATAACCCGCCAGAGCGGCCAGATAGGCATCCCGTCCCAGTTCGGCATGGCCGACCTCGGCCGGGCAGACCGACTTCGGGTCCAGCCCGCTGCCGACCAGCACGATGCGTTCGGCCGTACGCGCGAGAAGGCCGTTGTGAGAGGTGAAGGGGCGCAGTGCGAGCAGTTCACCGTGCACGACGGCGGCCGTCACCAGCGCCGGGGCGGAACTGCCCGCGATGACCAGTTCCGCCAGGCCCTCCAGCCGGCCGTGCGCCTCCGCCGCGGCGGGCAGCGGAAGCCCGATCAAGGGCTCGTCGACCGACTCGCCCTCCTTCCGCGGCCGCCCGACCTGGTCGGCCTGGTCGGCCGCCGCGACCAGATGCAGCCGGGCGAGCACCCGCAGCGGCGACTGGCGCCAGATGGACAGCAGTTGCCCCGCCTCGGCCGACAGCCGCAGGGCCGCTCCCATCGTGCGCGCCTCGTCGCCGCTGCCGAAGTCGCTGCGCCGGCGCACCTCCTCCAGGGCCCAGTCCGCCCCGGACAGCGCCGCCGAGCCGCGGGCGCCGCGCAGGGCCGCCTCAGAGGTGATCTCGTTGCTGCGCCGTCGCATGACCCGGTGCTTGTAGACCCGGTCCACGGCCTTGCGGACGGATTCCACGGAGTCGGACACACCGG
This sequence comes from Streptomyces cathayae, assembly GCF_029760955.1. Lineage (GTDB taxonomy): Bacteria > Actinomycetota > Actinomycetes > Streptomycetales > Streptomycetaceae > Streptomyces > Streptomyces cathayae. Next base: position 3,610,951 of record NZ_CP121682.1, read on the forward strand.
GCAGCGAGCCCAGGGCCGCGAGGGGGTCCCCGCTGCTCGAACTCTTCCGAGAGCCCGGGGGAGGATCGGCGGTCGCGCCTGTCGTACTCATGAGTACGACATTACGCACCCGGGGCGCCCGTCCTGCGCGGGAGTGGCCTTCCTCACGCCGTACCGCCCGCCGAAGCCGCGGCAAAGCCACAGCGAAGCCCGCCGCTCACCCCTTCGCCGCGGGCGCTCCGGGCACACCCCTGGGGGCCGGGGCGGGGGCGCCGGACAGGAAGGACTTCCAACCCTGCTTCGGGGCCTCGCCCACGGTCAGGGTGCGCAGTTTCGCCAGGGACTTCGGGTCCTGGACGTCCAGCCAGTCCACGAGCTGCCGGAAGGAGACACAGCGCACGTCCGGCTTGGTGCACACCTCCTCGACGACCTCCTCGACGGCCCGCATGTAGGTGCCTCCGTTCCAGGACTCGAAGTGGTTGCCGATGATCAGAGGTGCCCGGTTGCCGTCGTAGGCCCGCCGGAAGCCCGCGAGCAGGCCGTCCCGCATCTCGTCACCCCACTGCGCGTGCTTGGCGGGGTCGCCCTGGGTTTCGGTGCCGGACTGGTTGACCATGAAGTTGTAGTCCATGGCGAGCTGCTCGAAGGAGCGCCCGGGGAACGGGACGAGTTGCAGCGGCAGATCCCACAGCCCTTGTTTCCTCTCCGGCCACACCTGGTTGTCGACACCACTGGTGTCGTAGCGGAAGCCCAGCTCTCTCGCCGCCTTCGTGAAGTTCTCCTGACCCTCCAGACAGGGGGTGCGGGCCCCGATGAGTTCCTTGTCGTAGTCGAAGGGGAGAGGGGCCTTGTTCTTCATGCCGGTGTGGGTCTTCCACTCCTTCACGAACGATTTGGCCTGGGCGATCTCGTCCTTCCACTCCGCCACCGACCACTCGCCGACCCCGCCGTCGGGACCGCAGAAGTGACCGTTGAAGTGGGTGCCGATCTCGTTGCCCTCGAGCCATGCCAGGCGCAGCTGCTCCACGGTGGCGGCGATGCCCTCGGCGTCGTTGAAGCCGATGTCGGACCGGCCCGGTGAGTGCTGCGGCGGGCGGTAGAGGTCACGCTTCCCCTCCGGGAGCATGTACACGCCGCTCAGGAAGTACGTCATGGTCGCGTCGTTCTCCTTGGCGACCTTGCGGAAGTGGGAGAAGAGCTTCTGGCTGTCCTCACCCGCACCGTCCCACGAGAAGACGACGAACTGCGGGGGCTTCTCGCCCGGCTCCAGCCGCTCGGGCTCGGGCAGGTGCGGCTGGGCCCCGGTGTACGCGGTGGAGCCGTCGCCGATCAGCCGGACCACGTTCTTCGGCGCCGGCGCCGCCTTTTTCTGGTCCTGGGATTCCTTGCCGAAACCGTCGGCGCCGGCCCCGCAGCCGGCGAGCGGGACGACACAGACCGCGGCGATCACGGCGCCCACGGCGATCCTTCGGGTGGCGGCCATGCCCGCCCACCTGCTTCCTTCTCTCGGGCCGGCCCCGTGGGCGGCGATGTCGGATGCCTGCCGGTCCACGCCGACAACGCCGCCAAAGTCGCATGGGACCGAGAAGGAATTAATACGACAAGCCGATGAAACGCCTAGTTCACCCGTGGGGAGTATCCGTTAGGTCATTTGCCCGAAAAGCAAAGACTCGTCCTTTACTCTGAATTACGATTCGTTTACTGATGGTTGGGGTTCTTGCCGCCGAGGTTCCTCGCCGCCGTTGACCGATCCCGCCGTTCTGACTCCGTGACCCACGGCCGCGACCGCGACTGCGACCGCCCCGCCGCCGCCGAGCGAGTCACCCCCCACTTCCGCGACCGCCCAGCCCCGGAGGAGACGGGAAGCATGCCAACCTGTGTTCCCACCACCCACGCCAGCGATCCGAACCGGACCGGGCGTGCCCACCCGCCCCACAGCCCGCCGCCGACCGGGCCCCGTCGGCTCCGCATCGCGGGCGCCGATCTGTCGGCCGCCGTCGCGGTCTTCCTGATCGCTCTGCCCCTGTCCCTCGGCATCGCCCTCGCCACCGGAGCACCGCTTCAGGCCGGCCTGGTCGCCGCCGCCGTGGGCGGACTCGTCGCCGGACGGCTCGGCGGCTCCCCGCTCCAGGTCAGCGGTCCGGCCGCCGGACTCACCGTCGTCACCGCCGACATCATCCAGCAGTACGGCTGGCGGACGACCTGTGCCATCACCGTTCTCGCCGGGCTCTCCCAACTCGGCCTGGGCTGTCTGCGGGTGGCACGCGGCGCACTCGCCGTCAGCCCCGCCATCGTGCACGGGATGCTCGCCGGTATCGGCGTCACCATCGCCGTCGCCCAGGTCCACATCGTCCTCGGCGGCACCCCGCAGAGCTCCGTCCCCGACAACCTCCGTGCGCTTCCTGCCCAGTTGGCGAACCTGGACCCCGCTGCCGTCGCGGTGAGCGTGCTCACCCTGACCCTGCTCCTGCTGTGGCCCCGGATCCCCGGCAGAGCTGGACGCCTTCTGCGCAGGGTCCCGGCCGCGCTCGTCGCCGTCACCGGGGCCACCGCGGTCGCGACCGCGGCCGGTCTCGTCCTGGCCGAGGTCGACCTGCCGTCCTGGCGCAGCCACGCACTGGCCGGGCTGCCCGAGGGGCCCGTACTCGGCCTCGTCGCCGCTGTGCTCACCACCACACTGGTGTGCAGCGTGCAGTCGCTGCTGGGCGCGGTCGCCGTGGACAAAATGGTCTCCCGCCGCCCCGGTCCGGGCCACGGCCCCCGCTCCGACCTGGACCGCGAACTGCTCGGTCAGGGCACCGCGAACATCGCCTCCGGCTGCCTCGGCGGACTGCCCGTGGCCGGGGTGGCGGTGCGCAGTTCCGCGAATGTCAACGCGGGCGCCGTGAGCCGGAACTCCACGATGCTGCACGGCGTTCTCGTCGTGGTCGCCGCGTTGCTGATGGTCCCGATCCTGGAGTTCATCCCGCTCGCCTCACTCGCCGCCCTGGTGATGGCCGTCGGCATCCAGATGGTGTCCCTGCACCACATCCGTACGGTGACCCGGCACCGCGAAGTCCTCGTCTACGCCGTGACCGCCCTCGGCGTGGTGTCCGCGGGCGTCCTGGAGGGCGTCGCCCTCGGCATCGCCGCGGCCGTCGGCGTGGCCCTGCACCGCCTCACCCGCACCCGGATCACGCATGAGGAGAAGAAAGGAGTCCATCACGTACATGTCCGAGGGCAGTTGACGTTCCTCGCCGTACCCCGGCTCAGCCGGTCCCTGCATCTCGTACCCCCGGGGGCCACCACCGTCGTGACGCTGGACGGGTCGTTCATGGACCACGCGGCGTACGAGGCCCTGCAGGACTGGCAGAACACGCACACCGCCCGGGGCGGCGCGGTCGAGATCACCGGCCGCCGACCCGGAGCCGGAGTCCGGATCGCCGAGCCCGCGGTCCTCGCCGCCGCACCCGCCGCCTCTACTCCGGACGGCACCGACGCGGCGGACCCGACCACCGGCGCCGAGTGCCGTTGCCGGCCCTGGACGGCCTGGCGCAACCACCAGTGCGAGCCCCCACGATCCGTACTCCCGGGCGACTTCGTACCCACGGGCGGCTCCGTACCGAACGACGACCGCAGCGTCCACGACATGCACGGCGTCCACGACGTCCCCGGGGCTCCCGGTGCCCCCAGCAGCCCGGGATTCCACAGCGGCTCGGGCGGACGGGCGATCCGCTCCGGCACCGGAGGCTTGCTCCATGAGGGCGACGCACCCCGTGCGGTCGGCACCTCCGGTGCGGGCGGGCCGGAGGTGCCCCGGGCCGAGACCGGCCAGGAACTGGTGCGTGGTCTCAGCACCTTCCAGCGGAGCACCGCCCCCCTGGTGCGCGGTGAGCCGGCGCGGCTGGCGCGCGAGGGGCAGCAGCCGACCCAACTGTTCCTCACCTGTGCCGACTCACGGCTGGTCACATCGATGATCACCTCCAGCGGTCCGGGAGACCTCTTCGTGGTCCGCAACGTCGGCAACCTCGTACCGCCGCCCGGCGAGGAGAGCGGCGACGACTCGGTGGCGGCCGCCCTCGAGTACGCCGTGGAGGTGCTCGCGGTGCGGTCCATCACGGTCTGCGGGCACTCCGGGTGCGGTGCCGTGCAGGCCCTGCTCGATCCGGAGCCGGACGGTGCCCGCACTCCGCTGAGACGGTGGCTGCGGCACGGGCTGCCGAGCCTGGAGCGGGCCGGCGGCGGACACGGGCCCTGGGCGCGCCTCGGCGAACGGGCGTCGGCCGACCCGGCTGAGCGGCTCTGCCTGGCCAACGTCGTCCAGCAGCTCGACCATCTGCGCGCCCACGAGTCGGTGGCCCGTGCTCTGAAGGACGGGAACCTGACGCTCCACGGCATGTACTTCCATGTGGGTGAGGCGCAGGCGTACCTCCTCACCGAGACGGCGGGAGAGGGCAGGTTCGACCGGGTGAGGGCGGCGGATCTGGCGCGGTGAGGGGCCGTCGCGGGTATGAGTGGCGTGACAGAGACTGAACCGCGTGCCCTCGGCGTCCGTGGGTACGGATGACCCCCGGGCCACGGAAACGGTCGGTTGACCTCAGAGAGTTGACCTCAAAAGGTCTAAACCATTTCGCCATCGGCCCTTGTCAGCCCACCCCCGGGTCTGATGAGCTGTGGCCCGGGACACAACGGACACTCCGGGAAAGGCAGATGCCGTGAGCAACGAAAGCCTGGCCAACCTGCTCAAGGAAGAACGCAGGTTCGCACCCCCCGCCGACCTGGCCGCCAACGCCAACGTCACCGCGGAGGCGTACGAACAGGCCAAGGCTGACAGGCTCGGCTTCTGGGCCGAGCAGGCCCGCCGACTGACCTGGGCCAAGGAACCCACCGAAACGCTCGACTGGTCGAACCCGCCGTTCGCCAAGTGGTTCAAGGACGGCGAACTCAACGTCGCCTACAACTGCGTGGACCGGCATGTGGAGGCCGGGCACGGCGACCGGGTCGCCATCCACTTCGAGGGCGAGCCCGGCGACAGCCGCACGATCACCTACGCCCAGCTCAAGGACGAGGTCTCCCAGGCCGCCAACGCCCTGCTGGAGCTGGGCGTCCGCAAGGGCGACCGGGTGGCGATCTACATGCCGATGATCCCCGAGACGGCGGTCGCCATGCTGGCCTGCGCCCGTATCGGCGCCGCGCACTCCGTCGTCTTCGGCGGCTTCTCGGCGGACGCGCTCGCGACCCGTATCCAGGACGCCGACGCCAAGGTCGTCATCACCGCCGACGGCGGCTACCGGCGCGGCAAGCCGTCCGCGCTCAAGCCCGCCGTGGACGAGGCGGCCGACCGCGCCGACACCGTGCGGCACGTCCTCGTCGTCCGCCGCACCGGCCAGGACGTCGCCTGGACCGAGGGCCGCGACCTGTGGTGGCACGAGGCGGTGGGACGCCAGAGCACCGAGCACACCCCGGAGGCGTTCGAGGCCGAGCAGCCGCTGTTCATCCTCTACACCTCCGGCACCACGGGTAAGCCGAAGGGCATCCTGCACACCTCCGGCGGCTTCCTCACGCAGACGGCGTACACGCACTGGGCGGTCTTCGACCTCAAGCCGGAGACGGACGTGTTCTGGTGCACGGCCGACGTCGGCTGGGTCACCGGGCACTCGTACATCGTCTACGGGCCGCTCGCCAACGGCGCGACCCAGGTCATGTACGAGGGCACGCCCGACACCCCGCACCAGGGCCGCTTCTGGGAGATCGTGCAGAAGTACGGCGTGACGATCCTCTACACGGCGCCCACCGCGATCCGGACGTTCATGAAGTGGGGCGACGACATCCCCGCGAAGTTCGACCTGTCCTCGCTGCGGGTCCTCGGCTCCGTCGGTGAGCCGATCAACCCCGAGGCGTGGATCTGGTACCGCAAGAACATCGGCGCGGACCGCACCCCCGTGGTGGACACCTGGTGGCAGACCGAGACCGGCGGCATCATGGTCTCGCCGCTGCCCGGCGTGACCGGCGCCAAGCCGGGCTCCGCCCAGACCCCGCTGCCCGGCATCGCCGCGACCGTCGTCGACGACGAGGCGCGCGAGGTGTCCGCCGGCGGTGGCGGCTACCTGGTCCTCACCGAGCCGTGGCCGGCGATGCTGCGCACCATCTGGGGCGACGACCAGCGGTACATCGACACGTACTGGTCACGGTTCGAGGGCAAGTACTTCGCCGGCGACGGCGCCAAGAAGGACGACGACGGCGACATCTGGCTGCTCGGCCGGGTCGACGACGTGATGCTGGTCTCCGGGCACAACATCTCCACCACCGAGGTGGAGTCGGCGCTCGTCTCCCACCCGTCGGTCGCCGAGGCGGCCGTGGTCGGCGCGGCGGACGAGACGACCGGGCAGGCCATCGTCGCCTTCGTGATCCTGCGCGGCACGGCGGCGGAGACCGAGCAGCTGGTCGCCGAGCTGCGCGACCACGTGGGCGCCACACTCGGCCCGATCGCCAAGCCCAAGCGGATCCTGCCGGTCAACGAGCTGCCGAAGACCCGCTCCGGCAAGATCATGCGCCGGCTGCTGCGGGACGTCGCGGAGAACCGTCAGCTCGGTGACGTGACCACGCTGACCGACTCCACCGTGATGGACCTGATCCAGGCGAAGCTGCCCCAGGCGCCCGGCGAGGGCTGAGCAGAGGGCTGAGCACAGGTCGGCCGGCCGCCGGAACACGAGGTCGCCCGACCGCAAGCACACGGGGTGCCCGGCGCGACGCACGCGCCGGGCACCCCCGCGGCGTCCGTCACCGGAAGCCCTCGGTGCGGCCCGGAAGCACGTTGGCTACAGTGGTCACGAAGGTGGCCGCTGCAGGCCACCCGCACACAAGCTGTCTCATGGAGCGCCGGGAAGTCTGGTCGGCACACGATTCGTGCTGCCCGACGATCAGAGGACCACCCCGTGACCGCGCCCCGCACCCCCAGCCCCCGCAAGGCCCTCGGCCGCCTCTCCCTGCCCGAGCGGAACTTCGTCGCGGACGCGCTGCGTACCGAGACCGTCGGCGGCATGCTGCTGCTCGTCGCCGCGATCACCGCGCTGATCTGGGCGAACGTGCCCGCCCTGCGGGACAGCTACGAGAGCGTCAGCCACTTCCGCCTCGGCCCCGAGTCGCTCGGCCTGAACCTGTCCGTCGCGCACTGGGCCGCCGACGGACTGCTCGCGGTCTTCTTCTTCGTCGCCGGAGCGGAACTCAAGCGCGAACTCGTCGCCGGTGATCTGCGCGACCCCCGGGCCGCCGCGCTCCCCGTCGTCGCCGCCCTGTGCGGCATGGCCGTACCGGCGCTCGTCTACACGCTCACCAGCGGTATCGGCGGCGGCTCACTGGCCGGCTGGGCCGTGCCCACCGCCACCGACATCGCCTTCGCGCTCGCCGTGCTCGCCGTCATCGGCACCTCCCTGCCGAGCGCGCTGCGCGCCTTCCTGCTCACCCTCGCCGTCGTCGACGACCTCTTCGCGATTCTGATCATCGCGGTCTTCTTCACCGCCGACCTGGACTTCGCCGCGCTCGGCGGTGCCGTGGCGGGCCTGGCCGTCTTCTGGCTGCTGCTCCGCAAGAGCGTGCGCGGCTGGTACGTGTACGTGCCGCTCGCCCTCGTCGTCTGGGGCCTGATGTACAACAGCGGCATCCACGCCACCATCGCCGGTGTCGCCATGGGCCTGATGCTGCGATGCCACCGCCACGAGGGTGAGGAGCAGTCCCCCGGTGAGCGCGTCGAGCACCTCGTCCGGCCCCTCTCCTCGGGCCTCGCCGTCCCGCTGTTCGCCCTGTTCAGCGCGGGTGTGGTGGTCTCCGGCGGCGCACTCGCGGACGTGTTCACCACGCCCGAGACGCTCGGCGTCGTCCTCGGCCTCGTCGTCGGCAAGACGGTCGGTATCTTCGGCGGCACCTGGCTGACCACACGCTTCACCAGGGCCTCGCTCAGCGAGGACCTCGCCTGGGCGGACGTGTTCGCGGTGGCGATGCTGGCCGGGATCGGGTTCACCGTCTCCCTGCTCATCGGTGAACTCGCCTTCGAGGGCGACGCGGCGATGACGGACGGCGTCAAGGCCGCCGTGCTGACCGGTTCGCTGATCGCGACCGTGGTGGCGACCGTGCTGCTGAAGATCCGGAACGCCGAGTACCGCAGGCTGGCCCAGGAGGAGGAGCGCGACGACGACCTCAGCGGCATCCCCGACGTGTACGAGGAGGACGACCCGGCCCACCACCTGCGGATGGCGGAGATCCACGACCGCAAGGCCGCCGAGCACCGGCGGCTCGCCCGGGAGAAGGCCGAACAGCGGCACGGGCTTGCCGAAGTGCCGGGCGGGGCAGGCGAGGACCACGACGGTCCGGCATGATCTGACGAGACGGTACAAAAGTCAGGACAGTCGGACGCCCGCAGGCACACGCGGACACACGCGATCGGCCATGCCACGCCCGGCCCACGGGGTCGGACCCACGTGGCCGGACGTGGCGACCGACCGGACAGGAACCGTCAGACGGCAGACTGAACCGTACACAGCGACACACAGTGGCACGCGATACGTACGCAGAAGAGGGAGACCGCGATGAGCGCACCCGACGGCAGCCCGGTCGGCGCCGAACGCAGCATCGGCGAGCTGTTCGCCTCGGCGACGGAGAACATGTCGGCGCTGGTGCACGACGAGATCGCGCTGGCGAAGGCGCAGCTCAAGCAGGACGCGAAGCGGGGCGCGAGGAGCGGCGTGGTGCTGACCCTGGCCGGCCTCATCCTGCTGTTCTCCCTGCCGATGCTGAGCTTCGCCCTGGCCTACGGCATCCACACCTGGAGCGACTGGAACCTCGCCCTCTGCTTCCTGCTGTCCTTCGTGGCGAACTGCCTCGTCGCCGGCGTCCTCGCGCTGATCGGCGTCGTCTTCGCGAAGAAGGCGAAGAAGAGCCGGGGCCCGCAGAAGGTCGCCGCCTCCATGAAGGAGACCGCGGGCGTGCTGCAGAAGGCCAAGCCGCACCCGCGTCCCGAACTCGACCTGCCCAAGAACCGGACCCCCGCGGCGATCGAAGCTGTGGGACGCTCGTCCTCATGACGGGCTCCTCCCTCCCTTCGGGGCAACCTCCCTCGGCGCACCCCCTCTCGGCCGTGCGCCTCGACATCCCGGGCGCCGAGGTGACCCACCGGGACGTGGCCGCCAACGGCGCACGCTTCCACATCGCGGAGCTCGGCGACGGACCGCTGGTGCTGCTGCTGCACGGCTTCCCGCAGTTCTGGTGGACCTGGCGGCACCAGCTGACGGCACTCGCCGACGCGGGGTTCCGCGCCGTCGCCATGGACCTGCGGGGTGTCGGGGGCAGCGACCGCACACCGCGCGGTTACGACCCGGCCAACCTCGCGCTGGACATCACCGGAGTGGTCCGCTCCCTCGGCGAGCCGGACGCCGCGCTGGTGGGGCACGACCTGGGCGGCTACCTGGCCTGGACGGCGGCGGCGATGCGCCCCAAGCTCGTACGGCGGCTCGCGGTCTCGTCCATGCCGCATCCGCGGCGCTGGCGGTCGGCCATGCTCGCGGACGTCAGGCAGTCCTCCGCCATGTCCCACATCTGGGGGTTCCAGCGGCCCTGGGTCCCGGAGCGGCAGCTCACCGCCGACGACGGGGCGCTGGTGGCCCGACTCATCCAGGACTGGTCCGGGCCGCGCCCGCCCGAGGAGGAGGCGCTGGAGAACTACCGGCGCGCCATGTGCATCCCGTCCACGGCGCACTGCTCGATCGAGCCGTACCGCTGGATGATGCGCTCCATGGCCCGGCCCGACGGCATCCAGTTCAACCGCCGGATGAAGCGTCCGGTGCGGGTGCCGACGCTGCATCTGCACGGCTCGCTGGATCCCGTGGTACGCACCCGGAGCGCCGCAGGGTCCGGACAGTACGTCGAAGCGCCGTACCGCTGGCGGCTGTTCGACGGGCTCGGGCACTTCCCGCACGAGGAGGACCCGGTCACCTTCTCCACCGAGCTGATCAACTGGCTGAAGGACCCGGAGCCCGACCGCTGAGCGAAGACGCCCCCACGACGGAAGTGAACACCTGTCCTACGAAGGGCCATGTGCCTCGCGCATAGGCCAATTGGCTGCGCCTGAGGCGATTATCGACCATGAGGCGGGGGCACCGTCGGAATATGGGCTGGACGCACGACTACAGTGACGCAGGCCGCGACCGCAGTTCGGCGGGCGGCAGGGGACCCCACCAGCGAGGCGGTGCACCGCACATGGCGGGTACGGACCTCAGGGTGGGGATCCCCCATATCCTCCGCCGCCGGGCCCGCTGGGTCTCGGCACGGCTGCTTCACCCACGCGGGTGATCCGACAGCGGTGCGCGGGCCCTGTCCCGCGCGCCGCTCAGAGCGCGCAACTGTCGCTGTCCACCTGCTGGTTCGCGGCACGGCCCTGGGTGATGTCGTCCTGGATCTCGTCGACGGTGAGCGCGTACCCCGTCTCGGCGTCGTCGAGGGACTTGGCGAACACCACGCCGTAGACCCGACCCTCGGGTGTGAGCAGCGGGCCGCCGGAGTTTCCCTGACGGACCGTCGCGTACAGGGAGTAGACGTCACGGCGGACCGTGCCCCGGTGGTAGATGTCCGGGCCGTTGGCCGTGATCCGCCCCCGGACCCGCGCGGACCTGACGTCGTACGCGCCGTTCTCCGGGAAGCCGGCGACGATGGCGCTGTCCCCGCTGCCCGCGTCGTCGGTCGTGAACCGCAGCGCCGGCGCCTTCAGGTCCGGGACGTCGAGGACCGCGATGTCGCGCTTCCAGTCGTAGAGGACGACCGTCGCGTCGTACTTCCTGCCCTCGCCGCCTATCTGCACGGTCGGCTCGTCGACGCCGCCCACGACGTGCGCGTTGGTCATGACGCGGCGTTCGGAGAACACGAAGCCCGTGCCCTCCAGGACCTTGCCGCACTGCGGTGCGGTGCCCATGACCTTGACGATGGACCGCTGGGCCCGGGCGGCCACGGGGCTGCCGACCAGGGCGGGGTCGGGGGGCTGGACATCGGTGATCGGCTCGTTCGCGAACGGGCTGAAGACCTGCGGGAAGCCGTTCTGCGCGAGGACGGAGGAGAAGTCGGCGAACCAGGTGTCGGCCTGGTCGGGCAGCGCGCGGGAGACACCGAGCAGGACCTTGGAGCCGCGGACCTCCTTGCCGAGCGTCGGCAGCGTCGTACCGGCGAGGGCGGAGCCGATCAGCCAGGCGACCAGGAGCATGGCGACGACGTTGACCAGGACACCGCCGGTCGCGTCGAGCGCCCGGGCCGGGGACCAGGTGATGTGACGGCGCAGTTTGTTGCCGAGGTGCGTGGTCAGCGCCTGGCCGACGGAGGCGCAGACTATGACGACGACGACCGCGACAACGGCCGCGGTCGTGCCGACCTCGGCGTTGTCCGTCAGGACGTCCCAGATGACGGGGAGCAGGTAGACGGCGACGAGACCGCCGCCCAGGAACCCGATCACCGACAGGATGCCGACGACGAACCCCTGGCGGTAGCCGACGATCGCGAACCAGACGGCGGCGACCAGCAACAGGATGTCCAGCACGTTCACTGCTTCCAGCCTCGCCTCGTCACTCCGGTCGCTCCCGTCCGGCCGGAGTCCGGAGGCGTACGGCACGAACCACCGTCGTCACCAGCCCCCGTACCGCAACGGCACCGCGCCCACCCTGTCATGACCTCTGGTCCAGCGGGACCCGCTTGTCCCGGTCCCAGGGGCGCTCCCACCCCGCGTAGTGGAGCAGCCGGTCGATGACCCCGGCCGTGAAACCCCAGACAAGAGCCGATTCGACCAGGAACGCCGGGCCTTGGTGGCCGCTGGGATGGACCGCGGTCGCCCGGTTGCCCGGATCGGTGAGATCCGCCACCGGGACCGTGAAGACCCGGGCGGTCTCGTTGGGATCCACGACGCCGACCGGGCTGGGGACCCGCCACCAGCCCAGCACCGGGGTGACGACGAATCCGCTGACGGGGATGTAGAGCTTGGGCAGGACACCGAAGAGCTGGACACCGGCCGGATCGAGCCCGGTCTCCTCCTCGGCCTCGCGCAGCGCGGCCCACAACGGCCCGTCGGCCAGCGGGTCGCCGTCCTCGGGGTCGAGGGCGCCACCGGGGAAGGCCGGCTGCCCGGCATGCGAACGCAGCGCCGCCGAGCGCTCCATGAGCAGCAGTTCCGGACCGTACGCGCCCTCGCCGAACAGGATCAGGACCGCGGACTGGCGCCCCGAGCCGTTCGCCGGCGGCAGGAAGCGGCTCAACTGCCCCGGCGCGACCGTCTCCGCCGCCCGTACCACCGGGTCCAGCCAGGAGGGCAGACCCTCCTGGCTGAGCGTCGCCCGGCCACCCCGGATATCGCCCGCCCGCATCATCGCCACCCCCGTCGTCCCGCCCCCTGCCCGTCCGCTCCCGGCGACAGGTCCAACGCCCGGCGGCCCCTGGAACGTTCCACCAAAGATCGTTCCACCCGCGGCCGCCGGGTATGCCCCGTCATCCGGCGCCCAGCGGCGGGGCCGGCCGGCCGCCCGCGTCGAGGTAGGCCTGCGGGGGGTTCAGACGCTGGCCCGGGAAACCGCCCTTCTCGTACTTCAGCAGCTTCTGCGCCTTCTCCGGGTCCGTCTCCCCCTCGCCGTACGCCGGGCAGAGCGGGGCGACGGGGCAGGCTCCGCAGGCGGGCTTGCGGGCGTGACAGATGCGGCGGCCGTGCCAGACCACATGGTGCGAGAGATCGGTCCAGTCACTCTTCGGGAAGAGCGCGCCGACGGCCGCCTCGATCTTGTCGGGGTCGGTCTCCTGCGTCCACTTCCAACGGCGCACCAGGCGCTGGAAGTGCGTGTCCACGGTGATCCCCGGGCGGCCGAAGGCGTTGCCGAGGACGACGAAGGCCGTCTTGCGGCCCACACCGGGCAGCCTGACGAGATCCTCGAGCCGCCCCGGCACCTCGCCGCCGAACTCCTCCGCCAGCATCTTCGAAAGGCCTATCACCGACCTGGTCTTGGCCCGGAAGAACCCGGTGGGGCGGAGGATCTCCTCCACCTCCTCCGGGACGGCGGCGGCCAGGTCCTCGGGGGTGGGGTACTTCGCGAAGAGGGCGGGGGTCGTCTGGTTGACCCGCAGGTCGGTGGTCTGGGCGGACAGGACCGTGGCGACCACCAGTTGGAAGGGGTTCTCGAAGTCCAGCTCGGGGTGGGCGTACGGGTACAGCTCGGCGAGCTCCCGGTTGATCCGCCGGGCCCGGCGGACCAGCGCGGTACGCGACTCGGCCCCGGGCCGCCCGGCGGCGGCCTTCTTCGCGGACGCCGCCTTCTTCCCGGGCTTCTTCCCGGGCGCGGGGCTCTGCGCGGACGCCGTCTTCCGCGCAGGCGCGGAGCCCTTCGCGGAGGCGGGCCTCACCTCGGCCGCCGCTTCGCTCGCACTCGCGGTCGAATCCTTCTTCACCGGTGCCTTCTTTGTCGGTTTCGCCGTTTCCCCACCGCCGCCGGAGCCCTGTTCGCCCACAGCGGAATCATGATGTACCGCCACCCGCGCAGCCCCCTGAGCACGCACTCCCACCGGCGATTTGGACACCCGACCAGCCTACGGCCCGGCACCGACATCCGCCCCGGCCCCTGAAGATCAGCGCCCAATTGGACCCCTGCCGCTTACCCGGGCACACCTGTGCGGCATCCTTGTGACAGATCACACTGTTTGGACTGTCCGGCAAAATGGGCACCTCGGTCCCCTGGTACGCGGGGAACAAGATCCCCTGAGCAGGTCGACAAGGAGAGAACACGTGGACGACGTTCTGCGGCGGAACCCGCTCTTCGCGGCGCTCGATGACGAGCAGGCCGCGGAGCTTCGCGCCTCGCTGAGCGAGGTGACCCTCGCACGGGGCGACTCCCTGTTCCACGAGGGCGACCCCGGAGACCGGCTCTACGTGGTCACCGAGGGCAAGGTCAAGCTCCACCGGACCTCCCCCGACGGCCGCGAGAACATGCTGGCCGTCGTCGGCCCCGGCGAGCTCATCGGTGAGCTGTCGCTCTTCGACCCGGGCCCGCGCACCGCGACCGCCACGGCGCTGACCGAGGTCAAGCTGCTCGCCCTGGGCCACAGCGACCTCCAGCCCTGGCTGAACGCCCGCCCCGAGGTGGCCACGGCGCTGCTGCGGGCCGTCGCGCGCCGGCTGCGCAAGACCAACGACGCCATGTCGGACCTGGTCTTCTCCGACGTCCCGGGCCGGGTCGCCCGCGCCCTGCTGGACCTCTCCCGCCGCTTCGGGGTGCAGTCCGAGGAGGGCATCCACGTCGTCCACGACCTCACGCAGGAGGAGCTGGCCCAGCTGGTCGGCGCGTCCCGCGAGACGGTCAACAAGGCCCTGGCGGACTTCGCGCAGCGCGGCTGGCTCCGTCTGGAGGCCCGCGCGGTGATCCTCCTGGACGTCGAGCGCCTCGCGAAGCGCTCCCGCTGACGGGATTCCCGGCACGCGTGCCGAAAGCCCCGGTGCCCCGCAGGCCTCAGCGCCTGCCGGGCGCCGGGGCTTTCGGGTGAAGCCCCGTACCCCGCCGGACGAGCCCGTGCCCCACCGAGTGAACCGCGCCCCACCGGGTGAGCCGTGCTCGCGCCGACCGAGCCCGCGCCCCGCTAGATGAGCCCGTGTTCCCGCAGGTATTCCAGTTGCGCGCGGACCGACAGTTCCGCGGCCGGCCACAGGGAGCGGTCCACGTCGGCGTAGACGTGGGCGACGACCTCGGACGGGGCGAGCAGGCCGTTCTCGACGGCCGTCTCCACCTGGGCGAGGCGGTGGGCCCGGTGCGCCAGGTAGTACTCGACCGCGCCCTGGGCGTCCTCCAGCACGGGCCCGTGGCCGGGCAGGACCGTGTGGACGCCGTCGTCGACCGTGAGCGAGCGCAGGCGGCGCAGGGTGTCCAGGTAGTCGCCGAGGCGGCCGTCGGGGTGGGACACGACGGTCGTACCGCGTCCCAGGACGGTGTCGCCGGTGAGG